>CABRHR010000001.1 GCA_902470835.1 uncultured Collinsella sp.
GCGCAACGCGTTGCGCTGAGTCCTGAGGCTGTTGCAATGAAAATGATAATCAAGGAAAGACGAGTAAACAGCTCGTTATTTCTGGCGAGATTCAAGAGCAGGTAAACCGCCTGATATACTTACATTAGTGCTACCAAGTTAGTCGCCGACCCTTGAAATGAGGTGCCGAGATGAACGACATTCTCGCAAGAAGAGCAAGACGAGCAACCGTGGGCATCGCCCTTTCCGCGGCACTTGCCGCGGGAATCGCCCCCGCAACGGCGATCGCGGCAGAAACCAGCGCCCCCACCGGTGCAGTTGCCTTGCAGACGGAAGATGCGGCCGCCGCAAAAGAAAAAGCGTATGCAGCCATGCAGGAAGCGCTCAAAAACCTCGAGGCCGCAAAAGACGCCGCAAGTCCCGAGAAACTTGCGGAAATCGATGATGACATTGCCGCATTTCAAGAACTCTACGACATGGTGGTGGCGGAAGCCGCCAAACGGAGGGCACCCCTTCCCGCCATGCAAGCGAACGTCGATGCAGCCCAAGCCAAATACGATGAGGCCCACAACCGGACAAGCGGCCTTCAGGCAGAATTAGATAAGGCACTTGAAGCACTCGGCGACGAGGAGCCCAGCACAGCTATTAAGGAGCAAATAAAGCAGTTGCGCAGTGAGATCATGTCGGCAGAAAGGCGAGAAAAATCTTGTGAAGATGATCTTCACCGCTACCAACGCCGGCTCGAAAGCCAGGAAAAACAGGTTCAGTATTTCGAAAGTGAGGCAGAGGAAGCTAAAGCCCACATCGACGAGGACATAGCCAAGCGAAATGCGCTCCTCGGCGATTTGGAAAAGGCGCAAGCGGCCTATGACGACGCCTGCAAGGCATACGAAGAGGCAAAGGCCGCGGCAGACAAGGCCACCTCGCCCGAGATAACGAAACCCGCCGAGACGACAAAACCCTCCAGCTCAGCGCAGCCGGCCGAAACGGCACAGCCCGCTAGCTCGCCCGCGACCGGCAAATACGCTCCATCGAGCTCCACCAAGCAGGCGAACATGAGCAGCGGCAAGCAAGCAGATACGACCGCCGACAAGCTCGCGAACACGGGCGACGCAGCACCGAGCGCAATCGCACTAGCAGGAATCGCCGCCATGGGGCTCGGAATAACCGCCACAGCCACCCGCCGCATCAAGAACTCAAAATAGCCTCCGACCCTTGAAATGAGGTGCCGAGATGAACGACATTCTCGCAAGAAGAGCAAGACGAGCAACCATGGGCATCGCCCTTTCCGTGGCACTTGCCGCGGGAATTGTCCCCGCAACGGCGATCGCGGCAGAAACCAGCTCCCCCGTCGATGCGGTCGCCTTGCAGACGGAAGATGCGGCAGCCGAAAAAGAAAAAGCGTATGCAGCCATGCAGAAAGCGCTCAAAAACCTCGAAGCCGCAAAAGCCGCCGCCAGTCCCGAGATAATTGCGAAAATTGATGATAACATTGCCTTTCTTCAACCGTTCTACGATAAATATTCGGCAGAAGCCGCCAAATGGAGGGAGCCCCTTCCCGCCATGCAAGCAAACGTCGATGCAGCCCAAGCCAAATACGACGAGGCCAACAATCGTGTAAGCGAGGTTAAGACAAAATATGAAAAGGCACGCAGCGACGGGGCTTCCTACGAAGCTCTTAGTCAGTTGCGTCGGGAGATCAGCATGGCGCAAGCAGAAGTAGAACCCTGGGAAATTGAGCTTAGGCACCGGCGAAGCGAGCTCGAACGTCAGGAAGAACGGTTTAAGCGTTACGAAACCGAGGCGGAGGGAATGAAAGCCAAGATCGACGAGGCCAAAGCCAAGCGAGATGCGCTCCTCGGCGATTTGGAAAAGGCACAAGCGGCCTATGACGACGCCTGCAAGGCATACGAAGAGGCAAAGGCCGCGGCAGACAAGGCCACCTCGCCCGAGATAACGCAACCCACCGAGACGACGCCTCCCTCCGGCTCGACGCAACCGGCCGAGACGACACAGCCCGCCAGCTCGCCCGCGACCGGCAAAGACACCGCACCGAGCTCCTCCAAGCAGGCGAACACGGGCAACGGCAAACAAGCGAATACGACCGCCGGCAAGCTCGCAAACACAGGCGACACAACGCCGAGCGCAATCGCACTAGCAGGAATCGCCGTCGCAGGACTCGGAATAACCGCCACAGCCACACGCCGCCTCAAGAACTCAAAATAGCCGCCAGAGCATATCGTTCCCACCAATCTTCAAGCCCATAGACAAAAGAGGCCCGTTTCCCCAACCAAACCCAGGGAAACGGGCCTCTTTTCTTACTTGTAAAAACAGATGGTAATGCCGCCGTCTCTTGAAGCGCGCAACTATCAATGCCCAGGCAACGCCAACAAGCAGCACAAAACACGGGATTCAATTCTTCAGATAAATGCGCCTTTACGGGTGATTTTTGGACGACGGGGCCCGGCCGGCGGCGAGGTATTTGGTAGTCGAGCGATCCCGCAGGCGCAGCCGAGGACCAGCGAGACACCAAATACCTCGCCGCCGGCCGGGCCATGTCGCGGTAACAAAAAAGCGCCCGTGCGCTCGATGGATTCGGATGCCCGACAGAGGCTCCTTATGGCTGCTTCCTTCCGGACCTGACCAGATTCGGAACATGTCGTCATCCGAACCCATCGAACGCGCTAGGCGCTCGGTATATCTTACCCGCTCCCGCCCAACAGGGCAAGTGGGGCGAACCCATCGGATGGATCCGCCCCACTCGTGCATATCGCTAGCGGCGCCTGCGGTACAGGGCCGCACCGCCCGCGACGGCCAGCGCGCCGATGCCGGCCATGGCGCCGAGTGCCGTCGCCGGCAGGCTGCGGTCGCCGGTGTCGGGCATGCCGCCCTTGGAGCCGCCGCCGCCGGAGCTGTCGCCGGAGCCGCTATCGGAACCGCCGCCCGGCGTGCCGGGGTTCTCCGGGGTGCCGGGGGTCTCCGGGGTGCCGGGCTCCTCGGCGTAGCTGTTGGTGAAGACCGGCGGCAGGTTGGCGTCGCCCTCGTAGGAGACCTTCGCCGACAGGTAGCCCGTCTTGGTGCCGTCTGCCGCCTCGTCGCTCACCGTGACGACGATCTTGTGCACGGCCTTGTCGTAGGTCACATGCGCCTGGCCGTCGTCGATCTCGCTCACCGTGAAGGTGTAGGTGACGGCTTGCTTGAAGGTCAGCGCGTCGAACGTGACGCTGCCGTCGGCGGCGTTCTTGGCGGTCGACATCACCTTGCCGTCCCGGCTCTTGAGCTCGAAGCTGAACTGCCCCGCCTTGAGCTCGGCGCCCTTGAGCACCTTGGCGGCACCCAGCTTGAGGATGACGGGCGCGGCCTTGTAGCCGTTGGTGAACGTCACCGAGTCATCGCCCGTGGGGTTGCCCTCGGCATCCGTGAGCTCGTGCTTGACGGCGAGCGTGCCGTTGCCGGCGTCGGTGACCGTCGTGCGCACGCGGCGCGTCGCTTTGTCGTAGGTCACGCCGCCCGCCGTGCCGGTGACCTCGCGCAGCTCGTAGCTGTGCGTGCCGGGCGCGGTGTAGGTGACCGGGTTGAGTGCGACTGTGCCGTCTGCGGCGTTCTTGCCCGTCGCCGCGACGCTCTCGCTGCCGTCGGCGTTGATCTCGATCAACTGGAACTCGAACTCGCCCTCGGCCAGGTCGCGGCCTTTGAGCTTCTTGTTCACCTTGATCTGGTCGGTGACGGAGCTCGGGGCGGGGCCGACGCCGTAGGTGTTGGTGAACTCGAACGCGCCCTTGCCCTCGGGCGTGCCCTCGGCGGGCAGGACCTCCGCGAAAAGCGTGCCCGCGCTGGTGTCCTCGACTACTTTGACCGTGAAGGTCCTGGTCGCCGTCGCGTCGTTGACCACGCCGTCGACCGAACCGGACTCGCTCACCCGGTAGGCGAACGTCTTGGTGCGCATGCCGTCACCGTCGATCTTGACGTCATCGAGGTCGCTCGGCTGCTTGAACGTGACGCGGCCCAGCTCGACGTTGCCGGCGGCGTCGTTGGTCGCCTCGGTCACCGTCTTGCCGGAGACGTCGACCGGCGCGGGCGCGCCATCCAGCGGCTCAACCTTGAAGGTGAACTTGTCCGCGATGTCGGCCTGCGTCAGGCCGAGGCCGGCCTGGCCGAGCGCCAGCGTCTTGGTGCCCGCGAGGTCGACCGTCGCCTCGTTGGTGCCGTAGCCGTTCACGAACGACAGCTTGCCGTCGCAGCCCTTGGGATAGGTCACGGCAACATCCAGCCCGCCCTTGCCGTTATCGGTCACCTTGACGGTGATGTCGAAGCTCGACGCAGTCGCCGTCACGCCGGCGGGCAGTGCCGCCGTGCCCTCGGACACGGTATAGGGGATGGACCAGGAGCCGTCGGCCGCCTTGGTGGCGGTACCGTCCGCCGCCATCTGCTCGAGCGAGCCGGTGGTGTAGGCGATGGGCGAGAACGCGAGCCCCGCGACCTCGCCGTCGTCGGAAGCGCGGTTGGACGCGGTCGCGACCACGTTACCGTGGGCATCGCGGACGGAGAACGAGAACTCGCCCGCCGCCGCGGCGCGGCCCGTCAGCGTCTTGGTGGCCTCGATGGACGCGCTACCCTCGCCGCCGAGCGTGCCAGTGGCCTCATAGGAGTTCTGGAACGCGACCGTCACGGGCGCGGGCGCCGCCGTGGCGTCATCGGCCGTCGAGACCTCGCTGCGGGCGACCTCGATGCCGTCCTTGACGACCGTGGTCGTGACCGTGAGCTCGCCCGTCGCGGCGTCGTAGGCGGGCGCGATGGCCACCGTGCGCGGCTCGGCGTCGTTGGCGTAGCCCTCGCCGCCGAGCTTGGTCTCGGTGACGGTGAAGCTGTAGGTCTTGCCCGCGTCGGCGTCGGTGAACGTCACGTCGCCCTTTGCGGCGCCGCCGATGAGGTCGATCAGGTCGGTTTCCCCGTCACCAGCTGCGGAAACGGCGTAGGCGTCCTTGCCGGTCTTGAGGCCGAGCTTGGCGGCCGTCTCGTCGTCGGCGGTCACGGTGAAGGCGAACTGGCCCGCCTCCATCGCGCGGCCGGAGAGCGTCTTGGACAGGCGCACGCCCGCGCGGGCCGAGTAGTCGAGCTCGGTCGTGTAGGTGTTCACGAAATCGCCGCCGCTCGCCTGCGCGATCGCGGGCGTCGAGGCCGTGAGGTTGCCGGAGCCGTCGTCGGTCACGGTCACCGTCATCGTGGCGACGTGGCCGTCGTAGGACACGCCGGCGATGGCAGAGCCGTCATCGGGCCTGGCCTCGCTCACCGTGTAGGTGAAGGTCTTGGCGCGCACGCGCTTGCCGCCGACCTCGGCGAACCCGGCGTCCCTGATGTCGTCGAGCGTGTAGCGGATGTGGCCAAAGTCGAAGGCGACCTTTTCGCCCGCCTTGGTCCCGGCGGCATTCACACTGACGGTCTTGGAGCCGTCGGAGGAGCCCTCGGGCATGGGCGCGCCGTCCTCGCCCGTGAGCGCGAACTGGAAGCTGTCGCTCTCCGCCCAGTCGCGGCCCTTGAGCGTCTTGGTGAAGAGCCCCGCGGTGGAGACGTCCCTGCCCTCGGTGGCCGTTCCGTACGTGTTGGTGAACGCCGCGGTCGCGCCGGCCTCGGTCACGGTGCCCTCGGCCCCGTCGGCCGTGGTCGCGTAGCCCTCGGCCGCATCCTCGGTCACGGTGTAGCGCGCGCCCACGGGTAGGCCGGCGATGGTCTTCTCCCCGCCGTCCTTAAGCGCAAAGGCCGCCTTGCCGTCCGTGAACGTCACGGCGTTCTCGCCCTCGCCGAAGGTGCCGGAGACGGGCTCGCCGTCCCCGTCGGTCAGCGCGACCGTGAAGCCGAACTCGCGCTGGCTGTCGCCGCCGACGACCGTCTTCTTGACGGTAAGGCTGCCGGTCTTGGCGGTGTTGGTAAAGACCGCCGCCTCGACCGTGCGCTCAACAGCGTCGCCCGCATCGTCGGTCAGCTGTGCAATCTTGGTCTTGGCAGACAGCTTACCGGCGCCATCGTCGGTCACCGTGACGGTGGCACGATAGGTGGCCTTCGAGAAGATGAGCGACGTCTCGTCACCCGGCTGCTCGGCGACCACATAGGTATAGGTACCGGGCTTGGTGTACTCGATGGTACCGAAGTTACCAACCTGGGCATCCTCGTGCAGTTTAATCGTCGACACGCCGTCCTTGGCGCCCTTGGGCATGGGCGCCTCGCCCTGGGCGGTCAGCGTCATGGTAAAGGCATCCGCCTTAGTCCAGTTGCGTCCGGAGATCTTCTTTTGAACCTTAAAGGCGTTTTCCACCTTTGTGGACTCCACGCTGTAGACGTTGGTGAAGCCCACCTGCGTCGCCTGTCCGACGGTACCCTTCTGGGGGTTCGCCTTATCGGCAACCGCAAAGCCGTCCTCGCTCGTCATGAGGTTGCCCTTGGAGTCGAGCTCCTGCACCTCGTAGCGAGCACCCACGGGCACGGCAATCGTCACGGAGCCGCCGGCCTTAAGCGCGATGGTGTCCCCGCTCTTGATCTGTCCACTTACATAGGTGCCGTTGGTGCCGCTGGGGCGGCCAGCATACGCAAAGGTACCGGTCAGAGGCGTTGCGCCATCGGCCTGGTAGAGCAGCACCTTAAAGGTGAATGCCTTGTTGGGCGCGACAATGCCTTCGGCGGCCGTGACCGTCTTGCTCAGCGTCAGGCGGCCGTCAGAGACCTCATCGGTAGTGGTGTTGGTCTTAACGGCAGGGTTGTTGCCAACCGCCACCGACGCCTGGTTGGAGATGTCATCCGAAGCGCTGCCGCTCTTGAATGCGTCCTCGGTCACACGAACCTTAAACTGTACCGTGCCCTCCTCGCCAGCGGGAACGTCCGTCAGCTTCCAGGTGAGGTTACCGTCCTTGTCCTTGGTTGCGATATCCGCATGGTCGCCCGTAAACTCCACGAACTCAGTTCCCGCCGGAACGGCATCGGAGACCGTCACCTTAGCCGACTTCTTCTCGGTGTTCTTGTAGCCGATGGTATAGGTGAGCTCATCGCCCAACTTGACGCCCGACCCCTTCGAATCCTGAGCGTCGCTCTCGGACTTCTTGGGCACGTAGTTGGTCGTGGTGCCAGTGTAGCTCTTGTTGCCAACCGTTACGGTAGCCTTGTTCTCAACGGTGCCGACAGCGCCCTGAGCACCCTTCACGGCGTCCTCGGTAATCTTGACGCGCACGCGCACCGAACCGTGACTGCCCGCAGGTTGCTCGCCCAGGTTCCAGGTGAGCAACTGGCCACTCGCGGAACCCTTATCGGCATTCTTGCCCTCAAAGGCCTCGAACGCGACGCCAGTGGGAAGCTCGTCGGTCACGGTCACCTTGGCCGGAACCAGGTTGCCATTGGCATCGGCCTCGGTGTTGACCCAGTTAATGGTGTAGACGTAGGAGTCGCCCACGGAGAGCAGCTGCCCGTCGATATCCACATCAGGCTTCGCGACCGTGCCGATCGTCTTGACCTTATCGCGTGTGTTGTGGAAGACGATCTTGCCGTTCTCGGTACCGTCGCGATAGGTCACCTTGGACATAAGCTTGCCGTTGTTGTTATCGGTCACCTCGAGCAGCACGCGGCACGTCGCGGACGTGTCCACGGGACGCACGCCCTCGGGCAGGTTGGCCAAGCGCTCTTTTGCCACCAGGTTAAAGCTGTAGGTAGTGGTGTGGTCGGCATTGTGTTGCTTGGTGGCAACACCATCCTTCACAGCGCCAGCAAGGTCAATCGTCAGCTCATGGGATCCGCCGAGAGCGCCGCCAAGCTTAAAGTTAACCTTGCCGAAGTCGACCTTTGCGGTACCGTTCTCGCCCGCCTGGGTCTTACCCTCATCCATCCATACGAGCGAGCCGTCGGCCTTCTCCGCATACAAGTCAAACGTATACTGACCCGCCTCAATCTTGTCGCCGGAGTCCATTACCTTCTCGGCAGCAAGGCCCTCAAAAGTTCCCTTCGCGACGTAACTGTTGGTAAAGGACACCTGGGCCTTAGCGGTACCGTCCGCGGAGCTAAAGGTCTTTTCATCCTCAGAAAGCTCGTCGTTCTTGGCGTCATAGTGCTTGACCGTAGTCACGGTATAGAGCGAACCGTTATCGCGCTTCTTAACCGCAATCTCTACCTTCCAATAGGTAGAGTCGTATGTATAGCCGCCCTGGTTACCCTTATTTTCGACGATCTTGTAGGCAAACGTCTTATCCGCATCTTCCGTCGCAAAGGTCAGGCCACCTAAAATACCGGTATGGGACGCGCCATCGGCCTGCGGCTCATCGTTTGTAACGACAAGCTCGCCCTTATCCTTGTCCGCACGCAGCAGCGCCTTAAGCTTTTCAGTTGAGACGGTGTCTTCGCCCGTTACCGTAAAGCCAAACATGCCGGCATGCAGGTCGTGCCCATTGAGCGTCTTGACGATCTCAAGACCGCCCTGGAGCTCGTAGCTCGTTGAAGTTCGATAGCTATTGGTAAAGATGAAGCCTTCCGAGCCGGTCGTGCCATCGGCACGCGCCACAAGCTTGCCGCCCTCATCGGTTACCTTAACGGTCAGGTTATAGGTGTGCGTGTCATAGTTCCATTCGCCGGAACCGCCGTTCGGGGCCAGCTCCTTTATCGCAAACTCATACGTACCCGGCTTGTTGAAGGTGAGCTTTGAGAAGTCAATCTTTTCGTGCTCTCCGTCCTTGAGGCCCTCCTTCGTTTGCTTCTGCTCGGCGTAGCCGTTGTCCGCACTCATCGAAGAGCCGGTAATGAGATTGCCGCTGATGGCAGCCTTGGTAGCATCGTCAGCCGCGGTCATAGCAAAGGTGAACCTGCCCGGAGCATCGGCACCGGCAACCACCTTCGTCACGGACGGGGTGTAGGTTGCCGCCTCGGTGACCGTATAGGTGTTCTTGAATTTGACCGTCGCGACACCGGTGGACGTTACACCAGACGGATAGATCCACTGGTCCTCGAGCTCGTCCTTGCCATCGACCTGCTTGCTTACCGCTGTCGTGACTCTAAGCGTACCGTCGCCGTTATCCGCCACGACGATTCTGACCGTATGGGTCGTCTCGTCGTACGTATAGCCCGTCGTCTTTTCTTTGATCTCGCTCACCGTATAGGTGAACGTCTTTCCGGCATCATTCTGCGTGAAGGTGAGCCCACCCGTGGGAACCAGGCTTACGGTCTTGGGGGTATCCGCCTCGACGTTTGCAGTCTCGTAAACCTTGCCGCTCTCGGGAATGCCAAGCTTGTTGGCAGAGGCCTTGTCGGCAGGTTTGACGGTATAGTAGAACGTGCTCTTAGGCGAGCCGAACACCGTCGCGCCCTCGGGGTACGTCAGCGTCTTCTCGATCTGCAGGCCACCAGCGTCACCATAGTCGAGCCTTGCCTCATAGCGATTCACAAACGAGACAGCGGGCGTTGTGGTGCCGGCCTTGCTCGCATCGTACTGCTGCACGTAGGTATTCGCATCTTGCTTGAGCTTAGCAATCTCCTCGTCCGTCAGTGCGCTCGCATCGCCGGCATCGCCCAGCAGCGCCGTCACGCCCGCGCCCTTGAGCACGGTCGTCACGGTATAGAGCTTGGCGGGGTCGTTCTGGCGTGCAAGAATCTTGACGAGCACGATGGCGTCGCCGGTGTAGCCGGTGTCATAGGTGTAGCCGGCAGCCGCAGGCTGGTTCTCGCGGATGCGATAGGCAAACGTATGGCCAAGGTCCTGCTCCGTAAGCTTGCGGGCAAAGAGATTCTCTTTCCCGCTCGTGCCCTCCACGGCACTAGACGCGCCGGCCTTCGCCGCCTTGTTGGACAGATTGGCCTCGGCGCCATCGACCGATGTCTGAACGCCGTCGTACCAAAGACCGGTCACGGCAAAGGTAAACTGGCCCGCAGTAGAGGCGCGCCTCAAGGGTCTTGCTCACCGTCACGCCACCAAAGGTGCCCGACGCATGGTATGCATTGGTAAAGGCGGCCTTGTCGGTTACGGCCTTATCCGCATCGGAAGCACCGGTATTGGCGTAAGCCACGCTCGACACGCGCAGCTTGCCCGTATGGTTGCCCGACTCGTCCAGATCGGTCACCACGACGGTCGCACGTGCGGTGTGCATGTCCATGGACATGCTGGCCTGGACATCCTGTGCGGCGTTCTCGGTGATATTGAAGCTAAAGGTGCCTGCGCGGTTGAACGTCACGGTCGGAGTGGCTTCGGCGCCAAAGGCGAACGAGGCAACGCGTCCCGACTCGGGTGCGCTGGCGACTGCCTGGTTGGTGTTAATGACAACAACACCATCCGTTACCGCCTGCTTTGTGGTCTTACCCAGACTAGTTGCGCTGTCATCGTCCGTAGCGGCGGTAAGGTTAAAGGTGTAGCTCTCGCCCTGGTTCCAGTCGCGACCGCTCACGGTCTTTTGGCCCTGAAGGGTCACGCTCGTGGGCTCCACGCTATATTTATTGGTAAAGGAAGGTGTGGCGTCCTTGTCCAGCTTTATCGGGCCATTCTTTTCGGCCTTGTAGTATTCGACCGAAGTCTGGATGCCAGCACCCTTCTTGGCGTTGCGCACCACGGCGTAATAGACCGATTCGTCGTAGGTCATGCCGTAGGTCACGCCCGTAACGCTGCCGGGATTCTCGGCGAACTTGTACACGTAGGCGCGTCCCGTATCCGCCTGGGCGGTATAGGAGATCGCCGGCCACGTCACCGTGCCATCGGCATTGTTGCCCACGGTGGCAGCGTTGCCTTCGGCGCCCTGGGGCATGGGAGCCGTCATGTTCTTATCAACCGTATCGAGGCTGAACGCAGCACTGTCATCCGCATAGCCGCCCACACCCTCGAGCTTAAAACTAAAGGCATTCTGGGCAAGCGGGAACGTCCCCGCGTTGTCGACTAGGGTCTTTTGAGCATGGAGGATGATGCTATGTTCGTGCGTATCGTAGCGATTGGTGAAGGTTGCGGTCTTATCGGCAACATCCGTCTTGGTGTCGACTCCCGCGTCGTCGCACTCCTGCACCACCTTCACGCTCTTAACGACCAGAGCACCAGCGTGATTGTCCTCCACCACGACCGTCGCGGTATAGACGGCGGCGGAATAGCTTATGCCGCCCGCACGGGCGTCTGAGCCAGGGATAACCTCCGAGATGGTATAGGTGTAGGTGCCCGGCTGGGTATAGGTGATGTCGCCAAACGTTGCCGTCTTATAGGTGATGTCGCCAACCGTTTGCGTCTGGGCATTCTTGGTAAGCTCGACCGTCGACACCTTGCTCTTGGCGCCATTGGGCATGGGGACGCCGTCCTCGGCCGTAAGCTGCGCGGTAAAGGTATCGCCATCGGCCCAAGGGCGGCCGTCGAGCAGCTTCTTGGCACTCAGGCCATTAAACGTTACCGAGTCGGCGCTGTACTTGTTGATGAACTCGAGTTTGTTGCTCGCAGGGATCTTCCCGTCCACGAGTGCGGCGATCTTGCCCGTGATGGTGTTGCCGGTTCCCGCCTGCTCCTGACCACCGGCCATGCGGCTCACGAGGCTAAAGCCAGCCGGAAGCACCGACTCGCCGGCAGAGCCGGTCACGGTGTTGACGATGGTCGCCAGCACATTGCCGCTGGACTCCTCGCCCTTGGTGGTGAGCTCGCTCACGCTATAGCTGTCGTCCTTCTTAAGGTCGTATACGCGAATGGTCTCGCCGGCCTTGATGGAATGGGTGCTGCCGTTCTTGAGCGTGAAGGAGTTGCCCACGGCATTGCCGTTCGCATCGAATACGCGTGCCTCGTAGCCCTTTTGGGACTCCGGCAGGGTGAACCTAAATGTAAACGTCAGGTCGTTGTTGCTCGCGTCCTTGGTAGGCGCGGTAAGGCCATTGTCTGCCGTCACGGTCTTGGTCACTTGTAGGCGTGCCACGCGACGATCGGTATACTGCACGGTCGTTGCCGTGGTAAAGAGGTGATTGAGCTGAAGTGTGCCCAGGTTAGTACGAGCCTTGGAGGCGTCATCGATATATGATGAGTCGTCCTCTTGGTAAAGGGCCATGCGGTTGATACCCGTGTCGGCATAGATAATCGCCCGCTGGCCGTCGCGGTCTCCGCCGTCCTCGACATAGCGCAAGACGGTCTTGGCGCTTTGCGTTGTCTTGTCATAGCGCATGTGCATCAAGTCGTTCGCAAGCGAGGGCGTCACGCCCTCGGCGGTGCACGTCTGGCCCCACGTCAGGCTTCCGTTGGCGTTAACGGTCGCGCTTTGCAGCTTTCCCTTGATGTGCGTAAGCGTGTTGTCGATTGAGTCGGGCGAGCCAAACTGCGCCAGCGAGGCAATGAGCGAACCCGGGCCGCTCATGCTGCGCACGCCGTCGTTCGCCTCGCCGGCATCAACGTACACACCCGAATCGTCCACGATCACCTTGGTAATGGTGGCATTTGACTCGTAGCCATCCGGACTTACAGACTCACGCAGATAGTACGTGCCCTTGGTAAGGGGCGCGTGGTTTGTCGAATCGAGCGGGAAGCATGCGGTGCCCTTGAGGTCAAACGGGTAGGTCGCGTCGTTTGCCTGCACGGTGTCATACGGCGTGGCACCAGGCCTAATGGCATAGGTGCTAGGGCTATCGCCGGTAACGTCGTCCGCCTTGTACAGTTGAAACGTTGCGCCGTTGACGGGCTCACCCAAGTCGTCGACCTTCTGCACAAACAGACGATTCTGAACGTTCGTGAGGTGAATCACGGTTGAGAACTGCCTGTTTGTCGCCTGGTATTCAACCATGGAGGTGTTGTCCGTGGTTGCCTCTGCCAGAGACGATGCCGTGGTGTGGTAGACCGCCACGGTATATTCGGACTTGGACTTATCTTTCAACATGGCGGCGTACTTCTCGATATCGCCGGGCAGCGACCTGACCGTCACCTCGTAGTCGCCCCTGGTGTTGACGGCGAAGACGCTTGTGTCCGCCGATTTAGCAGCTTCGACGGCACCGGCAATGCCGTGTGCGGAGCACAGCTTGTAGCCATCGAGTGGATTGCCCGTGACTGGCGTCCATGCGTTTTCATCCGTGTCTTTCTTGCTCTCGTCGGTGCGCTTGAGCACGACGGCAAAGGTCGTGCCCGAGTTAATGGGTTTGTTATTATTGTCTTTTGTGTTTTGAGAAAGGGAAATGGTCTCTTTGGCGGCAAGGTAGCCACCGTTGAGCCACATGCGGCTACCCGTCCATGGTTTGCCGTCGGCCGTGGTGACCGTCGTTTGCGGTGCAACCACCACGCCGCCCGAGCCGCTCGTCGCAGCCTCTTTGTACTGCAGGTGCAGCTCACCTGGCGTTGCGGAAGTCGATGAGGTCAGGCTCGAGCGATATCCCGCGGGCAGGTCTGTCTCTTTGAGCACAAAGTAGTCGTGCCCCGCGGTATGCTGGTTATCGAACGAAAGAACGGAGCCGTCTGACTCCAAAAGCACCAGCTGACCCTTATCGTCCGTCGTACCCTGAGCGATGGGGTCGCCCTGCGTCTTCCAGTTGGCACCCGACTGATACAGCGCAAACTTGGCGCCCTGGACTGCCTCACCGTTCTGATTGACCTTCTCGACCTCGGACGACGGCAGCGTGGTGAGGTTGAACTTGAGCTTCATGTTCGATGCGCCCGCGCCACGCTCTAGGTAGAAGAAGCTCAGCGTATGCTTACTGCTCTCACGGAAGGTGCTGCCGGAGAAGTTGGAGGTATCTGCCTTGGCGGCTTCGAACATATTTAGGATGGTTGTATCTTCAATTGTCTGTTCTTCATCATTTGCGTTGTCGACATGGCCGACATGCACTGCGCCCGTGGCAAAGTTGATCTTGAGCGTCGCCTTCTCGTGAATGCCGCCCAGATCACCCACGAGCACGCCATCGATGTAGACCCAGACGTCGTCATCACCCGAGAACTCAAAGACCATGTCACCATCGGTGGTCTGTCCACCCTTAGGCTGGACAAACTCCGTGGTCATGGACATGCCAAAGTGATGGTTGAGGCTCGTGTTTCCGTCCACGATCTTTTTGGGAGAGAGCTTATTGCCCTGTTCGTCGAAAACTTTCTCAGCCGAGTCAAAGGGGAAGAACTGGCCTAGATTGGTTTCGCTATCAGTACTTCCCTTGTATACGCCCGCGGAGTCGTAGACGTTAAAGGAGTTCGTCGTGGAGTTGTACACGGCATAGTTGCCATCAGAACCATACGAGTCGTAGACGTAGTATCCGCCCTCAAGCTGGAAGAGGCCCTTCACGTTGTTGTAGACGGCCTTACCGTCCTGATCGCCATTAGCCTGACTGGCGTTGTTAAAGAGATAGGCCAGCGACTCATCGGTGTAGTTAACGCCATTGCCTTGGGAGGTGTAGGTGCCTTTCTTGATTGCCGGATAGCCATTTACAAGCTGATTCTCAACAAACCGAAGGCGGCCGTAGCCAGCGGTACCGCTCCTGCCCGTCCACTTGTTAATGCCTGTGCCGGCGCCGCCATTAAACTTGAGCTGATGGTCTTTATTGATGCCGGTGTTGTCATTCTTGTTGTCGTTGTTAACATTGGCGGACTTGTCGTTATCGCCGTTCACGACCCAGTAGTCGAACAGGTTGACCGTGGTGCCGGTGGGATTCACCGTCTTTACGGTATGGTTGCTATAGGGAACCGTCTGGTCGGCCGATGCGCTCGTCGCACCAAACATGAGCGCGCACGCCGCCAGCGGGACGGTCAAAACCTTTAGGACGCGCTTGGCTTTATTGGTTTTTGCGCCAAAAGGCTCCAGCATTTCTCGAACTCTCGCACATACGCGATTCATGAAGGCCCTCCCCAATCCATGAGGACGGCAAGCAGTAGCTCGTTATATGTATGTCGTCGCCCTCATCGATGCAAACATACGCCCCCCGCAGAAACGCAAGGCGGGACATCGCAATATACTTAAAAGTGTAGCAATTTGGCTGACCCAAAATTCCGCATCAGGTTGCCACTCAGGCGTAAAAACGAACCATTCGCGCCATCGACATACCCCAGTAGGACAAATCGACCGGCAATCTATATCCCCCACATCCCACAAAGTAGCTATTTTGGGACGGGGCTATTTTGACTACTCGGCCAAACCGGACTCCCGGGGAAATAAGTTCTAGAGGCGAGCGAGGTCGTAGGATCGAGCGGCCGCTTCACCGGCGCAGATGAGGTTGGTTGTGGCTTCTTGCACACCGAGCGCCCGGTCAAGGTCCATGGGCTTGCGGCAGATCGGAAGCACCAAGTCGACGCCCTGCCCATACACCGCATCGAGGTTGTCAGCACGACCGCCCACGACAGCAATCACCGGCTTGCCATATCGCTTCGCACGACGGGCCACACCCACCGGCGCCTTGCCAGCGGCGGACTGCTCGTCCATGTTGCCCTCACCCGTTATGACCAGGTCGACATCGCGTACGCGCTCGTCAAACCCCACGAGATCGAGCACCGTCTCCACACCCGAGCGTAGCTCCGCACCGAGTGCCAGCAACGCCGCGCCCAATCCACCGGCAGCGCCCGCGCCGGGCACGCCGAGCACCGAGCCAAATGTCCGTGCGCCCTCGGGCACGCGCAACAGCCCCTGAGCCCGCACCCCGATAATCGCCGCATCGAGCAGGCGGCCGTAGCCGACCATCCAGCTGTCGTACCTGCGCAGTACCTCGGCATCATCCGTCGGCAGGCCCTTCTGTCCGCCGAACACCGCAAGCGCGCCGCGACGCCCTACGAGCGGATTCTCGACATCCGAAAGCACAACAATACGCACGCCATTCAGTGCCCGAAGCGCTGGCGCCAAATCGATACTCGCCACGTGTTCAAGGCCCGTAAGACCGGGGGCGACATCGCAGCCCTGATCATCGACCACACGCGCGCCCAGCGCCTGCAGCATGCCGGCGCCACCGTCGTTGGTGGCACTGCCGCCCAGACCAATATAGAGCGTCTTTGCGCCCATGCGAACCGCGCGAAGTATGAGTTCGCCCACGCCATAGGTTGTAGCAGCCAACGCCGACGACTCCCTGCAAGGCGAATACCCAATGCCGGCCGCCTCGGCCATCTCAATTACAGCCGAGTCGCGCTCGTCGTCCACCAGCATCCGGGCAGGCACACGCTCGCCAAAGGGGCCTGCAACCTCGCAGGCCACAAGCTCGCCACCGCGCGCGGCGATGGCATCGAGCGTTCCCTCGCCACCATCTGCCAGCGGCAATGCGCGCACCTCGGCATCGGACCACACACGGCGCACGCCTTCGGCAACCGCCGCCTCCGCCTGCGCACTCGAAACGCTGCCCTTAAAGGAGTCGATCGCCAGCAGCACACGGCGGGGCCGGCGGCACGCAGGACCAAAGTCAACCGCCGTGTCAGCATCCTCACCGGCACCTGCAAGCGCTGCGGCGTGAGCGGCGTGTGCTTCAAGATCGGCCCCACAACCGCAATCAGCGCCGCCCGCTCCGCGCAGACCGCCAAAATAGTTACTCAGCAGCTCGCGACATTCATCCGCCAGGACCCCAGCCGTCACGTTAAACCGATGATTCAGGCGCGAGTCGGCATTCAAATCGTATAGGGATCCCAGCGCGCCCGCCTTGGCATCAGCCGCGCCATACACGCAGCGCCCCACGCGCGCGTTGACCATAAGCCCCGCACACATGCAGCAGGGCTCGAGCGTCACGTAGACCGTGCAATCGGAAAGGCGCCAGCGACCGAGCGACCGAGCGGCAGCGCACAGGGCCGCGAACTCTGCATGAGCCGAAGGATCCTGATCGAGCTCGCGCCGATTGTGCGCCCTCGCGACGATCTCGCCGTCGCGCACCACTATGGCACCGATGGGCACCTCGCCCACCGCCGCGGCGGCGCGCGCCTCCGCCAGCGCCTCGTGCATGAACTTCTCGTCGATTTCGGTGATCGTCATCGTTCGCCTTCCCTGTTGCAAATTCAAAACGATGCTATCATTACGACTCACGGAGAGATGGCAGAGCGGTTGAATGCGGCGGTCTTGAAAACCGTTGAGCGCGAGAGCGTTCCGGGGGTTCGAATCCCCCTCTCTCCGCCACTTTAGTGATTCACCGGTGTCATGGTCCGCTCAAACAGTGCATCGACCACGTCGGCTATCTCGGGTCGACGCTCAAGATCGTGGCCCGATTCCCACCATATCGTGAAAAGTCGAATAATACCGCCGGCGACAAACTCAGACGTCGTCTCAAGTGACACGGGGGCCAGGGCATCCTCGGCAAGCACGTTCATCACACGCTCGCGGATGGAGCGGGCAATGCGGTCGCAAATAACGTTGGTCAACATGCCCGACATGCTGCTTGCCAAAATGTTATCCATGAGCTGCTCGTGCGCCAGAATCAAATCCATGGCATCGTCCAAAATCGCGTGTCGAAGCGCGCGCACGTCCTCGGCAGACACTGCGCCGGCCTCATCGGGCTGTTTTTGCGGCAAGCCCGACATGAGCCCATCGATATAAAAGGCAAAGTAATCGTTCTTGTCGCGAAAGTGCTTGTAGAACGTCGTGCGGCGAATCATGGCGCGGTCGCACAGCATGGCAACCGTCAGGTCCTCAAAACGATGCTCCTCGAGAAGCTCGGTGAAGGCATCGAACAGGGCGCGGTAGGTTTTCTTAATGCGAAGGTCCACTGGTATCGCCATCCTCAGGGCAAAGACAACACTCGTCAATCTGTCGCATATCTTACACCTGTACCTCGCGCGCTTTGCCCCGGTGCCAACCCCGCCGAAAACACAACGCTTGCCGGAAAGTTCGGCACGGCAAAACGTTGCGGGTATACTAGTAGCGTTATACCAACGGCAGCTGGCGCATGCCGCCGCGGCCATTCGAAACGGAGACATCATGATTACCGTCATCATCGGCATCGTTGTTGTCATTGTGATTGTCTGCGCCATCGCCGGCATTTACAACAACATGGTCACCAAGCGTAACCGCATCGATAACGCCTGGCAGAACATCGATACGCAGCTGCAGCGCCGCAACGACCTGATCCCCAACCTGGTCGAGACCGTCAAGGGCTACGCCAAGCACGAGCAGGAGACGCTCTCCGCCGTGATCAGCGCGCGTAACACCGCCGTCAAGGCCACCACGCCCGAGGCCAAGATGGAAGCCGACAACGTGCTGACCGGTGCGCTGCGCCAGCTCTTCGCCGTGGCCGAGGCCTATCCCGATCTTAAGGCAAACACCAACTTTACGCAGCTGCAGGCATCGCTCGAGGATACCGAGAACAAGATTAGCTATGCACGCCAGAGCTACAACGATTGCGTGCTCAGCTACAATAATGCCATTCAGACGTTCCCGGCTGTCATCTTTGCCGGCATCTTCCAGTTTAAGGAGCGCCAGGGCTTCGAGGCCGCCGAAGCAGCCCGCCAGGCCCCGACCGTCAAGTTCTAGTAGTTTGGCAGCGCATCCTTAATCGGCCAAATGTATAAACCGCCCCGTCGAATGCATACTTCGACGGGGCGGTTTCCTTTTTCGCGAAGGTCCCCCTCTGAGCGCCGTGCATTTTCAGGAGTATTCAACATAACCAAGAGCTTCGGGCGCCACGATAAATGCCAAAGACCGCGAATATCCCTGCAAATCAAACGCTGCCAGCCCATAACCCCGCCCATCATTCGTAGAAAACATCGAGAAATCCCGATTTTTTGCCCGAGGTCGGTATGCAGGGCCCTTCGATTGCAGAATACTCGCAAAAATGCACGTCGCCACCACCCCCACATGGCGCGACCCAAAACAAAAGCGCGGCCTTCCTTTCCGGCGCACTTCGCAGGACGAAAGAACCCCCGCCGCACGTAGTGCGCAGCGGGGGTTCTTTCATGTCCGAGGACGCGCCGGAAAGGAAGGTCGCCCTCGGGCCGGACAGCTAAGACAGCTTACGCCACGGTGTAAACCCAGTTGTGCTTGTCCTCGACAGCACCAGACTGAATACCAGTCAGGGTCTCGCGAAGCTTCTTCATCACAGGGCCGATCTCGGTGTAGCCAGCCGGGAAGGTCACGGTCTCGTCGGCGCCGTAAACCTTGTTGTCGATCTCGCCAACCGGAGAGATGACGGCAGCGGTGCCGCACAGGCCGCACTCGACAAAGGTGCCGGCCTTGACCTCGGCCCACTCGACGGGACGCTGATCGACGGTCATGCCCAGGTCCTGAGCAACCTGAACGAGCGAACGACGGGTGATGGAGGGCAGGATGGAGTCGGTGTGCGACTGCGGAACGACGAGCGTGCCATCCTCTTTCACGAACAGGACGTTGGCGCCACCGGTCTCCTCGACATAGGTGCGGGACTCGGAGTCGAGATACAGGTTCTCGGCATAGCCCTCGCGATGGGCCTCCATCGTGGGCTTGAGGGACATGGCGTAGTTCAGGCCGGCCTTGATGTTGCCGGTGCCGTGCGGTGCGGCGCGGTCGTACTCGGAAACGCGCAGCTTGACGGGCTTGAGGCCGCCCTTAAAGTACGGACCGACCGGGGTCACGAGGATGCGGAACGTGTACTCAGGAGCGGGAGCCACGCCGATCACGTCACCGGAGCCGATCATAAACGGACGCACGTACAGGGTCGCGCCGGAACCGAAGGGCGGAACCCAGGCGGCGTTGGCAGAGACGACCTGCTTGACGGCCTCAACGAACTTATCCTTGGGGAACGGGGGCATCTCGAGGCGCTGCGCAGAGTTGTACATACGCTCGGCGTTCATGTCGGGACGGAAGCAGACGATGCTGCCGTCCTCGGCGGTGTAGGCCTTCAGGCCCTCAAAGACCTCCTGGCAGTAATGGAAGATGCCGCCGCACTCGGAGACATGCAGGGTGTGATCGGTGGTCAGGCCACCCTCGTCCCACTCGCCGTCCTTCCAATGGGCCTCGTAGCTGTAATCGGTCTTCATGTAGCCAAAGCCGAGGCTACCCCAATCGATATCCTTCTTCTCGACAGTCATATGTCGCTCCTTACATACACAGTTGCAAACTCGCGAACCCGCACGCAAGGACCGAGGCCGACCGCGTCGCAACGTCGCACGCCCGGAGCGTAGAGCCGGACGGGACACGCGAGCAGCATCAAAGCCGATGGCACGTCGATTCGCATGCACGAGATTGTACTCCGCACGCGCGTCGGATAAAACGTTTTTCTTTAACTAACTAAAGTATTTTCATTTGACCGAAGCTGAAGAGGCCAGCCACCGTAAACGGTGACGGGCCTCAACTGCACGGTTTGCGCGCTGGCTCGAGCTACGCGTTCTTTTTGCCCAGCTTAGCCTTAACCAGACCGACCACGGTCGGGATGATCGACACGGCAACGATGCCAACGATTAGCAGCTCAAAGTGCTCCTGCACAAAGGGGATGCCGCCAAAGAAGTAGCCCAGCAGCGTAAAGACCGTCGACCAGGTAATACCGCCCAACACGTTAAAGATGACAAAGTTGCGCCAGTGCATGCCGCCCATGCCGGCGATAAAGGGCACAAAGGTGCGGATGAACGGGAAGAAGCGGCCGAGGAAGATGGCCAGGTGGCCCCACTTGTCCAGGAAGTCCTCGGACTTTTTGATGCGCTCGGGCGTCATGGCCTTCACCTTGCCCGAGGCGATGATCTTGCGGCCAAAGAAGTGGCCGATCATAAAGTTGCACTGATCACCCAAGATGGCCGCGGCCCACGCAGTGGCCAGCAGGGCCACGATGTTAAAGCCACCGTTGTGGGCGAAGAAGCCCGAGGCAAACAGCAGCGAATCGCCGGGAAGGAACGGGAAGAACACGACACCTGTCTCGATAAAGATGATCAGGAACACGCAGCCGTAGGCCATAAGCGGGCCGGCGGCGATCCAGCTGGCGATTGCGGTGCGCGGATCCTTAAGCAGCTCGGCGATAAAGTTGATGAAACCCATGAAGTAAAACCTCTCAGTTGTGGGCGCGGACACGTCCAAGTTGACCAGTATACGGTTGCAACGCGGGCGCGGGTCAAACCCCTCAAAAGCCTTACTTCATTACCAGCAAGTGTGCATAACTGACACCTGTCGTGCAAAGCCAAGCAAGATTGCCCTTCCTAATCCCTAGCGAATCGCTATACTTTATTGAATCGCATTGTCACGGCGCTAAGGGAGGGCGGCCGGTGAGCTTTATCAATACCATTCGCGAGGACATCAAGACCGTCCAAGCGCAGGACCCCGCTGCGCAAAATGCCCTGGTCATCTTCTTGTCTTATCCCGGCCTGCACGCCAAGTGGAATCACGTGCCCGAGCACTGGCTCTGGGAACACGGCCATCGCTCGCTCGCCCGCGTGCTCTCGCAGATCACTCGCCATATCACCGGCGTCGAGATTCACCCCGCCGCACAGATCGGCAAGCACTTCTTTATCGACCACGCCATGGGGGTCGTCATCGGCGAAACCACCATCGTGGGCGACAACTGCGTGCTCTACCAGGGCGTCACGCTCGGCGGCACCGGCAACGAGACCGGCAAGCGCCATCCCACCCTGGGCAACAACGTCACCGTGGGCACGGGCGCCAAGGTGCTCGGTAATATCCGCATTGGCAACAACGTCAAGATCGGCGGCAACTCGGTCGTCGTCAAGGACGTACCCGACAACTGCACCGTCGTGGGCGTGCCGGGACGTATCATCAAGCGCAACGGCTGCCGCGTGTTCGAGGAGAGCTTCGACGCCAAACAGCATCGCGAGTACATGCCCGACGATGCCGCCGAGCAGAGCGCCCTCAATCGTCAGGGCATCACCGAGAACGCCCGTCGCGTCAAAGAGCTCGAGCAGGAGGTGGCCGAGCTCAAGGCCCTCGTCGCCAAACTCGTGGACGAGCGCCAGAAGTAGACGGCCGCGGTCAACATCGACGCCAACGCAAAAGGCGCGCCGGGAAATCCATCCCCGGCGCGCCTTCTTTTCGAATGTGACAAAGGGACTGTCTCTTTGTCACCTTATGCGAACTGGCTCAAGTAGAGGTCGGCATAGGCGCCTTCTGCTGCCAGCAGCTCCTTGTGCGTGCCCTGCTCGATGATGTTGCCGTGATCCATGACCAGGATCAGGTCGGCATCCACGATCGTCGACAGGCGATGAGCGATCACAAAGCTCGTGCGCCCGCGCATGAGCGCGTCCATGGCGCGGCCGATGGCAAGCTCGGTGCGCGTATCCACGCTCGACGTCGCCTCGTCCAAGATGAGGATCGCGGGGTTGTTGAGCAGCACGCGCGCAATGGTCAGCAGCTGGCGCTGGCCCTGGCTGATGCTTTCGGCGTCGTTAGCCACACGTGTGTCGTAGCCCTGTGGCATGGTGCGCACAAAGAAGTCGACCTGCGCGGCACGGGCGGCCGCCACAATCTCGTCGCGACTCGCTTCGGGACAGCCGTAGGCGATGTTCTCGGCAATGGTGCCATCGAACAGCCACGCATCCTGCAGCACCATGCCAAACTGCTGGCGCAGCTCGCCGCGGTCCATGCGGCTCGTGTCCACACCGTCGAGCGTGATGCGCCCGCCGTCAATCTCGTAAAAGCGCATGAGCAGGTTGATGAGCGTGGTCTTGCCCGCGCCCGTGGTTCCCACCACGGCGATCTTCTGACCCGGCTCAGCGGTAAACGAAACGTCGCGCATAAGCGGCTTGTCGGGCGTATAGCCAAAGCGCACATGCTCAAAGCTAACGCGGCCCTCCACGCGACCCGGCAGCTTGGCGGCGTCGCCCGGTAGCGGATCGGCTTCCATCTCGGGCTCATCGAGCAGGTCGAACACGCGCTCCGCACTCGCCAGCGCGCTCTGCAGCGAGTTGAAAGTGAACGACAGCTGCGTCATGGGTTCGGACGCCTCGTAGATAAACTGGAAGAACGCCTGGAACACGCCGACGGTCATGTGACCGGCAACCAGCATGCTGCAGCCCACCAGCGCGATCACAATCTGCGCCAAACGGCCGATAAAGCGCACCGCAGGGCCGACGGCATTGATCATAAAGTCGGCCTTGGTACTCACGCGCGCTAGCTCCCTCGAGGCCTCATGCACTTCGGCAGAACTCTGACGCTCGCGGTTGAATGCGCGAATCACCAAACGGCCCGAATAGCCTTCCTCGACCGCGCTCGTGATTTTGGACACCCACTCCTGACGCTCGCCGGTCACGGCATGCGTGCGGGCCGAGACCACCTTGGTCACCAGCAGCGACACAGCCGTAAAGCCCAAAAAGACCAGTGTGAGCTGAACGCTATACACGAACATCATGATTATGGCGCCCGACACGGTGCCGATCGACACCAGCAGCTGCAGCAGTCCGCGCTGCATGCTCTCGGACATCTTGTCCAAGTCGTTGGTCGCGCGGCTGACCACCTCGCCGGGACGATGCGCATCAAAGTAGGCGAGCGGCAGGCGGCTGAGCTTTTGTGCGATGCGGTTACGCAGACGTAGGTTGAGGCGCTCGGCGACGCTCGACATCAAAAAGCTCTGCAGCGCATAGAACGAACCGGCGGCGGTCCAGATCATAAAGTAGACGAAGATGGTCCTACCGCAGTTCTCCCAAGTAATGCTGAAGGTGGTGTTGTTGGCAAACGCCACCTGCATGCGCTCCCATAGTTCGTCGATGACAAGAGCGCTGTACGCCGGCGCAGCAGTGTTAAAGATGACGTAGAACACGATGCTCACGAACACGATATAGAAGCGCCAATGATCTCCGGCGGCCTCGTTCCACAGACGGCGCACCGTCGCCCAGGTATCGCGGGGCGTCTCGTCCTCGTCTTCGTCGTCCACGTCGCGCATGCGCTCCGCCTCGGCGCGGGCGCGCTCGTCCTCGGCGCGCTCATTTTCCTCGTAGAGCGCCTGGCGACGGGCCTCGCGCTCGGCCGCGGCCTTGGCGGCAGCGTCAAGCTCGGACGCGGCCGCCGCCTCCTCGACTGCCCCTGCAACAGCGGCGTCATCAACGCCGCCCTGTTTCTTAAGCTCCTCAGTCATGCTACTCACCTCCCTTCATCTGCGACTCCGCGATGGCGCGGTACACCTCGCAGGTCTTCATAAGCTCGCCGTGCGTACCCAGGCCCACGACCTCGCCGTCCTTGAGCACCACGATCTGATCGGCATGCAAAATCGTCGAGATGCGCTGGGCGATGATGAGCACCGCGGCATCGCGCGTCTCGTCCTGCAGCGCATGACGCAGGGCTGCATCGGTCTTAAAGTCCAAGGCCGAAAAACTGTCGTCGAAGATATACAGGTCGGCGCGCTTCATGAGCGCGCGGGCAATCGCCAGGCGCTGGCGCTGACCGCCCGAGAAGTTCGTGCCGCCCTGCGCCACCGGGGTATCGAGCCCCTGCGGCTGTTCGAGCACAAACGTGCTCTGGGCAACTTGCAGCGCGTGGAGCATATCCGCCTCGGTTGCGTCCTCGTTGCCAAAGCGCAGATTGCTCGCCACGGTGCCCGAAAACAGCCACGCCTTCTGCGGCACATAGGCGATGCGCCCGCGGATCTCGTCTTGCGAAAGCTCGCGTAAATCGACACCGTCCAGGCGAATAGCACCCTTCGTGGCATCGTGGAAGCGCAGCAGCAGCTTTGCCACCGTCGATTTGCCCGAGCCCGTCGAACCCACAATCGCCGTGGTCTGCCCGCGGCGGCAGGCAAAGTTCAGATCGCACAGCGTGTCCTCGTCGGCATCGTCAAAACGGAACGACATATGGTCGAACACGGCGACCACGTCCGCTCCATCCTCGGACTCTAGCGCGCCATCGTCCAATGTGCGCTCGCCGTCCACGATGCTCGGCTCAATCTCCAGCACCTGCTGCGCGCGGTTCAAACACGCTGCGGCACGCGGCAGCGTCAGCACCACCATCTGGGCCATCATCACAAAGAACAGAATCAGAAGTGCATACTCCAGCACCGCCGAAATACTCGCGATCTGCATGGCGTGGGCGCCCACGCGGTTGCCGCCAACCCACAGCACCGCCACCTCGGCGATGTTCATCAAAAAGAAGCTGGAGCTGTCGAGACCCACAAACAGGTGGTTGACCTTGATGGCGTTGGCCGCGTAATCGCTAAACACCTCGTCCAGGCGCTGCTCCTCGTGACGCTCCTTATTGAACGCGCGGATGACACGCACGCCCACGATGTTCTCGCGCAGCACCACGTTCATGCGATCGATAAAGCTCTGCAAGCGCATAAAAATCGGTGCCGCATTGGCAACTGTAAAGACCGCCGCCACCAGCACGATCGCGACCACCACGCCCAAAAGCGTGCCCATGGCAGGGTCGATAAACCAGGCAAAGACGATGCCCGCCACGGCCAAAAACGGCACGGGCAGTACCAGCTGAATCGTCTGCAGAATCGCCTGCTGGATCACGTTGATGTCGTTGAGCGAGCGCGTGATCATCGAGCCCGTGCCAAAGCGCTCAAAGTCGCTAGCGCTCAGCTCGAGCGACTTATCGTACACGGCATTGCGGATGTCGCAGGCCACGTTGGCCGCCAGGCGCGCCGAAAGGTAGCAGCCCAGCACCGCGCCGCCGCTGGCCATGCCGGTCGCGATAAGCATGTAGAAGCCATTGCGCAAAATGTAGTCGACATCGCCCGTGGTAATGCCGGTGTTAACCATGTTCGCCAGCATCGTGGGCACCAGCAGGGTGCCGATGTTGTCTATCAGCAACACCAGCAGCGTCACCGCGACAAGCCTACGGTACGGCTTCATAAACCTCATTAAGAGTCGCACGACTCCCCCTCACGTTGATCCTCTGCCTGGCCTGCGTCTGCCACCTGTTGTTTGAATACGTCGCACTCGTCGCCGAGCGCCTGGGAAAACTTGCCGATTAAGCGCATAATCTCGCGCTGTTCCCAGGGCTCGAGCGTCTCGAAAGCACGCTGCTCGGCCCCTTGCGCCGGCAGCGCATACTGCTCGGCAAACCGCATGCCTTCCTCGGTCAGGCGCACAACCTTGTTCTTGCGGCTGCCTTCGGCAAACTCCAATGTTGCGAACCCCCGCGCCGTCAAGGTTTTAATTGCCGAGTTAATGGTCTGCTTGCTGTAGAACCATTCGCTCGTCAGGCGGCTTACGGCAATGCTGCCGCCCGCCGTTCCGGTATCGACGAGCATCCAATAGGCGCAGTCCGAAAGACCGCAAGCACGCGAGAACTCCGAATAGATATGGTCGAGTCCGTTGAGCGTCCGGTCGAAGTCGACCAGCGTAACCGCACTATTCATCTATCCCACCATTCGATTGTCCGAGTTTTGACCAATTTAGTGTCTCTAGATTAGTCCGAGTTTTGACTATCGTCAACAGGCGTGCCGAAAATGGATGCGCCTTTATGACCTATCGCTAGAAAAAGACCGCCGGCGCGGGGGCAGCGCCGGCGGTCACGCGAAAATCTTGTTGTGTTGCCTGCTAGGCGGCGACGGCCTCGTAGACCGTGGCGCCCGAGAAGCTATCGTGCAGGCTCTTGCCGCAGATCCAAGGCAGCTCGACGACCTCGCAGACCGTGTTGACCAGCTCGGAGCAGTCAGTAAAGTGGCCCTTATCGTTGAGGGCCTCGCAATCCTGAACACGCCAATAGCCATCGGTGTGCGTGATGTAATACTCGTGATCTTCGATCGTCACAAAAGCGCGCGTCTTGGAACGCAGCAGCTTCAGAAATCCTTCGAAGTCGGTCTCGACGACATCTCCAGCCTGGAACATGATGTTACCTCCTGGCCCGGCGCCACCATGGCGCGTTGATAAACGTTGGTACCCCTTTAGTAAAACCTTTATCAGAGGTTATGCGTCCATCATTTAGGCAAGTGGTAAAAAACCGCAGGGTAGACGGGATAAAACGTTTGACCAGCTCACCCGCTTCTCACATTTTGCTTGCGATTTTATGCAAACCTACTTTTCCAATTGGTAGTTAGCGTTATTTGAGGTTTCGCGCGCGATTACAGTTTTAGCTCGACGGGTAAGAACGAGGCATCGAAACCAACGTCAGGAGGACCCATGGAGACCATCGAAGCGCTCATCCATCGCCGCAGCTGCCGCAAATACAGCGATCGTCCCGTCGAGGCCGAAAAGCTCGCACGTATTATCGAGGCTGGCCAGTATGCACCGAGCGGCATGGACCGCCAGCCGGTGACCTTTGTCGCCGTTACCGATCCCGCAACCGTCGAGCGCCTCTCACAGCTCAACGCCCAGGTTATGGGCAGCGATGGCGACCCCTTCTACGGCGCCAAGACCGTTGTGGTGGTGCTCGTCGACCGCAACGTGCCCACGCATCTGGAAGACGGATCGCTCGCCATGGGAAACCTGCTTAACGCCGCCTATGCGCTGGGCGTCGATTCGTGCTGGATCCACCGCGCACACGAGGTCTTTGACTCGCCCGAAGGCCTGGAACTGCTAGCCAACTGGGGCCTGCCAGCGGATGGCAGCCTGCGCGGTGTCGGTAATTGCATCCTAGGCTACGCCGAGGACACGCTCCCCGAAGCAAAACCGCGTCGCGACAACGTAGTGTACATCAGGTAGCTCAGGAACGTCCCCTTCTGCGGCCCTATTCAGTTGCGGTGAAATACGGACTGTTTTGGCTCTATATGAGCCCATTTAGTTCGTATTCCACCGCAACTTATCTTTATGTCTGGTTCGATGCGGCTTCGTTCTCCTGAGTCGCTTCGGCATCGTCGCCATGTTCGTCCTCGTCCTTTTGCGCATCGGCGATGGTGGAGGCCGCCGCAACGATGCCGCGCTGGGGTGCGACGCCCGTCTGGGTCTGAGCGCCCTCGACAACCTCTGTGCCTGCATGCGCGAGCTCGGGCGATTTAAACACTGCGTCCAAGTTGGCGCCGCCACCGGCGTAGCCGAGCGCAGCGAGCGCGATGACGATCACCGCAACGACGGCCACGATCGGCACATAGCGATGCCAACCAGCCGGGTTGAGCCCGCTGCGGCGAGCCGCCCCGCGACTGATGTAACCAAGCGTGCCGTCGTGCTTGAGCTTTGAGCCCACCACGCGTTTGCGGCCCAACAGCGAGGACTCTGCCTGCATTGCCAAGCGGGCGCTTGCCGAAGGATAGCCGTATTTAGTGCGCTTGAACGAGCCATCAAACCCCGAGGCGTGTTTGCCCCACGTCACCGATGTCGTGCGTCGGTTAACCGGCGCGGCGCTCCGCCTTCTGCGGCTCGGTTTTGAAGTCTCAGCCATATGCCCTCGCACGCCGTAACCAAATCGAAACAATAACGCTTTGGACTGTAGCACACGCGTCGCGCGCGGTCACGGGCGCCTCGCTCAACGGTCATCGTCCTTCAGCAAGCGCCACAGCGTTGTACGGCTTATGCCCAGCACCTCCGCCGCACGGGTTCGGTTACCGTGGAGATGGTCTACAACCAGATGCGCGATATCTCGCTCGGTATCGGCCAGCGGTCGCAGAATATACAGGTCGCTTTCGAGTGTCGGGGCGCCAAAGGTTGCGGTCTTAATCACGTCCTCTTGGGCGAGCACTTCCTCCGCCACAGCGCGGTCCACCGTGCCCGCCCCCACCAATATATACAGTCGTTCCGAGACCTCGCGGAGCTGCAGATAATTGCGCGGCCAGCGGTAAGCATCGAGCGTCTTCGTCGCCGTGGCAGACAGCGTGGGCGCTGCCGTCCCAAATGCATCAGCGAGATATTCCAAATAGCGCGCGACCTTCGTCGACGCGGCTCCCTGCTCGGCGATTGCCGGCGCCACGCTCACCGCACAGGCGAAGCGCTCGGTCACAAAGGCGGCTTGATCACTTTCGCTGCCGCCCGGCATGTCATTCGCCGTCAGCACCACATGACAGCGCGTCGCCAACGCGGTGTCGGCCATCGTGGAGACCAGCTCGCGGAGGCGCTGGGGGCCAACCGCATTCCAGCCCTCAATGCAAAGTGTCAGCCCCGTTTGGAACAGCGGCGATTCGGAGCTTTTGAGCACATGGCGCCAACCGCGCTCGGTGAGCTCATCGAGCGCAACGGAAACAAAGGGCTGATCGGCAAAAGGACCGTCCAGATAGAGGCACTTGGCGATCTCAACCTGACCCGCTCCCAGCTCGCCCTCGAGCATAAGGGGCACACCGCGCGCGTAGCTCTCGGCAACCGGCGCAGCCACCGAGGCCGCCCCCTCAACGATGCCGTACGCGCTCGATTCGTAGCGGGCCTCAACTTCGTCGGCGTTGAGCCATTCGATGCCCGCATGCGCCGCGGCACCGCGCACCTCGCGGACCACGACGACCCAAAGGCCCCCGCCCTCTTTGTCGGTGGGGCGAACGGTCAGGCTCAGGCGCGTACCCGCACGCCCCATAACCAGACGCGCGCCGTCTCCTATACGGTCGAGGCGCTCAGCGACAAAAGCCGCCACATCCCGCTCAAGCGCCGCGTCATTCATGGTCGAGATCGCGACGCCCCCACGCGCATCGATTGCCAATGCCGAGGCCCCGGCAGCAGCCAGGGCCTCGGTCAAGATGTTCAGCTTGGCATCGCTATCCATGATTTGCCCCTGTCCGCGGCGACATGCAGCCGCCGACGGTCGCACGACCGAGTGTTTCAAAATTGAACGATATTGCTCACCAAACACTATAGGGCAGAAAGCGCCGTCCTGCGAGTATAGATGTTGCCCCGCATCGCCATCCTGGCGGGGCGATAAGAGCTCTTCGGGACTTATAAACCTGCGGACAAGCCATACCCGCAAGAGCTCCTATCGCTCCACCGCAGGCTTGCGCTCACCAGCAACCAGCACACAAACAAGCTACTTCTCTACCAGATTCCCAGTACGTGTTGCATTCCCAAACTCATGCACGCAATGCCAATCCAGCAGCAAAAGCCCAATGCGATGGGCTTGCCGCCCTTTTTGACCAGCTCGACGATATCGGTATTAAAACCAATAGCCGCCATGGCCATCACAATAAAGAACTTCGACAGCTCCTTGATGGGCGCCGTAAAGGACGCGGGAAGCTGAAACACCGTAGTGATCACGCTCGCCAGCACAAAGAACAGCACAAACAGGGGAAACGCGCGTTTGAGGGAGAACGTGCTTTTGGCGTCGCCGCCGGCCTTGCGCGCCAGATGCATCTGCCAGCAAGCAAGCGCCAGCGTGATGGGAATGATGGCCAGCGTCCTGGTGAGCTTGACCACCGTGGCGCTCTCGAGCACATTGGCGCCGGGATGCATGCTGTCCCAGGCGCTCGCCGCAGCCGTTACGGACGAGGTGTCGTTGATGGCGGTGCCGGCAAACAGGCCAAAGCCCTCGTTGGTCAGCCCGAGCATACCGCCGAGCGTTGGAAACACGAGCGCCGCGATAACGTTAAACAGGAAGATGACCGAAATAGCCTGGGCAATCTCGCGATCGTCGGCATCGATGACGGGTGCGGTCGCGGCGATGGCCGAACCGCCGCAAATCGACGAACCCACACCCACAAGCGTCGCGATCTTGCCCGGCACGTTCATAACGCGGCAGAGCACAAAGGCGATGACAAGCGAGGTCGAGATCGTCGCCACGATAATCGGCAGCGACTGAGCGCCCTTGGACAGAATCTGCGAGAGGTTCATGCCAAAGCCAAGCAGGATAACCGCGCACTGCAAGATCTTTTTGGATGTATAGGTGACACCGGCAGCGAGCGGTTCGCGACGATTCTTGGGAAAGACGAGCGCCAGGACCATGCCAAAGAGGATGGCAAACACCGGGCCGCCGACCACTTCAATTTGTTTGCCGAGCAACGTCGCGGGAATGGCGATGATCAGGCAGAACAAGACGCCTTTCCAGCGCTCGCGTACGATATTTGCCAGTTGCATATGGGATTCCTTCTTTCTATTTCACGTTTGCGACGGCTTATGATACGGCAACATTGAGCACAGCCTTGCGCAAACACAGACTAAGATGCCGCAATAGTTCTCAGGCAACAGCCGAATTACCCACCGCGGAGAGCTGATTCGCGGCATAATTAACAACTGACATATGAGTTTGATAGAACAGTTGCGAGGCGCTATGGAAGAATCGATGCACGTCGGCGAGCAGGAAACGAGCCTACAGGACCAGTCCTACCACACCATCCGACGCAAAATCGTCTACCTGGACTACAAGCCGGGCGAAAAGCTGGGCGTCAAGCAACTTTGCGACGACCTGGATATGGGGCGCACCCCTGTGCGCGAGGCACTGGTGCGTCTGGCGCAAGAGGGCCTGGTGCGCACCGTGCCCCAGAGCGGTACCTACGTCTCACCCATCAACCTCACCCTTGCCGAGAGTGCCTGTTACATCCGCGAGCATCTGGAAAAGCAGGTGATTGTGGAGTGCTGTGCGCGCGCCACGTCGGCCGGCATCGAGCAGCTCGACCGCGCCATCGCGCTGCAGGAAAAGGCCATGGCCGAAGAGGATCGCATCGGCTTCTTTTTGAGCGACAACCTCATGCATCACATGATTTTTAGCATCGCATGTCGCAGCACCGTGTGGTCGTGGCTCGAAGAGACCAATGCCGACCTGGAGCGCTTCCGCTGGCTGCGCGCTGCCACGCAGGTTCTCGACAATCAGGACATCGTGAACGAACACAAGCAGATTCGCCGCGCTATCGCCGGTCGCGACCCCATCGAAGCGAGCTTTTTGGTCAGCAAGCACCTGCATATGATGTTCCGCAACCAGACCGAGGTTCTGGACCAGTTCCCCGAGTACTTCGAGACCAGCAAGCTCCGCTAACCTGCCAAAAAGGGACAGGTTCATTTTGGCAGGTTTTATCTGGTCAAATGCAAAAAAGGCTCGGCTCCGTCTTGATGCGGAGCCGAGCCTTAGTCGCTAGAACGGCGGAACCAACTACTCTACCGTGACGCTCTTGGCCAGGTTGCGGGGCTGGTCGACGTCGCAGCCGCGCAGGATGGCGACCTCGCGGGCGAGCAGCTGCAGCGGGACGCTCGCCGTGATGGGGCTGAACACGTCGCGGACTGCCGGCACGCGGATGATGCAGTCGGCGATCTTGTTGATCTCCTCGTCGCCCTCGGTGGCAACGACGATGACCTTGGCACCGCGTGCCTTGCACTCCATGAGGTTCGACACGGTCTTATCGTAGGTGGCGCTCTTGGTGGCCACGGCGATGACAGGGAAGCCCGGGTCGATCAGGGCAATGGGGCCGTGCTTCATCTCGCCGGCGGCGTAGGCCTCGGCGTGCAGGTAGCTGACCTCTTTGAGCTTGAGCGCGCCCTCGTAGGAAATAGCAGCGCCCATACCGCGGCCCACGAACAGCGCCGACTGCGCGTCCTTGCACAGCAGGGCGGCCTCATGCACGGCCTCGGTCTGGGTATCCAAAATCCACTGGATCTGCTCGGCCGTATCGGAAAGCTCGCGGAACAGCATGCGCGCCTGCTTGGTGGTCAGACGGTACTTGACCTGCGCCAGCAGCAAAGCCAGCAGCGTCAGGCTCACAACCTGGCCGATAAAGCTCTTGGTCGAGGCGACCGCGATCTCCTTGTTGGCCTTGGTGTAGATGACGCCGTCGCTCTCACGCGCCACGGGGCTGCCCACCACGTTGGTGATGCCGAAGACCTTGGCACCCTTGATGCGCGCGTCGCGAATAGCGGCAAGGGTATCGGCCGTCTCGCCCGACTGGGACACGGCAACGACAAGCGTCGTCGGCGTAATGATGGGATTGCGGTAACGAAACTCGCTGGCCGCCTCCACCTCGGTGGGGATGCGAGCCCAGCCCTCAATGAGATTCTTAGCAATGAGGCCAGCATGATAGCTGGTGCCGCAAGCGATCACGTAGACGCGGTCGATGTCGTTGAGCTCCTCGAGCGAAAGGCCCAGCTCGTCGATGTCGAGCTCGCCGGCCGGCGTCATACGACCGACCAGCGTGTCGCGCACGACGCGCGGCTGCTCGTGGATCTCCTTGAGCATAAAGTCGGGATAGCCGCCCTTTTCGGCCATGTCCAGGTCCCAATCGATGTGGGTGACCTTGGGCTCGATGACATTGCCGGCCTCGTCGGTGTACTCGACGCCCGCAGGCGTGAGCTTGGCAAACTGACCGTCCTCGAGCACCACGACATCGCGGGTGGCGTCGATGAGCGCGATGACATCGGAGGCGACATAGGCGCCGGTCTCGCCCGCGCCGACCACGATCGGGGAATCCTTGCGGGCCACGGCGATCACGCCGGGTTCGTCAGCGCACACGGCGGCCAGACCATAGGCACCGACCACGTGGGTGCACGCCTCGCGCACGGAGGCCATCAGGTCGTGCGTCTCGGCATAAGCCTCTTCGATCAGATGCGCGAAGACCTCGGTATCGGTCTCGCTCTTAAAGTGGTGGCCGCGGCCCTCCAGCTCTTCGCGCAGCTCGGCGAAGTTCTCGATGATGCCGTTGTGGACGATGGCGATACGACCGTCACAGCTGGTGTGGGGGTGAGCGTTAACGACGGAGGGCTTGCCGTGGGTGGCCCAACGGGTGTGGCCGATACCGCAGGTAGCGTCGCTGTCAATGTTGGAAAGCTCGCTCTCCAAGCCCGCGACCTTGCCCACGCGGCGGATGACATCGAGGTGCGCCGCGGCGCCCTCGCCCACCTCGAGCGCGACGCCCGAGGAGTCATAGCCGCGATACTCCATACGCTTGAGGCCCGTGACCAAGATGTTCTTTGCAATATCAGAGCCGGTGTAGCCGACGATTCCGCACATAAGATAAATCCCTTCGTTCGCGTGACTGCAAGACGTCCACGCACAAGGGGCGCTGAGACGTACAACGTTCGAGTATTGTACTCACGCAAGCGCAAGCTGATATACCAGAAGTGGTATCTCAACTTAGATACCACCCGATGTACACACGTCCAGCCGGTCCAAACCACCACAAAGGGGACAGGTACCTTTGTGGTGGTTTTGGCCGGGGCGGCGGCCCGTCCCGGCGATTTATCTCGATCTGTAACATCTAGGACACCAAAAGCGGACTTACTGTTACAGATTGAGATTTTCCGTCCGACCTCGACGTTTTGTCTCAATCTGTAACAGGTAGAACCGGTTTTGCCGTCCAGATGTTACAGATCGAGACAGTTGAAGGCCGGAACAGCAAAACCGCCACGAAGGGAACTATCCCCTTCGTGGCGGTTTGGACGGCGGCGTTTGTCTATGAGGCTTGCTTGGGGAAGGTCGTTGCGAGCGCTGCAACGGCAAGTCCTGCCACCACGTAGAAGGCCGTGGCCGCAGACTTTGCGCGAACCTCGGCATTGTCCGCCAAGAGCTCCCCCTGCGCCTCGGACGCAACGCCCATCGATTCCAGGCGCGCCATAAACGCGGCATCACTCTCGTAGGTATAAACAACCTCTTCGAGCGCCGCTTTACTCTGTGTGTCGACCACATTGCTCGCATCAATACGTGCATCGAGACCGGTGTTGACAGCGATAAGCAGGACCGAACCCATGGCGGCAGAGCCCAACGCGAGGCCCAGGTTACGCGCCGCACCCTGGATGCCGCCCGATTGCTGGGCGTCACTCGGCGGCACGGCGGAAGCGACAATGTTGTTGGCCTGCGAGTTTACCAGGCCAACGCCCACGCCACCAAAGAGCGTACCGACCACCATAATGGGCGTCAGCTCGGACGCGCGCACGCCAAACGCCATGCTCACACAGGCTGCCGCCATAAAGACATAGCCCGTACGCACCACAGACCAAGGCTTAAGCTGCGGAAACTTGCGCGGCACAAACATTGCGAGCACCAGCATGGGCACACCCGAGATGATACCCAAAAGCGCTGTCTGCATGCCGCCAAGGCCAATTACAAGCTGATAGTACGAAGTGCCGACCAGACCCTGAGCGCCCATGTAGAAAAACGGCAGAGCAATGGCGATGACGCCGGAGCGAACGGTGGGATTGCGCACAAAGCTCGACGGCAAAATCGCTATGCCGTGGGCGCGCTCCATCCAGTGCTCGACCGGAATCAGCATCACCAGCAATAGCAGGCCGACGCCGACAATAGGCAAAGCGGGAGAAATACCGGCGATCGTGAAGGGAGCCTGCGGCAAGGGAGCAAATACGCCCCAGGTCGAGATGCGCGAAAGACCGCACATAACGGCGAACAATCCCAGAGAGGCAATAACCGCACCCGGCGCGTCAAACTTGCCCGCGTGCAGCCCGCCACCCGTCGGCAGCTTTGCGCTCGCAACGAGCAGTGCGACAAAATAGGCGGCGAGCACGCCGAAGGTCACGCGAAAACCTGCGATATCGACCAGAATGCCCAGCGCGATAGGAATAATCGTCGCAAGCGCCGCCGATGCGGCAATCACGCCATATGCCTGCTTGCGCTCCTCGCCTTCGTACAGCATGGACACCATGCCCAGTACCGAAGGGATAATGAGGCTTGCGCCCAGCCCGACCATCAGTCGGCCACCCCAAATAAGCAGCTCAATGCTCGGTGAAAACGCGCACAGCAGCTCTCCCACCACAGCAAGCACCAATCCGGCACGGAAGTTGCGGCACCACCCGATAACCATGCCGAGCAAACCGCTCGCAAGCATAAAGGTGCCCGCCATAAGCGAATAGACCGTGCTCGCCATCTGCACGTCCGAGAGCGGACATCCAAACACGCGCATCATCTCGGCCATGGCAACCGAAAACGCACCGTTGTCTGCCGAGGTACCCACCTGAGCGCATGCCAGCACGATCAGCGGCGCCAGTCGCGCCAAACGAGAAGGCGCCACAGGCTCCATCCCCGAGTTCGAAACCGCGCGATTCATGCACATCACCATCCGCTTTTTTCATTCCGTATATGCGGCAAGGATTTAAAACCAACCCTTCCCCTACTCATCATAAAAAATGCGTATCATGACAGGTGCCACGCTCTTTTCCAGATATACGGCAAATCGAGCTTTCTCGCGACCCTAGGGAGCCCCATGAGCATCAATCAGCGACAAGCAAAGCTGCTTAAAATCCTGCTCGACCAGGCGGGCTACACCCCGACAGTCGATATCTCCGATGCCCTTGCTTGCTCGGAGCGCACCATCCGCAACGACATGCGGGCCGCTAACGCCTTCCTCGACGAAATGGGCATCCAAGCGGCAATTGTCTCCAAGCGCGGCAACGGCATCCGCATCGATGGCGACAGCACGCAGCGCGGTCAGATATCGGACATCATCAAGGAACGTTCGCTTTCCATGGACGCCGGTCTTGACCGCTTCTATCGCGGCATGTTGCTGCTCACCTGCGACTACCGGCACCAATACACCACCGAATCGCTTGCGCGGGCCATCCTCACCAACAAACAGCAGGCCCAAGACGACCTGCGCACATGGAACGAGCTCATGACGCCGTTTGGAGCCCAAATCGTACGCGGGCGCCGCATTACGGTCGAGGGTCCCGAGGAGTACATCCGATTCTTCGTCGTCTATTATCTGTTTGAGCTCGCGTCGACCGCCATGAAACGCCGCATTGAGCCGCAGCTCTTTGGCGGCAACGAGCAATTCTTCAACGACCTCATCGCATACGTCGAGCGCGAAAGCCGAACGCTCTATACCGACAACGCCCGCCACCAGCTTGCCGTCTACCTGCAGATTATGGTCCTGCGCATTCTTAAGGGCAAAGAGGTCGGTGGTTACACCTCGGCGATTCCCGTTGTGTACGACGACGTCGCCAACCGTATTGAGCAGCACTTTGGCATCGAGGTCTCCGCCAACGAGCGCGGCATCATCCGCGACCTCTTTACGGTCTCCACGCGCCGCTGGACGCCCGAGTTCCAGCGCACATATCAGCCCACACCCGAGGCGGCGCGCCTCACCGAGGAGTTATTCTGCACTCTCGGCGAACGCTTTGGCACGCGACCGCCGCTTCATCTTGAAAAGCCCTGCGCCGCGCTCATCGAAGCCGGACAAACTCACATGCGCTATGAACGCGCCATCTCACTGCCCCAGGAAAACACCTGGACGGTGCGATACGAAAACATGGCCTCGTTTATGCGCCTGTCCGAGGTGCTGCGCGACGCGCCCGGCCTATCTGGGCTGAATCTATACCAGACCGACGTGACGCGCCTGGCGATGCTATTGCTCTCGTATATGGACGGCCTGTCCTCGCACGATCAATGGCGTGTCGGACTCGTGGTCAACTGCGGCATTGAGCAGGTCTTCTATGCGCGCGATCGACTTGAGCGGCTCATTCCCTGCATGCGGGTCGCGCGTGTGCTGACCGAAACAGAAGTCGCCGAGATTGAATCAGACCCCAAGCACAGCAGCCTCGACTTCCTGGTCTCATTCGACCCCATCAAGACGACGCTTCCACTCTGCGTGCTGAGCAATGCCATCGATGACGCCGATCGCAGCCGCATCGAGCTGCTGCTCATGAAGCTTGGATGCCCCCACGCACTCGACGACGCCCCGCTTGCCGGCGGTCTTCCCGAGCGCGAGCTCGATATCTCGCACGCGCGCATGCTCACGCGCACCCTTCACGCTGCACTTGTCGAAGACGGCCTCTGGCGTGGCACGCTCTCCGGCTTCTCGAACACCTTCGAGATGCTGTCGTTCACGCACGGACCTTGGCTCTTGCTGACCGTATGTTCCCAAGATGTCGCTCAAACCGGGGCCGTGCATTACCGCGTGGAAACACGAGTCGGCTTTACCGGCGACCGCCTGCAACACATCCTGGTGCTCTGCGTCGCCCCAAGCGATGAGCGCGTCCTCACTCCGGCCACACAGCGCTTCCGCAAGCTCGCATCCGAGGCCGGTCTCAAACGGTAGACGGCGTGGGCGCCCATCGCGCGTGCCCATGCAAGCCTTCAAATACGCTTAAGCGCAAAGAACCCGTGACCGCCCCTGCAGCCACGGGTTCTTTTTAGCGTCTATGGCCTATGCCATGACAAAGCTATTTGCGCGTCCAGACAGTCTCGCCCTCTTTGACCGTCTCGAGAACGCGCAGGTTGCGCACCTCGTCGAGCTCGATCTTGAGCGGGTTCTTCTCGACAATGCAGAAGTCGGCCAGCTTGCCGGCCTCGAGCGTGCCCTTACGGTCGAGCTCGCCATACTGGAAAGCGCCGTTGACCGTGATGGCCTTCAGACCCTCGTACACGCTGATCTTCTGATTCTCGTCCAGCTGAGCGCCGCCCTTGGTGACGCGCTTGGCGGCGCACCACACAGCCTCAAAGAAATTGGGGCGCAGCACCGGCGTGTCGGTGTGGAAGGTAAACGGCAGGCCGCACTCCAGAGCGTCATGGCAGGCAGACACGCGACCGCCGCGCACGGGACCGAAGTTCTTAAGATGCACGTCGGCCCAGTACCAGATATGGCTGGCGAAAATCGACGGGATCATGTTGATCTCGGCCATCTGCTCGTACTGATCGCGGCGGGCAGTCTGGCAGTGGATCATGACCGGGTGCAGGCTCGCTTTATCGGGATTAGGCGAATCCTCCAGCGCGCGCTTGTACACGCGCAGGTACTGGTCGGCAGCCGCATCGCCGTTGGTATGGGCGAGCAGCTGATGATTGCCGTCGATGGCCTTGCGCATAAAGTCATACGCGGCCTTGTCGGTCATGGTGCCATAACCGCAGTAACCCTCGCCCTCATCGCCGGGAGTGTAGGGCTCAGTCATCCACGCCGTACGACCCTGGGGAGAACCGTCAAAGAACATCTTGAGGCCGCCGATACGGAAGTGACCGGTGTAGTCCTGCGAGACAAAAGGCTCGTGGTCGGCCAAGATTTTGTCGACATCCTCGCCGTACATGGGATAGCTCACGACGTCCATCTTGAGCAGGCCCTTGTTCGCAAGGCCGCAGAACAGCGCTGCGAAGTCGGCGGTGGTAGCACCCTCCTGGCAGGTGGTGATGCCGTTTTCCAGGTAGATGTCCTGCATCTCGCCGATCATGACGTCCATGTCCATCTTCTGACGCGGCTGAATCACGGCAAAGACCGGCCACATAGCGCCTGGCTCCTCGCAGTAACCGTCCGGCGTGCCGTCGGCCTCGCGGCCGTAGCGAGCGCCCTCGGGATCGGGAGTCTCGACGGTAATGCCGGCAAGCTCCAGCAGCTTGGTGTTGGCAACAACCATGTGGCTCGAAGCGTGGACGGCGATAACCGGAATGGTCTCGCTCACGCGGTCGAGCACGTGACGGTTAGGGTGCTCATGCTCGGCCAGGGAATTCTGGTCGTAGGAAACACCCATGATCACGCCGTCCTCGCCAATGCCGCGCTGCTCGGCAAAGGCAGCCAGACGCTCGACGATCTCATCGAAATCCGCCGCGCCGTTAAGGTCGGCAGCCACGATGTACTGCGTGCAGCCAGAGATGTGGCTGTGGGGGTCAATCAGACCGGGCATAAGGCAGGCGCCGTTGAGATCAATCTCCTCGGCATCCTCTGCCTGAGCGCGAGCCTCCTCGAACGAGCCGGTAAACGCGATGGTGCCGTCGTCTGCAACCAGCAGGGCCTCAAAAGTATCGCCCTCGCCGGTCATGGGAACAAAGTCGCCGTTAAAGTACAGCTTCTTCATGACCTACTCCTCCTCTTTGGAGAACTTCTTGATAGCAGGGGTGGTGGCCAGGCCAAGCACGATGATGGCAGCGCCCACGTAGTAAGCGAAACGCGTGGAGTTGAAGCGGGACTGGGCATTGATCTCGACCAGGGCGTCGCGCTCCTCATCGCTCATATCGATGTCCTTAATAGAAGCGCGGAAGTTCTCATCGGAGACGAGGTCGATATTGCGCTCGGAAATAGCGGCGACGGTGGACTCGGAAATGCGGGAATCGTTAGCGGCCGCATCCTTCACGGAGTTGGTGATACCAAAGAGCAGCACGGCACCCAGCAGGGCAATGCCGATAGCCTGGCCAACGTTACGCATGGTGGTCTGAATGCCGCCGGACTGGGAAGCGTCGCGCTCGTTCACGGCAAGGGCGACAACGTTGTTGGCCTGGGCGGAAACGATACCGGCGCCCGAGCCGGCAACAACGCAGCCAATGAGAATGCCCGGCAAGGAAGCAGCGTCGAGCGTAACGGAGAACGCCATGATGATCAGGGCGGCGGCAAGGGTGAGGTAGCCGACCTGGATGACGCGACGCGGGTTAGCCTTCGGCATGAACTTGGGGATACCGATGGAGAAGGCGAAGGTCGGAACGCCAACGACGATGGAGAGCACGCCAACGATAGCCGGAGACCAGCCAGCAACGAGCTGCAGGTAGGGGGCCATCAGAATGGACTGAACACCCATGAAGAAGAACGTGATGGCGGAGGCGGCGAGACCGGCGAGGACCTGCGGGGTCTTGAGGAAGGACTGGGGCAGCAGGGCAAAGCCGTTCTTCTCCTCGACCTTCTTCTCGACGCTGATCATAACGATGAGGATGATCACGCCCAGGACAGCCATGGGCAGGCAGGGGGAGATACCGGCGATGGTGAAGGGGCATGCCGGGAAGGGCTCGACGAGGCCCCAAGCGGAGATGCGGGACACGCCGACCAGGAACAGGAACAGGCCGGTTGCGGCAAGGGCAACGCCGACGCCATCGAACTTGAGCTTCTCATCGGACTGCTCGATCTCGGGCAGCTTGAAGGACAGCAGGAACACGAGTACAAAGTAGGCGGCGAGGACGAAGAACGTCACGCGCATGCCGGCGGCCATGAGCACGATCGAAAGCAGCAGCGGCAGCAGGGCGGAAAGGCCGGAGGCGGCGCCTATGCAGCCAAAGGCAAGCACGCGGTTCTTACCGTGATAGATCTTGGGAACGAGGCCCAGAACCGAGGGAATCATGAACGACGCGCCGAAGCCCACGAGGGTACGGCCGCCCCAAATGAAGACGGTCATGTTGGGGGAAACGGCAAGGACGACCTCGCCGGCGGCGCACAGCAGGGCGCCCATGCGGAAGTTCTTCTTCCAGCCGATGATGGTACCCATCATGCCACCGGCGATCATAAAGGCGCCGGCCATGAGGGAGTAGACCATGTTGGCGAGCTGGATGTCGGCGGTGGTGGCGCCGAGGTCCTGCGTCAGGGCGGTTGCGGCGAGCGAAAGGGCGCCGTTATCGCCCGAAGTGCCCATCTGGGCCAGGATCAGAACGAGAACGGGGAGAAGCATGAACTTCTCGGCACCCTTCTCCTCTGCCACAGCTTTAGCTTTAGCCATGTGTTGGTTCCTTTCTTTTCCGTTTCACGCGGGCATTGAACCCCTTTGAGCCCGCGCGTCTTGTCGAGGCAAATATAGGCTGGAGCGCAATACGGACGGCATCAGAGCCATTGCCGTAGATACGGCAATTCTGACGGCGGGCCTAAAGGGCATCTGCTTTTTCTCGTGAAAAGCAAAACGGCCGACCCCTTTGCTCGGGCCGACCGTTTTGAAGAGAAAGTTTGATTGTTGGAAAATCCTAGGCAGTCGCGGCGACTTCCCCAGCGTCGACGCCCGCGGTGGTGGCACCGATGACGACGTAGCCGCTCACACAGCCGGCAACAGCGCACATAACGCCCTTAAAGATCATCATGCCCGTGCGCGAAAGCGGCAGCGGGAGCACAAAAGTGCAAAGCCATGCAAGGGGCGTGGCAACTACAAGGGCAATGATGCCAACGACGATCGACAGGGGAATCGACTTTTTGGGCAGCTTGGCCAGCCAACCATAGCCTTCGGAATTGCCCAGGTAAACGCCCTTGTTGAAATCCATCTTGGTCAGCGGCACCACGCACCAGGTCAAAATGAGACCAAGCAGGGCGCCTGTCAGCGCAATCTCCTCGACAACCTTACCGGCGGCAAAGGTAATATCGGCGTCCCCCGCATGCATGCCCATAAAGATGAGCGCGTTAACGATGCCGTTGACGATGCCGTAACCGACGATGCACTTGTTCTTAAGATAGCTCTGGTAGTCCTTTGCGGCGGCCATATGCCCTCCCCATTTTCGCAGTGTCATTTGTGTGGGGCCAGTGTATCCTCACGCATCACGCCCGCTGACCAGAAGGATTGCCGTTTTTACGGCAACAGCCACACCCCAAACCACCACAAAGGGGGACAGGCACCTTTGTGGTGGTTTTCAACATGGCGGGCTTTGACACCCCAGGGGCAGGCGATGCTACAATCTGGCTTGTACTTGAAACGCATCAAAGGGGCCGCTATGGCAAAGGTTAAGATCAGCGACGTCGCGCGCGAAGCCGGGGTTTCGTTGGGCACGGTTTCCAACGCGCTCAACCACCCCGAAAAGCTGCGCCCCGAGACCCTCAAGCTCATTAACGAAACCATCAATCGCCTGGGCTACCTACCCAACCAAAGCGCTCGTCAGCTCGCGGGCGGCGCCACCAAGTCCTTTGGCCTGGTGCTCCCCCGTCTCGATCACGGCTTTTCGCTCCAAATCGCCAGCGGCGCCCACAACGAGGCCCGCAAGCACGGCTACGACTTGCTCATCGCCAACGCCGATAACGACGACATTCTCGAGGACCATTACCTGCGCTACTTTATGGGCACCCAGATGTCCGGCGTCATGGTTCAGCCCATGGCGTCCCCCGACTGGCACCCCGCCATGACCAAGATGCCCGTGCCGATCGTCCATCTGGACATCCATTGCTCCGGGCCCGGCTACTACGTGGCTGCCGACAACGAGGCCCAAGGTCGCATCATCGCCGAGCTCGCCATTGCCCGCGGTGCACGCCATATCACCGTTGTGGGTAGAGCAGCATTTATGCAACTCACCCTGCGCGTCCTTGGCATTCATAAGGCGCTCGCCCTGCACCCCGATATCAAGATCGAAGTCATCGACGCCGGCGAATGGAATACCGCTGCCGACGGCTACGGCATCGGTGCCCAAATCGCCGAGCGCCCCGCGGACGAACGTCCCGATTTTGTCGTCGGCCTGACCGATGTGTTGGCCTCGGGCGTCGTTTCGGCACTGGTCGACAAAGGCATCTCCGTCCCCGAGCAGGTTCGCGTGGCCGGATGCGACGGCAACCCGCTCGCTTGGAGCGGATCGGTCCCGCTCACTACGGTAGCGCCCCCGGGCTACGAGATTGGCCGCAAGGGTGTCCAACTGCTCATGGAGCAAATCGAGAACAAGGTCCCGACAAAGACCAAGCATATCCACGTCGGCTCTGCAGCGCGCACCGTCACCGCAGCCACCACCGCGGAGGACATCAACCGCCAAGAACTCGTGCGGCCGTTCCTGCTGGAACGCGCCAGCACCCAGGCAAGCAGCCAGACCGACTCCACGGCCATCAACCTCGGCGCGTATCTATAGCACGCCCGCAAGTATGCTAAGTCGCCGCTCAAGCAAAAGAGGCCCGACCATTGCCGGACCCCTTTTGTTTAAGCGCAAACGTAAGCAATTGCTCGTTTTAACGCCGCAATTGTCTAGCGCACGGCCTTGACCGCCGCCGCCAGATCGAACAGCGTATCGAGCACGGCCTCGCAGCCATCTACCACGTCCTGCGGCAGCGGCACGATATCGGGGACGGCAAAGACATGGCAGCCGGCCGTAATGCCCGAGACGCAGCCGTTGCGCGAATCCTCGACCACGGCACATTCCTCGGGAGCAAAGCCCGCGCGCTCGCAGGCGAGCAGATACATCTCGGGGTCGGGCTTGCCGTGCACGACGTCCTCGCCACACGTTACCGTTTCAAACTTGTCAAAAAGACCGACCATCTTAAGGTTGCGCTCGGCCGTAACGAGGCGCGACGACGTCGCTAGACCCACGTGATAGCCCGCAGCCAGCAGCTCGTCTAGGCACTCGGCGGCGCCGGCCTTAAGTTCCAGTTCGGTCTTGACCATCTCGTCGCGAATCTCCTTGTGGCGGACATAGACCGCCTCGGTGGTTTCGTGGCTGCCGTAATGCTTATCGAGGATGTCCATGACATCGGGCAGCGTGCGACCGATAAACTGATGGATCAGCGCATCATCAATCGCGAGCCCCAGCTCAGCGGCGCCTGCCTTCCAGGCCTTAATCCCCAAACGCTCGGTGTCGACCAGCGTTCCATCCATGTCAAAAATAACAGCCTTGATCATATCGGCCCCCTCACCGGATTGTGTTACTACCACTCTACCGCACTTACAAACTTGTATATAACGTATATAGCATATTGCACTTTCGTTACATAGATAGAAGACTTATGGCAAGTAACGCATTAGGATTATAGTTTTCGACCGAGTACTCAATGGTAAGGATCGTTTCATGATTTTAGACACCACGGCACCCGCAGAGGAGCTTCAAGACAAGCTATCGGCGCTCGAACAGCTGCTTTTGGCATACGGGCGCGTGGCTATCGGGTTTTCCGGTGGCGTCGACAGCAGCTTTTTGGCCGCCGTATGCGCCCGCATCATGCCTACCAATACCCTCCTCGTCCATCTCACCACGCCGCTCATCGGCACGCCCGAACAGGCCTCGTTTGAGCGGTCTGTTGATGGACAAGCCAATGAAGGGGCGCATTTTAAGCTCCCCGTGCTCAATCTTTCGGTCGATCAGCTGCAGCTCCCCCAAGTAGCCTGCAACGATGCCAATCGCTGCTACCACTGCAAGCACGCTGGCTTTACCACCATCGTCAACCACGCCAAGTCGCTCGGCTTTCCCACCGTCATCGATGGCAGCAATGCAAGCGATCGCGGTGACTACCGCCCCGGCATGCGTGCGGCAGAAGAGCTCGGCGTACGCTCACCCCTTATGGAGGTCGGCTTTACCAAGGACGAAGAGCGCGAGCTGCTGCGCGCATGGGGCTATCCCGTTTGGAACCTGCCGGCGGGAGCCTGCCTTGCCACGCGCGTCCCCACGGGCGAGGAGCTTACGCGTGAGAAGGTCGATTTGATCCGCGCCTGCGAGGATTACCTGCACGATCTTGATCTGGCACAGGTACGCGCGCGCCTGGTCGGCGGCTGCATGCATATCGAGGCCGCTCCTGCAGATGTCGCCAAGATTGCCGCCCTCGGCGGTGCCGCCGTCGACGACAAGGGCAAGACCCCGCTGCCCGCCGTTATCGAGTCCGCGCTGCGCGAGCTGGGCTGCGACCATATCTCCCCTGAGGTCACCCCCTACATCCACGGTGCCATGAATCAGTAACCTGCCAATAAGGGACAGGTTTATTTCGGCAGGTTTTATCTTGGGAAACGCGAACAGGGCCGTGACACCCATACGGCGTCGCGGCCCTTTTCCTTGGAGAAGGATCAATTGATTGAACGGGATGACCGTTCTAGTCTTCGAGTCCGCTATTGATGAGCTCCGCAATCTCAACGGGATCGGTGCTCGCGCGCACCTTGTCACGGAAGCCGGCGTCCATCAGCATCACGGCAGCCTTGGAGAGCAAGCGCAGGTGCGTGGTTCCTGCCTCGCCGGCAGGCACGTACAGCGCGAGCGCAACATCGACGGGCACACCATCGAAGCTCGGCCATTCAACGGGCTCGACCAGCTTAAGCACGGCAACGCCCGGCGTGTGGATAGCATCGCTTTTGGCATGTGGAACGGCAAAACCGGCGACAAGCCCGGTCTCGGCCTCGTTCTCGCGAGCAATAAAGGCAGCCTCTACGGCAGATGCGTCATCGGCAAAGCCGAGCTCGATTGCCTGCTCGGACAAATAATGCAGGGCGTCCTCGCGCGAGGCGGCGGTATACCCTATCGTCACTTGGTTGGCAGATACAAATCCCATGGAAACCTTCCTTACAACACAGACCTGACCGCAGCTTCGATGCCGTCGGCGTCCAAACCGTACTTGTGCAGCAAATCGACCGCAGGGCCGGACTCGCCATACACATCGCGCACGCCGACGCGACGCATCGGCACCGGATACTGCTCCGCTAGCACCGAGGCAACGGCCTCGCCAAGACCGCCGACAATCGAATGCTCCTCGGCAGTGACCACGCGACCGGTCTTCTTGGCGCTGGCTACAACCAGGCGTTCGTCGAGCGGCTTGATCGTATGCATGTTGATGACCTCGGCATCGATGCCATCGGCAGCGAGCGCCTCGGCAGCCTCAAGCGCCTCGGCGACCATAAGGCCACAAGCGATGATGGTCACATCGGACCCCTCGCGCACGACCACGCCGCGACCAATCTTGAACTCATAGTCCTCGTGATCGTTGATGACCGGTGTTGCCAGGCGGCCGAAGCGCATGTAAACCGGGCCCTCAAACTCATAGGCGGCGCGCACGCAAGCGCGAGCCTCGATGTCATCGGCGGGAACGATTACCGTCATACCCGGGATCGTGCGCATGAGCGCGATGTCCTCGCAGCACTGATGCGTGGCGCCGTCTTCACCGACCGAGATACCCGCATGCGTGGCACCGATTTTGACGTTGAGGTGCGGATAGCCAATGGAATTACGCACTTGTTCGTACGCGCGACCGGCGGCAAACATCGCAAAGGTGCTCGCAAAGGCGACGTGGCCCGTGGTCGCGATGCCGGCGGCGAGCCCCATCAGGTTGCTCTCGGCAATGCCGGCGTCGTAGAAGCGCTCAGGGTGCGCAGCCTTAAACTTACCGGTCTGCGTGGCGGCGGCCAGGTCGGCATCGAGAACCACAAAGTCATCGCGCTCATTGCCCAGCTCGACAAGTGCCTCGCCATAGCTAACGCGCGTGGCGACTTTCTTGACGTCTGCCATTAGAGCTCCTCCCCTGCCGCTGCGAGCTCGGCCATGGCCTGCTCAAACTGTTCATCGTTGGGTGCCTTGCCGTGCCAGCCCACCTGGTTTTCCATAAAGGAGACGCCCTTGCCCTTCACCGTCTCGGCGATAATGGCCACGGGCGAGTCGCTCACTTTGCGGGCCTCGGCAAAGGCGGCGGCAATCTGCGCCATGTCGTTACCGTCGGCGAGCTCGATCACATGCCACTTAAAGGCGCGGAACTTGTCAGCGAGCGGCATGGCCGAGTTAACTTCATCGATCGTGCCGTCAATCTGCAAGCCGTTGTGGTCGACGACGGCAACAAGATTGTCGAGCGCATGGTTGCCGGCAAACATGGCCGCCTCCCACACCTGGCCCTCCTCGCACTCGCCGTCGCCCAGCAACGTGTAGACGCGGTAGCTGTCACCCCAGTGCTTTGCGGCGAGTGCCATTCCAACCGCGGCGGAGATGCCCTGACCGAGCGATCCGGTGGACATATCGATGCCAGGGGCGTCGTTCATGTTGGGATGGCCCTGCAGTCGGCTGCCAATATGACGCAGCGTCTCGAGCTCTTCGACGGGAAAATAGCCGCGATTTGCCAACACCGAATACAGGCCCGGCGCCGCGTGACCCTTGGAGAGCACAAAGCGATCGCGATCGGCCTTGTGAGGGTCGGCAGGATCGATATTCATTTCCTCAAAGTACAGATACGCCATGATGTCGGCAGCACCGAGCGATCCACCCGGGTGTCCCGACTTGGCCGCGTGAACCGCAGTCACGACACCCTTCCTGACCTCATTGGCGACCTTCGCCAGCTCCTGGTTGGTCATACGAATTCCTCTCTTGAGAACAACCCCGGCACCGGATGACGCGATGCCGGGGCAATCCACTCGTTAAGCCTGAGCGACGACCTTCTGCCAGTCAGCCTCAAAAGAGGCGAGGCCCTGGTCGGTCAGCGGATGATGCAGGCACTTCTTGAGAGCGGCCATGGGCACGGTCGCAATATCGGCACCGAGTAGCGCGGCCTGGGTCACGTGGTTGGGCGTACGAACCGAGGCGGTGATGATCTCGACGGTGTCGTCGACGTTCTTGCCCGTCCAGTCGTAGTTCTTAATGCAGGTCACGACGTTGTCGAGCTGCGAGATACCGTCCTCGGCGATGTCATCGAAACGGCCGACAAACGGGCTGATGTAGCGAGCACCGGCATTGGCGGCCATAAGGGCCTGCGTCGGCGAGAAGACGAGCGTCATGTTGACGCGCACGCCAGCATCGGCCAGCGCACGGCAGGCGGCAAGGCCGGCCTCGCACACGGGAAGCTTGACCACGATGTTGGGGGCGAGGGCGGCAAGGCGCTTGCCCTCCTCGATCATACCCTCGGCAGTGGTAGCGGTAGACTCGGCGGAAACGGGCAGGCCCTCGCAGAGCTCGGCAATCTTGAGCATATGCGGCTCAAAGTCGGCAAGCTTGCCGCCGGTCTTGGCGTACAGGGACGGGTTGGTGGTAACACCGGCCAGGCAGCCCCAGCTCTTGGCCTCGGCGATCTCGTCCAGATTGGCGGTATCGATAAAGAACTTCATGGTGCAAACTCCTTCGAAGGAATCCAAAACTCAAAAAATAGGACAAAGGGGATGTCCCTTTGTCCTATGTGCCGGGCCTGCGGCTGGGACATGCCCCAGGCCCGGCGTCGCGTAGGAAAAGCTACTTACTCGGCAAGAGCGGCCTCGATGCGGGTCGTGACGCCCTTGAGGTTAAGACCGACGACGTACTGCTTGATCGGGCGCTTGATGTGCTCGATGACAAAGCGCTTGCCGTCGATGTCCTGAGCGGCGAGGTTGCGGTAGAGCTTCTCGACCTGCTCCTTGACCTCGGGATCGTTGAACGCATAGTGACCGGAGACATCCAGGATCTTCAGGCTGAGCTCATCGTCGGCAAGAATGTCGTCGACCTGCAGGTTGACGTCGTCGCCAGTCATCCACTTGCGCCAGCGCTCGGTCTTGATAGCCTTGACCAGCAGGGTGTGATACAGGTCGGAGGGGTCATCGCACAGACCGTTGTCGACCAGGATCTGCTCGGTGGCGCAGAGCTTGAGGTAGGCGCGGGTCTCCTCGGTGCCATACTGCGGAGCAACGTTGGAGGCGGTCACGTGTGCCGGGATGTGCTCGAGCAGCGTCGCGTCGTCCAGATAGTCGGCGTTGTGCTCCTTCAGGCCCACGCCGTAGCGCTTAGCCATGTCGGCGAGCTCGCGGGCATTCTTGAAGTTGTAATGGCCGACCTGCTCGGTCCAACGGGTGAGCGTACCGGTCTGGCCGACGATAAAGGTGGGCATGGGGCAGCCGCGCTTCTCGAGCTCGGGCTGCAGCTGAGAAATGAACTCCTCGTACTTATCGGTAGAGGTCAAGCCGCCATTGGTCTCCTCGGTACCGACCTCATAGGCAACCTCGGGCAGGTTATGCTCGCGACGGTACTGCTCAAGGTAGTCGATAAGATCGATCGTGCGGCGAAGCACCACGTCGAGCGGAATAACCTTGCCGATCTGATAGGGGTCCTTGGTGGGGTCGACCATCAGCAGGTCAAAGCCCGCCTCCATGTCGGCGACGAAGGACTTGCGGGCGAGCTCCATGGCCTCGTCCTCGGGCAGGTGGGCGTTACGCTCCTCGTCGCGCTGCCACGGACCGCCGTGATCGCGGCACAGGTAGTACGGACCGGTGTAACCCACCTCGTCGGCAACCTTCTTGATGTCGGCGGCAAAGCGCGTCTGGTCCCAACCGTTGACGTAGCCGGCGCCCATCTCGTCCATATCGACCTGGTTGCGGCTGGCGATAAACATGGGCGGGAAATCCTCGTCCTTGGCAAGCTCGAACACGGCCTGAATCAGGTTGGGGCTCATGGGGCCAATGCCGACCATGGTTGCGTGATCGCCGCTATCCTGCAGCTTGAGCATGCCCTGAACGGCCTGACGGATGGTGAGGTTGGACATTTTGTTCTCCTTCTCCAGAGGATTTTTGACAAAAGTTCCCTGGGACCCAGATGTGGGCCCTATCAGTACGGATGGATTTTGTTGTGTAGGGGCGGTTGTGCGGAGTCAAATCCATCCCTCCGCACAACCGGAGTCCTTAAAGGTTTACTTGGCCTGCTTATCGAGCGTGGGCTTCATGGCAATCAGGATTGCAGCGGCGACCACGGCGCCAATCACGATGTCCAGGCAGAACAGCGCGACGTTGTTGGTGGCAAGGGCGACGATAAAGCCACCGTGCGGGACGTAGCAGTCGATGCCCTGGAAGGCGGCAAGTGCCGCACCCACGGCAGAGCCGATGCAAATGCCGGGCAGGGTGTGACCGAGGTCCTTGACCGCGAAGGGGATAGCGCCCTCGGTAATACCGATGCAGCCCATGAACAGCGCGGAGATGCCCATCTGGCGGTCAGCGTCATCGAACTTGTTCTTGGCGATGAGCGCAGCGAGGCCACAGGCGATCGGGGGAACGGCGACGGCGACGCGGAACATACCGTTAGGACCGTAGATACCGGAGGCCATGATGGCCATGGTGAAGGTCGAGGCGGTCTTGTTGATGGGGCCACCCATATCGAAGGCGGTCATAACGCCAATGACCAGACCCAGGACAACTGCGGAACCGCCCTGCAGGCTGCCGAGCACGCCGGTGAGCCAGTCCATCACAAAGCCAAGCGGCGTGGCCAGGATGTAGATATAGGCCATGCCCAGGACAAGCGAGGTCAGAATCGGGATGATCAGGATGGGCATGATGGTCTGGATGGTGTTGTTGACCTTCCAGGTCTTCATCCAGCGGACAAAGTAGCCGCAGATGACCGCCATGATCATGGCGCCCAAGAAGCCGGTCGAAACGCTGTTGCCGTTAGGGGTAACGACTGCGTTGTTGACCAGGTAGCCCAGGACAAAACCGGGGGCGAGCGCGGGCTTGCCGGCCATCGAGTAGGAGATGTATGCCGCAAGCACCGGGATCATCATGGAGATGCCGGCCATGCCGATGGTGTTAAGGCTCACCATCAGCGGGTTCGTAACCTCCATGCCGTTGGCGCCGGCGGTACCGGATGCCAGCGAGAAGGCAAGAAACACGCCGCCGATAACGACGATGGGGATAAAATAGGAAACGCCGGTATTGAATGCATTGAGCAGCGTCTTGCCAGGATCGGCAAAGATAGACTGCTTGGACGCCGGTGTCGGGGCCTGCGGGGCAGCGGAGACGGCCTTCTTCTCTGCCTTGGCCTCGGCCTTGGGCGCGTCAACGGCGCCACCCGTCGCCTTGATGATCTCAATGGCCTGGTCGATGATCTTTACCGGATCGGCGATTACATCCGAGGTGCCGACCTTCAGGAACTTGCCCTCGGCCATCTTCTGCTCAAAACGGTCCTCGTTCTCGACACCCACGTCGACGGACTCCAGGACCAGGTCGGCGGAGTCCACGTCTTCCTGCGTGAGCTCATTCTCGATACCCAGGCCACCCTGAGCCTCGACCTTGCACTCGATGCCACGGGCGGCGCATTCATCCTGAATCGCCTTCTGGGCCATATACGTGTGGGCGATACCCACAGTACAGGCGGCAACGCCTACGATCTTCATTGCTTCCCTCTTTTCATAGAGTTGCGTGCGCAAGACACCGTTTGCGGAGGCCTCCGGAGCATCCCCTGCCGTTTGGACTTGCTGTCTTTTCGACAAGAACAATATAGGTGCTCGTTTTTCTTAATGCCAGCTTATTTCGGTAAACGCGCAGGTCAGAGCGTTGGTTATGCGATTTAGTTATGCGTTTAACCAAAAATGAATCCTGCGATTTTGCCCTCGATTTCAAAAGTCAAGAAGTATTTGATTTTCTCGGTAGACGGCAGATGCGCATGCCGGTCACAAATTTCGACCCCACCCGTATGCCGCATTTGTTGCATACTCATATGAAAGGAAAAAGCCGCTCACCGAAGCGTATCCTTCACCAAGACTCAAAGTCATCATGTTGGAAAATGCTCATCTGTCGGAAGGAGTCGCTGTGGCAAAACAGCGCGTTACGATCGCAGACGTCGCTCGAGAGGCGGGAACCTCGACGGCAAGCGTCTCGTATTACCTCAACGACAAACGAGAAAAGCTTAGCGAGAAGACGCAGAACAAAATCGCGCGCGTCATTAAGGAACTCGGATACGTTCCCAACGCCCAAGCGCAGACGCTCACCGGCAAGCAAACCCACGTCATTGCCATCATCATTTTGGATAACACCAACAAATGGGCGGGGCTCGTTCTCAATGGCATGGAGCAGGTCATGCTCCCCGCGGGCTACCAGACGGTCGTTTGCACGAGCAACTTTAACCCCGAGACCGAGCTCATGTACGTCGACAAGATGCTCTCGCTGGGCGTCGATGGCTTTATCATCCAGCCCACGGCAAACTTCAAAGCCGTGCATGACCGCATTAGACGCGCCGGCAAGCCGGTCGTCTTTTTCGATGCGGCCATCTATAGCCCAGGTACCAGCTGGATCAAAACCAACCTTTACGACGGCGTGTACAACGCCACACAGGCACTCCTCGACGCCGGCTACGAAGATTTCTTTTCCATTGCCGCCAACATGACCGAAATGCGCACCCGCATGGAGCGTTTTCAGGGGTATGCCGAGGCGCTGGCAGCGAACGGGCAGCTCTACAAAGCGATTCCCATCGATCACAACAAGCCGTCAATCAACGAGCTCACCGAATACTTTAAATTCAAGTTCAATCCCGCCAAGCGAACCCTTATCTTCGTGCAAAATCAGTGGGCACTTCCCCGTGTCTACAAGGCCCTCCAGCCAATGGCCCATCTGCTTCCGCAGCAAATCGGCCTTTTGGGACTCAACTGCGAAGACTGGACTAATCTCACCACACCGACCGTCTCCACCATCATCGAGCCCGTCGACCAAGAAGGTCGCGAAGCAGCCGAGATGCTGCTCGCCCTACTTGACGGAAGCAGCGAACCCGGCGAGCAGCGCATTCTCGAGTGCAAGCTCAACTGGCTCGACTCCACCTCGATCTAGACCGCGGGACAAATGAATCAGTAGCGTTTGTCTCAAATCTTAAGTATTTGTTCGACAGAACGGCCCTTGCCGGCTCCTGCTAGACTGGTAGATTCCCAACCGTCCATCCAGGAGCCTCAATGTCGCGCAAGCCCGCCTACAAGCAAATACTTTCCATCGGCACCACCGTGGTGCTAGGGTTTGCGCTGTTTACGGGATCGCTTGACGGGGCGCCCAAGCTGCTGTCGCCGCAAAGCGATGAGCAAGCGGCGGCTCTGGCCGAAAAACAAAACGAGAGCCCCAGCCGCACCGACGACGAGGCAGACCTGGTTGCCCGGCTCGAATCGGGAACGGCGAGCTCCCCGGACCCTCAAAACGGCCAGGACTCTGGCGATGGCTCCGATTCCGCCGCAACCGACACCGATGACGACGTTTCCGCGGACAGTGCCGCCACCCCCATCGACGAGGTCGAAAACCCCGACCTCAACCGCGCCCGCGGTGTTTATCTCAGCAGCATTCCCGACTACGCCGGCAACCCCTACGTTGCCCTTCGCGCCGACAGCACGCACCCGCTCGGCACGCCGTCATTCACACTCGATGAATACGATCGCGCCACCGAAGAGGGCTGCTTTAAGAAATTCTCCAAGCTCGACAGCCTGGGTCGCACTCGCAAGGCGCTCGCCTGTGTAGGCCCCGAGTCGCTCGGACAGGGAAAGCGCGGCGATATCTCGCGCATCCATCCTGCCGGTTGGCACCAGCAGCGCTACGACTTTATTCCGGGCCAGAGCCTCTACAACCGCTGCCACCTTATCGCCTGGTCGCTCTGCGGCGAAAACGCCAACCGCAAGAATCTCCTCACCGGCACGCGCTATCTCAACGAGACGGGCATGCTGCCGTTTGAAGAGCAGATTCTCAACTATATTCGCGATACGGGCAACCATGTGCTCTACCGCGTCACGCCTATGTATAACGAAGAGGAACTTGTCTGCCGTGGCATGCGCCTTGAGGCGCAATCGGTCGAGGACCACGGCAAGACCCTCTGCTTCCACGTATATTGCTACAACCTGCAGCCGCACGTGCAGATCGACTACACCACCGGCCGCAATCAGGCCTCGGGAGACTAGGACCGACCAAGCTGCCCCAAAGCCTAAATGATCCGTTTTCCTCCGTCCCCAAGGAATCAAAAAGAGCCGCCCCGGTTACCCAGGGCGGCCCTTTCGTCAGCACCTACATTGCAGACAAAATCACGCGCTACTTGGCGCGGCCCTCCTCATAGCGCTCGACCAGCTTGGCCTGAACGTCATAAGGCACCTGCTCATAGCCTGCGGGCTTCATGGTAAAGTCACCCGTGCCGCGCGTGATAGAGCGCAGGCGCGTCGAATAATCCGTCAGCTCTGCCAGCGGCGCCTGGGCAATAACCACGGTATCGCCGCGCTCATCGGTCTCCATGCCCGTCACGCGACCGCGCGATGCCGAGATGTCGCCCATCACAGCGCCGGCGTAGCTCTCGGGGATGGTCACCGTAATTTCCTCAATGGGCTCCAGCACCACCGGGTCGGCATCGGCACATGCCTTGCGCAGGCCGATGCGAGCTGCCGCGCGGAACGCCATCTCGTTGGAGTCGACGCTGTGATACGAGCCGTCGTACACAGCCACGCGAATGCCCGTGAGCGGGTAGCCGGCAATGATGCCGTCCTTCATGGTCTCCTGGACACCCTTGTCCACGGCGGGGATCAGCGAGCGCGGAATACGGCCGCCCACGACCTCGTCCACAAACTCATAGCCATCGCTCGTGCCGTCGGGCCCAATGAGCGGCTCCACGCGCAGCCAGCAGTCGCCGTACTGACCGGCGCCGCCGGTCTGCTTCTTATGGCGGCCCTGGGCACTTGCCGTACGGCGAATGGTCTCGCGATACGGAATGCGGATCGGCACGCTCTTGGCCACGACTTTGGTGCGATCCTCCAAACGGTTGAGCAGCACCGAAACCTGCGCCTCACCAACGGCGGAGATAATGGTCTGGCCGGTCTCCTCGTCGCGGTCGATGCTCATGGTCGGATCGGCCTTGCAGGCCTTCTCGATAAACGTGTAGAGCTTCTCTTCGTCGCCGCGATTCTCGGCCTCGATGGCAATGCGGTACTGCGAGTTGGGGAACTTAAACGCCGCAGCCTCGACCTTGCCGGTAATCGAGAGCGTATCGCCCGTCTCGGCCGCCAGCTTGGGTGCCACGATAATGTCGCCGGCATAGGCGTGACCGACCTCGGTCATGTCGCGGCCGCACATCACATACAGGTGAGCCAGACGGTCGCCCTTGCGGGTACGCGCGTTGATCAGCTCAAGACCCGGCTCAAGCGTACCCGTCAGCACCTTGATAAAGCTGATGCGACCCTGCTGCGGATCGGCCAGGGTCTTAAACACAAACGCCACCGGACGGTCATCGTCGCTCGAGATTTTGAGCGAATCACCGTCGATGAGCGGCATCTCGCCGTAGTCGGTCGGCGCCGGGAAGTACGTCGCGATGTCGTCCATCAGCGAGTTGACGCCCTGCTCCTTAATGCAATCGCCCGCAAAGACCGGCACAAAGATGCGCTCGGCGATCGCCTTCGACAGCAGGCCCTCAAGCTCCTCCTGCGTCAGCGTCTCCTCGCCTTCCAGGTACTTCATCATCAGCTCATCGTCGGCCTCGGCCACCAACTCGCACAGATGGTCATGGGCCTCCTCGGCCTGGGCACGATACTCCTCGGGAATCTCCGACTCAACGGCTTCGGTGCCGTTGCAATGGCGCGCCTTCATGCGCACCAGGTCGATGATGCCGTCAAAGTCCTCGCCCTCGCCCCAGGGAAGGGTCACGGCGCCCAGGCGCGTGCCAAAGCGCTCCTGCAGCAGGTCCATCGTGGTCGCAAAGCTGGCCTCGGAGCGCGACAGGCGGTTTACGAACACCGCACGCGCCAGACGCAGGTCCTCGGCGGCATACCAGAGCTTAACCGTCGTAGGCTGTGGGCCGGCCTCGGCGTCGACCACAAACAGAGCCGTCTCGCAGACGCTCATCGCGGCAAAGGCGTCGCCGATAAAATCGGGGTAGCACGGGGCATCGAGCACATTGATGCGCGCGCCCTTCCAGTCGATCGGCGCGATGGTCGTCGAGATGGAAAATGCACGCTTGACCTCTTCGGGGTCATAGTCGAGCGTGGGCTTGGTGCCGTCGTGGCCGCCCAGGCGGGCGGTCTTGCCGGAAAGGTGGAGCATGGCCTCGGCGAGTGAAGTCTTGCCCACCCCGCCTTGGCCTACGAGCACCACGTTCCTTACATTGCCGGTCTTGGGAGCACCCATGATGACCTCCTTGCAGGGCCGCGCGCAATGCGCGACGCCAACGGGGAGAGTTCGCGGTCGGTGCCATCCCGGGAGCAGCATGGTCGGCAGCCGAGCCGACTCACCCTCCAAATGTCCTATGCCACCACCCTACCCTCACGGGCGACCGTCCATGCATACCTTTCGGCGCACGTATGAATACAGGCGGCGAGAGGAAGAGACAAGCTTGTGAGGCGATTATTGAACCCCGTCGATGCAAACAAAAAGCCGCCACAGACCGTAAGACCTGCGGCGGCTTCGCCTTAATTAATAGTTGAGTAAATACCTGAGCCTATCCCTCGATACGGCTCAAGAACTCACGGGTGCGCTGCTCACGCGGATGGTCGATGACCTGCTCGGCAGGACCCTCCTCGACAATGCGGCCGCCATCCATAAAGACCACGCGGTCGGCAACATCGCGCGCAAACTGCATTGCGTGGGTCACAATCACCATCGTCATATTCTGCGCGGCAAGGTCTTTAATGACACGCAGCACCTCGGCCGTCAGCT
>CABRHR010000002.1 GCA_902470835.1 uncultured Collinsella sp.
GCACAACCTTGCCAAGGTTGGGGTCGCGGGTTCGAGCCCCGTTGTCCGCTCCATTTGGGCGTTTAGCTCAGGGGGAGAGCGCTTCCCTGACACGGAAGAGGTCAGAAGTTCAAATCTTCTAACGCCCACCAAATGTTCGCAGCTCAGAGGCTATGTCCTCTGGGCTGTTTTGTTTTGCTACCAAGCACGCCGCCAAATAAGCCACCAAATATTGATCCAAGGTCCGTACGCGATGGCCTTCGCATCCCGTAGAGGTGCCGGCAGATTGCATACGTCCTGGCCGATCGTGACCGCAACATGTTGGTCAAGCATAATCTTTTGGATTCTTTTGGCGTGAGTGGCTTGGTTTTGGTAGGATTTGTCAGCGGCTTGACTAAGGGGGTTTTATAACTGCCATGCAGGTAGCCGTGTTGGTAACGTTTTACCGACTTGCCAAGAACCCCTCATAATTAATGCGTCTGCAAAATGACTAATTGCTTTGACCTGCTGAAACACTATATGTTGTGTTTGACCTAAAAAAAGAATACAGGATATAGATGCCTCTTTGTCGTATGATAGATGGCGGACAGAGAACGAGAACCTTATTCGCCCCATTTGGATAGATCTTTGAGCCCCTTGATTGGCTGCGAGGATTGTCCGCATGAGGGACTATGGTTATCGAGAACACAGATTGCGCGACGGCGCCGCAAGACAGGGGCACGCCCTGCCGGGCATCGTTTGGCTCTGAAGCGCAATGAGACTACGACGCGAAAGAGGCAAGAGGATGAAGATCATCAAGCGCAGCGGCACCGAGGTTGTCTTTGACATCGATAAGATCGTTAATGCCATCCGCGCCGCAAACTTGGAGGTCGAGGAGAGTTCTCGTCTTACCGACCGCCAGGTGGTTTACGCGGCACAAAACGTCGCCGAGGCATGCGAGAACGCGGGCCACACCGTGTCGGTCGAGGAGATTCAGGATCTGGTCGAGGACGAGATTATGCGTCTCGACTGCTACGAGGTCGCTCGCCATTACATCATCTATCGCTATGTTCAGAGCCTGAAGCGCCAGAAGAACACGACCGACGACAAGATTCTGTCGCTGATCGAGTGCAACAACGAAGAGGTCAAGCAAGAGAACTCCAACAAGAACCCGACCGTCAATTCCGTTCAGCGTGACTACATGGCCGGCGAGATCTCCAAGGACCTGACTCAGCGTGTGCTGCTGCCCCAAGAGATCGTGGATGCCCATAATGAGGGCCTGATTCATTTCCACGATTCGGATTACTTTGCCCAGCACATGCACAACTGCGATCTGGTGAACCTGGAGGACATGCTCCAGAACGGCACTGTTATCTCGGGTACGCTGATTGAGAAGCCGCACAGCTTCTCGACCGCCTGCAACATCGCGACGCAGATCATCGCCCAGGTTGCTTCCTCCCAGTACGGTGGCCAGTCGATTTCGCTGACCCATCTTGCCCCGTTCGTCGAGGTGAGCCGTCAAAAGATTCGCGGCGAGGTCGCCCGCGAGCTCGAGGAGCTCGGCGTTTCCGCATCTCCCGAAAAGGTCCGCGAGGTCGTTGAGGACCGTCTGCGTGACGAGATTCGTCGCGGCGTCCAGACGATCCAGTATCAGGTCGTGACGCTTATGACCACGAACGGCCAGGCGCCGTTCGTGACGGTCTTTATGTATCTTAACGAGGCCCGTACGCCTCAGGAGAAGCACGACCTTGCCATGATCGTGGAGGAGACGCTTCGCCAGCGCTACGAGGGCGTTAAGAACGAGGCCGGCGTGTGGATTACCCCGGCGTTCCCCAAGCTCATCTACGTGCTCGAGGACGATAACGTTCACGAGGATTCCCCGTACTTCTACCTGACTCAGCTGGCTGCGAAGTGCACCGCCAAGCGCATGGTGCCCGACTACATCTCCGAGAAGAAGATGCGCGAGCTCAAGCTGTCGAAGGGCGAGACCGCGGGCAACGGCGACTGCTATACCTGCATGGGTTGTCGCAGCTTCCTGACGCCCGACCGCTCCGGTAACGGATTTAACAACGTGGCCAACGCGCTGAACTATGACCCGAACAAGCCCAAGTACTACGGTCGCTTTAACCAGGGCGTTGTGACCATCAACCTGCCCGATGTCGCGCTGAGCTCGCATCAGGACATGGACAAGTTCTGGAAGATCTTCGACGAGCGCCTTGAGCTGTGCCACCGCGCCCTGCTGTGCCGTCATGAGCGTCTGATGGGTACGCTTTCGGATGCCGCACCGATTCTTTGGCAGTACGGTGCCCTGGCTCGCCTTAAGAAGGGCGAGACGATCGACAAGTTGCTCGTGGGCGGTTACTCCACCATTAGTCTGGGTTATGCCGGCCTGTATGAGTGCGTTAAGTACATGACGGGCCACAGCCACACCGAGAAGGAGGGTACGCCCTTTGCCATGGCCGTCATGCAGCGCATGAACGACAAGTGCGCGGAGTGGAAGGCCGAAAGCGATATTGACTTCTCGCTGTACGGTACCCCGCTTGAGTCGACGACCTACAAGTTCGCCAAGTGCCTGCAGCGTCGTTTTGGCATCATCCCGGGCGTGACGGACAAGGGCTACATCACCAACAGCTACCACGTCCACGTGTCCGAGGAGATCGACGCATTCGACAAGCTCAAGTTCGAGGGTATGTTCCAGCAGCTTTCGCCGGGCGGTGCTATCTCCTACGTTGAGGTCCCCAACATGCAGGACAACCTCAAGGCTGTCATTCGCGTGATGCAGTACATCTACGACAACATCATGTACGCCGAGCTCAACACCAAGAGCGACTACTGCCAGGTGTGCGGTTACGACGGCGAGATCAAGATTGTCGAGGATGACGGCAAGCTGGTGTGGGAATGCCCCAATTGCGGCAATCGTGACCAGGAGAAGATGAATGTCGCTCGTCGTACGTGCGGCTACATCGGTACCCAGTTCTGGAACCAGGGCCGAACCGAGGAGATCCGCGACCGCGTGCTGCATCTCTAATAACCATCCCAGGCTGCTCCGTAGCGACGCCCCGGACCTTTACTCGCTATTTCGGACAGTCCTGGCTCACGACGGAGGCGCCACTGGTGCCTCCTGTTCGTGCGGAACTCATATCGAGCAAAGGTCCGGGGCGTCGCTACGGAGCAGCCAAGTTGATGTAGCTGAGATGCAGCATGCAGTCTGCTCACTCCTCGAAGTTCTTAGTGGAAATAATTTGAGCTGCAGCTGCGATTTACTTGCGATGGCGGTTGAGCCGCAACGAAGTATTTATTGGACCTCGAACCTTATACTCGATGTTCGCTTCGTTCATTGAGTTACCCTTTGCATGAGGCCGGGACATATCGTCCCGCCCGCAGTTTCGCAGGCCGAAGGCCGAGAATGTTTGAGGATGGGATGATATGTCCCGGCCTCCCGGGAGAGTTACCTATGAACTACGCGAACATTAAGTATTTCGACATTGCTGATGGGGAAGGCGTTCGTACTTCTCTGTTTGTGAGCGGGTGCCGTCGTGGGTGCAAGAATTGCTTTAACTCTGTCGCGTGGGACTTTGCTGCGGGCGAGCCGTTCGATCGCGCCGTCGAGGATAAGATTATCGAGAGTCTTGACCATCCCTTTATCGATGGCCTGACGATTCTGGGCGGCGAGCCCATGGAGCCCGAGAATCAGGCGGGGCTTGTTGACTTTATCGAACGCGTGCGTGCGGCCTATCCTGCGGGGTCGGGCAAGACCATTTGGTGCTTTACCGGCGACGTGCTCGAGGAGCTTATGCCGGGTGGTCGCCACCACACCGAGGTGACGGACCGTATCCTTGCCTGCCTCGATATGTTGGTGGATGGCCCGTTTGTTCAGGATCTGTACGATATCTCATTGCGCTTTAGGGGCTCGAGTAACCAGCGTGTGATCGATATGAACGCTACGCGCGACCGTGCTGAGCGCGAGGGCGTTGCGCTTTGTGATGCGGTTGAACTTTGGCGTGATGATCCGGTCTATTCGACCCATACTATGTAGCTTGTGGTCGATGCCAAAGGGCGTGGTACCATAGCGCGAACGTGAAATCGGAAAAGTGAGGCCCAGATGGTCGATCAGGAAAAAGTCGAGGCCGCCATTAAGCTGTTGCTTGAGGGCATAGGCGAGGACCCAACTCGTGAGGGCCTGCTGGAGACCCCGGCGCGCGTTGCCCGTATGTATGGTGAGATCGCCGGCGGTATGGACCAGAGTGCCGAGGAGCACCTGTCCAAAACCTTTGCCGTCGCTTCGAACGACTTGGTTATCGAGCGCGACATCACGTTTTACTCGCTGTGCGAGCATCATCTGCTGCCGTTTTATGGCAAGGCTGCGATCGGCTATATCCCTAACGGTCGCGTGGCGGGTCTGTCTAAGCTCGCTCGCACGGTTGAAGTCTATGCCCGTCGTCTGCAGCTGCAGGAGCAGCTGTGTGCGCAGGTTGCCGACGCCCTCATGGATTATCTCGCTCCCCAGGGAGCGATTGTGCTCATGGAGGCTGAGCATATGTGCATGACCATGCGCGGCGTGCAAAAGCCCGGCACCAAGACCGTGACGCTCGCTCGCCGCGGCGTTTTTGAGACCGATCCCGCGCTCGAGGAGCGGTTCTTTAGGATGCTGGGCCGTTAGCATGAGGGTCGTCAACGACTTTACATCGAAGACCGATGAGGGGACGTCGCGTCGCGGCTTCATGGCTTCGGGCCTGGCCCCCTTTGGTGCCATGCCTCGCATTGATTACATTTGTGCCAACGGGCTGTTTCGGCGGCACCTGGGCAACATTGCGCAGTTGGAATCGGGACGCATCTTCTGCCGCCACGGTATTGACCATCTGCTCGATGTCGCTCGCATTATGTGGATCAAGAATCTCGAGGAACAGCTCGAATTTGACCGCGAGGTCATCTACGCCACGGCACTTCTTCACGATATCGGCAAAGATGAACAGTATGAATCGGGTATATCCCATGATGTTGCGAGCGAACGCGTCGCTGATGCGATTCTCGGCGGTATGCCCGATGACGTGGCGTTTGAGCCGGCCGATGCCGCAGCCATTAAGACGGCCATTCTGGGCCATCGAAAGCTGCGCGTGAACAGCCAACCGCTTGAGCGTCTGCTCTATGCAGCCGACAAAGCGTCGCGCGCCTGCTTTGCATGCCCCGCGCGCAATGCTTGCAACTGGAGCGATGATAAAAAGAACCTGTCGATTCGCGTGTAGTTAGTTGCGCGGTCGGGGTTCTAAACGAAGGAGACGATCGCGATGAGTAACAAGAAACTGCCCGAGAATGCAACCAAGACTGAAGGCGCCGAGCTCGCCCGCCGTGGAAGGGGCGAAATATCCACCGCAACGGCGGTGCCCCACGTGAGCTATGACGATCTGCGCCATGCCGATCGCATTACTATCGACGGTCTCGAGGTCTTTGCCAACCACGGCGTGTATCCCGAAGAGAACGCGCTGGGCCAGAAATTCATTGTGTCCTTGGTGCTCTATGCCGACTTGCGTGCAGCGGGGGAGCACGATAACCTGGACGCCTCGATTGACTACGGCTCGGTGTGCCACGATGTCGATGGCTATCTGCGCGAGCATACGTTTAAGCTCATCGAGGCTGCAGCCGAGTGCGTGGCCCAGATGCTGCTACGTCGTTACCCCCTGCTGCTTGGCGTGCGCGTTAAGCTCGATAAGCCTTGGGCGCCCGTCGGTCTTCCCCTGGCAAGCTGCGGTGTCGAGATCGAGCGCGTGCACTAACCGACTCTAGAGCTCGTTGGCGGGCGGTTTTTTGAGCCGCTGCGACAGAGCCCTGTTGTTGGGGCAGTACGTGTCGAGCAGCGCGTGAAACCGATGATTGTGGCTCGGCTCGAGCAGGTGGACGAGCTCGTGGGCGACAACCATGTCAAGGCACTCGACGGGGTAGGCGGCAAGTTCTCGTGCGATGCGAATGGCGCCGGTTTTGGGCGTGCACGAGCCCCAGCGCGTTTTCATGCTGCGCACGGAAACGCGGGAAACGGCGACACCCATTGCGATTTCGTATGCGTGCACAATATCGCGCAGTGCCGATGTGACCTCGGACGTATAGAGCTGGTCGATGTGGGTCTGGAGTTCTTTGGGGGTTAGGCCGTCGAGGGCTGTGCGCTGCTTTGCCTGCGTGCACCCACTTGGCTCGTCGGCGCCCATAAAACTTGCGAAGGTGGCCTGCTTGGGCCGCGGTGCGGGTGATACAAAGTTGTGGTCGAGTGCATCCTGAACGGTGATGGGCTTGCCCCAAAGTGCAATGACGGACGAGGGGCTGAGTGGCTCTCGCGCCGTCGCCTGACGTTGCTCGCGCTGGGCAAGTCGGCTGATAATCCAGGCGCTGTTGCGCTTCACAAACGCTTCGATACGCTCGCGGGTGGCGCCGAGCGGTGCGCTGGCGTGGACCTCACCGCTCGATGTGACGCGTAGGTTGAAGTTCTTGACGCGCTTTTTGGTAACGACGACGGGGATGGGCGTCCCATCCGGTCGGGATACGGAAATCGTAAACTGCTGCGTCAAAAGCGGTCCTTCAGATTGGGGACGGGCCGGCATGTCGACCGTTCGGCATGCCGGCCCGCTCAAGGGATGTGAAATTAATAACGCTCGAAGAAGGCAAGCACGTTGTCGCTGCAGAGCTTTTGCATCACGGTCTTGCCAAAATGCTTGGAAAGCATGTTCTGGAACTCGGGCATCTTGCTGGCATCGGAGAGGAAAGCGGGCACAGTGGCGCCGTCCCAGTCGCCGCCGAGCGCGATGACGTCCTCGCCGCCCAGGTCGAGCCAGTGCTCGATATGTGCCGCCAGCTGGTCGAAGGTGACGTCTACGGCGGTCTTGTCGGTTGCGTCGTTGGAAAGGAACTCGCCGCAGTAGTTGAGGCCGACGATACCGCCCATGTCGCGAATGGTGCGGAACTGGTCGTCGGTGAGGTTGCGCTTGACGCCACAAACCGCACGGGAGTTGGAGTGGCTGGCGACGAAGGGGCGCGTGGCGTGGGCGGCGACCTCGTCAAAGCACTCATCGTTGAGGTGGGAGACGTCGAGTACCATGCCGGCGTGCTCCATCTGCGTAAGTGCCTCGATGCCGGCGGCGGTGAGGCCGGCGTGGGTATCGTGTCCGCTCGCGAGCGGTCCCTGCGCGTTCCAGCTGAGTGATGACATGAGTACGCCCAGGCTCTTGAGCACCTCGATCAGCGCGGGGTCCTCGGCAAAGAACGTGGCGTTTTCGATGGTGTGGATGCAAGCGACCTTGCTGTCCTTGAGTGCGGGGCGAATGTCTGCGGCGCTGCGCACGTTGACCATGCGGTCGTGGTTGAGCATTGCCTGGCCGCTCATATGCGCCATGATTTGCGCCTGGAAGCGCGCGGCGTGGGCGGCGGGAATCTCATCGGGGACAAACGTGGCGAAGCACTGTGCCCATGGCGTGTTGCCGATCTTTGCGAGCGAGATGGCGCAGGCGTTGCCCTCGATGAGGTCGAAATCTTGCGGATGCGTTTCGTCGCCGGGGAAATAACCGTCGGTGCCGGCGGTAAAGCGCAGGTCGAGATCGAGCGTGGCCCAGCCGATGCGGTCGGCGGTGTCGCAGTGTAGGTCAAATACGGGATATGCCATGGTTCCTCCGGTTGCAGCGTTTCTTTGCAAACTGTCTTTGAATTGTATGACTAGGGTATAGTTAGCGCCATATGTTCACGGCGGCCCGCGTTGTGCGCCGCCCTTATCACGGAGGTTACCATGTCCAACCAGGGCAAGAAGGTCAAGACCCATTATCGCGGCACGCTCGATGACGGCACGCAGTTCGATAGCTCCTACGATCGCGGCGAGCCGCTGGAGTTCACTTGCGGCGCCGGTCAGATGATCAAGGGCTTCGACGCCGCTGTTGTCGACATGCAGGTGGGCGAGAAGAAGACCGTGCACATTCCTGCTGCCGATGCCTACGGCGAGCACAACCCCGAGATGGTCCTGACCTTCCCGGCCGAGCAGGTTCCCAATATCGAGCAGATCGAGAAGGGCATGAAGCTCTTCCTGTCCACGCCGAGCGGCATGCCCGTCCCTGCTGTGGTCATCGACGTAACGCCCGAGGCCGTGACGCTCGACGCCAACCACGAGCTGGCCGGCAAGGATCTCAACTTCGATATCGAACTCGTCGAGGTCGAGGGTTAGAGTATGCCCGAGCGCTTGGTTTCGACGACATGCTTGGGAAATCTCAACGATCCGTCCTATGAGCTTTTGCTTCGCCGGAAGTTGGGCGGCGTCTTTGAAGTTGACGAGCTGCTGCTCGATTGGGACCAGGCTGATGTATGCGCGCTTGTGGGCGTGACGGAGCTGGGGCGCACGGTCGATGTTCGGCTGGATACTGCCGACGGCGGTCGTCTTGCCGACGGTGACGTGCTCGCTATCGACCACACGGGTGCGGTGCCCGTGGTGGTTGTCGTACGTCTGCGCAGCGCCGAGGTTTATTTGGTCGAAGTTGACCGCATGGACCCGATTGCGCTCGCGCATGCGTGCTGGGAGATCGGCAACATGCATGCGCCGCTCTTCCGGGGCGACTCGGACGAGCATACCGTGCGCATGTATACGCCGGTGCAGCCTGTTTTGGGCCGCATGCTCCGGGGTGTCGAGGGTGTTCGGCTCTCGGTGGTTACCCGTGAACTCGATGCGGACCGACGCTTTGCATCGAGCGCGGCGGATGCCGTTGTGAGTATGGCTCCAGACTTTGCGATCGTAAAAAAGGCGCGCGGTTAACGTGCGTATGAGTAAGACGGACTTTGAGAGGCAGCTATTCAAAGTCCGTCTTACTGTTGATGAGGTGCTTTGGGGGAAAGCATATGGGTCTTGAGGGAATCAAACTGATTGCATGCGATTTGGACGGCACGTTGCTGCATCCGGGGGAGCACGAGCCGCGTTCCGAGGCCTTTGAGCTCATCGATGAACTGCATCGTCGCGGCATCGTGTTTATGCCGGCGAGCGGTCGTCAATATGCGAGCTTGCGCTACCTGTTTGCCCCGGTGGCCGATGAGCTCGCCTATGTATGCGAAAACGGAGCCCTAGTGATGAGCGAGGGGCGTGCCGTTGTCAAGCGTTCCATGGAGCGTAGCCTTGCTATGGATATCGCGAATGCCGTGGTTGCGTATCCCCATGCCGACGTGACCCTTTCGTGTGAGGGACACCTCTACACCATGAGCGGCAACGATGCGTTCGTCGACCATTTGCGCTATGAGGTCCACTGCGATGTGGCGGTGGTCGACCGTCCCGAGGACATCGACGAGGACGTCATTAAGATTGCCTTCCAGACGCCCGAGGTGGATCAGCCGGCGGCCCTGGAGTATTTTGAGCGCCTCTTTAGCGACCGTGTCGACGTGATGACGTCGGGAACCGAGTGGACGGACTTTATCGGCTTTGGTTCGGGCAAGGGTTCCGCGCTTGCCGATTACGGTCGTGCCCTGGGAATTTCGCCCGACGAGATGATGGCGTTTGGCGATAACGAAAACGATCGCGACATGCTCAACGTCGTGGGCCATCCCTATCTGATGGAGAACTGCAACCCCACCATGCGCGGCATCAACGACCGCGTCCGTTACGTGCGCACGGTCGAAGAAGAGCTGCGTCGCCTGCTCGCCGAGTAGGCATGTCCCAAACATCTACCGGCAGTCGGGGCAGAGACCCTCGAAGATGGTGTAGTGCGACGTGACGTGCCAGCCGATTTGCTCGGACGCTTTGGCGTCGAGCTGGGCATCGAAGGGGAGCGGTACGTCGATGACGCGGCTGCATGAGGTGCAGATGATATGCGCATGCGGCTCGATCGTGCGATCGAAGCGGCTGCCGCCCGGCGTCTTGATGGAGAGAATCTCGCCGGCGTCGGCCAAGAGATTGAGGTTGCGGTAGACCGTGCCGCGGCTGATCTTTTCATCCTGTTCGCGCACGGCGTTGTAGATTTCGTCGGCGGTGGGATGGTTATAGCTTTGGCGCACGGCGTCAAGAACCAGCTTTCGCTGCTTGGTATTCCTTCTTTGCACCGCCATGCGCCTCGCCTCTTTTCTATCAACGGTCGTAGGTAAATGATACCGTATTTAGCACACAATACTAATAACGAGGCATGAAACCGTCTTCATTGGTAAGTGGGGCTCGGGCCTGGGCGTCTACGAGGCGAAAACGCGTTCCCATGCGCTCGTAGGAGGCATGAAGCGCCTCGAGATGAGATAGGATATTTGCCGGAGCTCCCTGTATCTCCATCTCGACTGAGCCGTCTTCCATGTTACGCACCCAGCCGGTGAGCGCGCGTGCCTGCGCGAGGTTGGTGTTGGTAAAGCGAAAGCCAACGCCCTGGACTTGCCCCGCCCAGCGCAGGAAATAGCGCAGGGGAGTGTCTTGAGTGGCCCCGTCGCTTGCGAGCACAGTAAGCCTGCGGCGCAGCTCGAGCTCGACGTTTGATGGTTTTTGAGGCTCTCGACTGCCGCCGGTGACACTGGAGAAGAACGTATCGAAGAGGCCCATCGCTATGCCTGCTTGCCTGCGTCGGCCGGGAAGGTTATGCCGGCCTGCTGGCGCACGGCATCCATGATGCGCAGTGAGACGAGTGTGACATCGCGGTAGTGGCCAAGCTCGTGGCGTCCCGCCGGGGTCTCCCAAATCTCTTCCTTAACGTTATCGATGCCGCCGATGGCGGTGATAAAGTCTGCGAGTTCGTATTCCATGGTGTTGCTCGATTTGGGCAGGTCGAGCACGCGGCCGTTGTCGCTCTGTTCGCGCGGCGTCTCGGTCGCCGAGCCGCGTACGACGTCGCCGCGATAGTCGATGCGGACGTTGCGGGGCGTGGACAGATGGTCGATCTGGATAGTGCCACGCTCGCCTTCGATCTGCGAGGGCAGTAGGTCATTCGTAATTTTGGAGTGCGCGAGCTCGACGGAGATACGGCCACCGCCGTAGCTGGCGAGGATGGAACCGCAGCCATCGATGGGGCCATGGGTGAGCTCTTGCGTGGTGGGGTCGAGCAGAGTAGCCATGCTCGTAAGGCCGGAGGGCATGCCGAAGATCTCGACCATGGGCTCGACGGTGTAGACGCCAATATCCATGAGGGAACCCGATGCCATATTGCAGTCGAAGATATTGGTGGCGTGTCCCGCGAGAATCTCGTTGTAGCGCGAGGAATATTTGCCAAAGCGCAATGAGGCGCGGCGGATGGGGGCGATCTCACCCAGGGCGTCCTCGATGGCGTGGAAAGCGGGGTCATGGAGGGGGCGTATGGCCTCGAGGGCTACGACGCCCGCCGCCTCGGCTGCGCGAAAGACCTCGAACGCCTGTGCCTCGGTGGCACAAAAAGGCTTTTCGACGATAACGTGCTTGCCGCCGGCGATACAGGCGAGCGCCTGCTCGTAGTGGAGCGCATTGGGGCTGCCGATGTAGACGGCGTCGACGTCGGCAGCGGACGCAAGCTCGTCAAGCGCGGTGAAGTTACGCTCGCCACCATGCTTAGCGGTGAAGGCGGCGCCGCGATCTGCATCGCGCGAGAGCGTGCCCACAAACGCAGCTTGGTCGTTGGCGTTGACGACCTGGATAAAGTCGTCGGTGATCATGGATGTGCCGATGGTTGCGATGCGCAGCATGTGTCCCCCTTGCGTTGTTTGGCCTACAGGACGAGTGTAGCGCGGGAGGACACAAAAGCGTGCGAAAATGCCGTTACAGGTCACTCTCGTTAAAGCCGGTGTCGATATCGAGATTGGCTCCGTCGGCCGCGGTGGTGGCGAGCTCGTCGCAACGCTCATTGAGCTCGTGGCCGGCATGCCCCTTAACCCAGATGAACTCCACCTTATGCTTGCTCTTTGCGGCAAGCAGGCGCTCCCACAGGTCGCGGTTCTTGACGGGCTGCTTGTTGGCAGTTTTCCACCCGCGCTTTTTCCAGCCGTCGATCCAGTGTTTGTTGAAGGCGTTGACGACGTATTGCGAATCGGAATGGACCTCGACCTCGCAGGGGCGGTTAAGTGCCTCGAGCGCCACGATGACCGCCATGAGCTCCATGCGGTTGTTGGTGGTCTTGGCGTAGCCGCGCGAAAGCTCGGAGGTGAAGGTCTTGCCGGCGGGGTTGGTGTATTTGAGCACGGCGCCGTAGCCGCCGCGTCCCGGATTTGATCGGGCCGAGCCGTCGGTATAGATGATGACCTTCACATGGTTCCTTTCGTTGGGTACGTTTCGTGTGAGTGACCATTGTAGCGCCATGCCCGCCGGGGGCTAGCAATCTACGATTTCTACCCCGTCTTCCGACAGTTAGTTGGCATGGATGATGCGGTTGAGCTCGTCGAGGTATTGCTGCAAGAGGGGAGAGGGCTTGCGCTCGTTGTGCATGATATAGCCTACGTGCATCGTTGGGGCGTCTGCCAGCGGGATTGATGCCATACCCCATTGCATTTCATTGGAGAGGACACCGGTCGACAAGGTGTAACCGTTCGACGTGATAAGTAAGTTAGTGAGCGTTCCGCGGTCCGAGATTCGAATGTTGCGGTCGCAAGGGATATAGCTAAAAGGTTCCTCGGCGTAATAGAAGGAGTTTGAGGTTCCCTGCTCAAAGCTGTAGCGCGTATAGGGCGTGAGGTCGGCAAGGGACAGCTGAGGGCGGCGTGCGAGTGGATGGCGCTCGCTAACGAAGACATGGACCGCCGCGTCGAAGAGGGGGTGGAAGCTCGCGCGGGCATCGGCGAAGGCCTTCTGCAGAACGCGGGCGTTAAAGTCATCTAGATACAGAATGCCGATATCGCTGCGAAATGCGCGGACGTCGTCGATAATCTGCGATGTGGTGGTCTCGCGCATGATGAACTCGAACTTGCTGTCGCGGCAGCGCTCGACCACGTCGACAAAGGCCTCGACCGAAAAGGCGTAGTGCTGGGCGGAAATGGCGAGGCGGGCTTGCGGGGTGCCGCCATCCTCGTAGCGTGCCACGAGCATGTCGGCCTGCTCTACAACCTGGCGTGCATAGCCCAAAAGCTCGGTGCCGTCGTTGGTGAGCGTGACGCCACGGCTGGAGCGCGTAAAGATCTCCAGATGGAGCTCCTGTTCCAGGCTTTTAACGGCGTTTGAGATGTTGGACTGAGCGGTATAGAGGCGCTGAGCTGCGGCGTTGATTGAGCCGGACTCTGCTACGGCGATCAGAAAACGAAGCTGCTGAAGGGTCATCGGCGCCCGTCCTTTCGATAGCTATCTAAAAAACAGATAACAGGTTAGCGTTTTTAAGTGATTGACCGAGAGAAACAATGCTCGTACTATTCAAAACACACAAAGGCGGTAGGTAATTAAGCCAACCACGGAACCGGGATGCGAAAGGAGGCCCGCATATGAATTGCTTACCAAGACGAATGCCGGGCTCCTGTTTGCGCCCGTTGGCGTGATCAGGAGACAACGACTTACTTCTCTCTTTTTATTTACTTTCGTTCAATCAAGGAGATCATCATGAGCCAGTTCATCAACAACCCCGAGCACACCTTTGGTTTCGATACCCTGCAGCTGCACGTTGGCCAGGAGAGCGCCGATCCTGCATCCGACTCCCGTGCCGTGCCTATCTATCAGACCACGAGCTATGTGTTTCGCAACTCCCAGCACGCCGCCGATCGCTTTGGTCTTGCCGACGCCGGTAACATCTACGGCCGTTTGACCAACTCCACCCAGGGCGTCTTCGAGGACCGTATCGCCGCGCTCGAGGGTGGCGTGGCGGGTCTTGCCGTCGCCTCCGGTGCTGCTGCCATCACCTATACCCTGCAGGCTCTTGCCCAGGCCGGTGACCACGTGGTGGCTCAGAAGACCATCTACGGCGGTTCCTACAACCTGCTGGAGCATACGCTCTCCCAGTTTGGTGTCGAGACCACGTTTGTCGATGCCCATAACCTGGAAGAGGTTGAGGGTGCCATCAAGGACAACACCACGGTCATCTATCTCGAGACGCTTGGCAACCCCAACTCCGACATCCCCAACATCGACGCCATCTCCGGGATCGCCAAGAAGCACGGTCTGCCGGTTGTCGTCGACAACACCTTCGGCACCCCGTATCTGTTCCGTCCGCTGGAGCATGGTGCTAACATCGTCGTCCACTCCGCAACCAAGTTCATCGGCGGCCACGGCACCTCGCTGGGCGGTGTGATCGTCGATGGCGGTAACTTCGATTGGAAGGCGAGTGGAAAGTACGCCCAGATCGCTGAGCCCAACCCCTCCTACCACGGTGTTTCGTTTGCCGAGGCTGCCGGTCCCGCCGCCTTCGCAACCTATGTCCGCGCCATCCTGCTGCGTGACGAGGGCGCCTGCATCAGCCCGTTCAACGCTTGGGTCCTGCTCCAGGGCACCGAGACCCTGTCGCTGCGCGTCGACCGCCATGTCGAGAACACCAAGAAGGTCGTTGAATTCCTGACTGGTGACAGCCATGTTGCCAAGGTGAACCACCCGAGCCTGCCTGAGCACCCCGATCACGAGCTCTATCAGAAGTACTTCCCCCGTGGCGGTGCCTCGATCTTTACCTTTGAGATTAAGGGTGGCCAGGAGGCAGCTTGGAAGTTCATCGATCACCTGCAGGTGTTCTCGCTGCTCGCCAACGTGGCTGACGTCAAGTCACTCGTCGTGCACCCGGCTACCACTACGCACTCCCAGCTCTCTGCAGAGGAACTCGCCGAGCAGAACATCACGCCTTCTACGATCCGTCTTTCCATCGGTACCGAGAACGCCGAGGACATCATTTGGGACCTGAAGCAGGCCTTTGCCGCACTGGACGAGTAGGGCGACTTGTGCAAGGACCCCTTGCGACTCGATAGGTATAACTGCATAAAATGCCTGCTCAAGGCACCTGCGCAAGTAATGGTTGCGCAGGTGCCTTTTTTGCATAGGGAGGGCGCTATTACAGGGTTTTTGGCATGTTTTATGCAATCGAGATGTGGAAAACTCCTGTTGAGAGGATGTGAGTTTTACGCAAATGACGTGCACCTTTTGAGAAAAACCGCAGGTCGCGATTTGCTCGGGGTACTATGCAGCGCGATCGAATCACACGCAGCTCAAACGCAGCAAAAAAACGCACTACGGAGGTTTCCAGCTACATGAGGATCGATTCACGAAAACCGAAAGCCGCCGCCCTTTCCGCCGCTCTGACCGTGGCACTTTTGGCGGGCGCCGGCGCAACCGATGCCCACGCGGCAACACTGTCCGACACAGTCGGATCCACGCCGTCCGAGACGACGCTGATGCAGCCCGTCGACTATCGCGGCGACGGCTTTGGTTCCATGCAGGAGTGGAACGCCTCTATGGGGGCCAAGCGCGATTCCCTAGAGGTCCGCGCCCAGATCATCATGAACATGTACGGTGACTATGCCACCGATGACGAGCGCGCTGTGTTGCAGGGTTGCATCGACGATGCGGGTAGCCTGTTGACGATGGAGGAGGTCGACGCGAAGTCGGCCGAGCTTGACGAGCTTCGCTCCACGCTTGAGGACGCCAAACGCGAGGCGCTCGAAGCTGCGGCCGCCGAGGCAGAAGCTGCCGAGGCCGCCCAAGCTTCATATGGCAACGCAGACTACGTCCCGTCCTATACGGCAGCTGCGTATTCTGCGAATGGTTCGGGGCTGACGCGTTCCGCCGGCGTCAATAACTATAACGGTCGTCGTGAGACCTATTACAGCAGCAACGTACTCTACCATCACCGCACGGGCGAGTGGACTCAGGATTCCGAGGGCTTTTGGCGTGATTCTGATGGTTACTACGTCGTGGCCGCGGGTGATAAGGCCCAGGGCTCCACGTTTACCGGTTCCAAGGGCGAGTGCAAGGTCTATGACTCCGGCTGCGCAGCCGGAACCACCGACTACTATACCGGTTGGTAATCTGTCATAAGCCAATAGGACATGACGGACGGGCGTCTTTACCGAGCCTTTGGGCAACGTAAGGGCGCCCGTTTTTTATGCGTGCTTGAGTTAACAGAGTGCTTACCGTGGCAGTACGCCGCGCATATGGGCGCGGGGCACACTAGTTCATGAGAAATAAGGTCTTTCTCGTGGAGGAAGTGGTCTTGTGGACGCTCGAGATATCGCTGTTGCCGCCGTCGCATTGGTGCTTGGCTGCCTTGGCCCTACGGCCGCGCTCGTTGCGGGCGTGCAGGGGTCATGCGGGGCTGCTCCAATCGTGGTTGGCGTGCTGATCGCGGCGGCGCTGCTGGGAAGCGTGGGCGTGGTTCTTTGCCGCGATGATGAGGACGAGGTGCCGGAGTCGCAACGCTAACTGTTGCAAGATTGGCCACCGGTCATAGACGAAGATGAAAGCCGCCGCAGGGAAAGGCTTCCTTGCGGCGGCTTGCTGTTAAGGCTGTTGAATGCGCCGCGTTGGCGTTACCAGCTTTTCTCGATATCGCGGATGCGCTGATAGAGCCACTCGTTTTGCGGCGCCTGGATATCGTGTTTGGCTGCGAGGCGGCAGATGGTGCCCGCGAACTCATCTACTTCGGTTTTGCGCCTTGCGACGCGGTCTTGAGCCATCGATGGCATACCGGCGGGGTCGATTCCCTCGATGAGATGCACCATCTGCGTCAGGTCTGCCTCGGTGAGTTCGATGCCCTCGGCATTGGCGACCGCAAGCGTTTCGCGCATGGCGGAAACAAAACAGCGGCGCTGTTCGGAGCCCGGCTCCGTGGCGCTTCCGTAGGTCCCGCCGTAGGCCATACAGGTCTGGTTGATGCCGTCGTTGAGCATGAGCTTGGCCCACATGCGGTGCGCAATGTCGCTCTCGACGGTATGGGCGATGCCGCAGCGCGTGTAGAGCTCGTCGATGGCGGTAACGGTTGCGGGCTCGGTGCCCGCTGCCGCACCAAAGCGGATTTCGCCAGTGTTGGTAAAGGTGAGCTCTCCGTTGAGGAACACGGCGTCCATGCCTTGGCAGATACCCAGGACGGTGTGCTCCCAACCAAAGCGCTCGGCAATCTTTTGCTCGCTCGTAATGCCGTTGCACAGCGAGGCGATAAGCGTGTTGGGTCCCACGATGTGTTCCATAGTCTTGAGCGCCTGGTCGAGTCCAGTCGTCTTGACCGTGAGAATGACCAGATCGGCGGGCGTTGCCTCGCTGGCGCGCACGGACTTGAGTGCGCAGGGCTCGCCGTTGACCGTAAGGGCGTCGCCTGCGTGACGCTCGAAACGGGCGTCGTCCATGACGTATTCGACGGCATCGTCGCCGAGTGCCTGGGCGATCATGCTGCCGTAGAGTAGCCCGACGCCGCCCTTGCCGATAAAGGCGACCTTGTTGATCTGCATGTGAATCATCTCCTCACAAAAAGGCGCCCGCGTGCGGGGCGCCTGATGGATTGTATGCTGCCAGGGTGATTGGTGGGTGCGTGGGGCGGCTGTCATAAAAAAGAAACGTTTGCCTGGACGCTACGCTGCAGGGCAGACCGCAAAGACGCGCGCGGGGTATCCGACACCATCGCGGACCTTGGGGAAGGTGCAGAAGATGACGGCGCCTGTGGCGGGAAGCTCGTCCAGATGGTCCATGACCTCGATTTGGTAACGGTCGACCGAGAGGATGTATTGTTCTCCGGGATAGGGGTAGGCGTCCTCGCGCGTGGTCACGGACGCGGGGTCGGTGTCTGCCGGTTCGTGACCGATGGCGCCGATGTTGCGCTCTTCTACAAGCCATTTGATGGCGTCGAGGTCCCAGCCGGGGTAGTGAGGCTGGCCGTCCTTGTCCTTGTTTTCGAGGTCGGCGAGCTTGGACCAGTCGGAGCGGAAGGCGACGAAAGCGTCCTCGGGAATGCGACCGTGCTCGTCCTCCCAAGCTTTGAGGTCGTCGACGGTCAGGATAAAGTCGGGGTTTGCGGCGCACTCCTCGTGCTTGTCGATTACGCAGAGCGGATGCATAAACTCGATGGGTTCGATCTCGCCAAGGGAACGGCCGTCAACATGGAAATGGCGCGGTGCGTCGACGTGGGTGCCGTACTGCGAGGCGACCGAATACTGGAAGCAGCGCATGGGTGCGAGCATGTCTTCGGGCGTGCCGGGCAGGTAGTCGAAGAGCTTGGTGGACTCAAATGGCTTAAAGCCAAACCAGTGCGGGGTGTCGCACGAGAGCGTGTGGGTGAGGTCGACCCAACGATAATCGGTGCTTTTGAGCTGGGATGCGAGGTTCCAAAGGTCGAGCGCGGGCATGGGAGACTCCTTTCATCGGGCTTTTTGCTGATGTTAAAGCGGCGTCGTGACAGCTCGATTTCTGCTGCGTTACGATACGTTCTCGATTGCGATTCCACGATGTTTCGGCCGCGTGACCATTGTGTTTCGCCTTGCCGGGGCGCTGATGGCGAAGGGAAGGTCTGTGCAATACCGCGTTGACCCCAAAAGTGGTAACCGAATATCTGCTTTGGGCCTGGGCTGCATGAGGTTTCCCGGTGCGCCGGGACGTCCGGATGCGAAGACGGCCGATGCCATCATTTCCCGTGCGGTGGAGCGAGGGATAAATTATCTGGATACGGCGTACCTTTATCCCGGCAACGAGGCGTGCGTGGGTGCATCGCTTGAGCGCTTGGGACTGCGCGACCAGGTGCTGCTGGCGACGAAGTTGCCGCACGCCTCGTGCAAGTGCGCGGAGGATTTCGACCGGTTCTTCGACGAGCAGCTGCGCCGCCTGCGGACCGACCATATCGACTATTACCTTATGCACAACATCACCTCGCCCGCGCAGTGGGAGCGCGTGGCAGCGTTGGGTATTGAGGACTGGATTGCGCGCCAAAAGGCTGCGGGGCGTATTCGCCAGATGGGTTTTTCGTACCACGGCAGTGCAGCGGATTTCCTGACGATGCTTGACGCGTATGACTGGGACTTTTGCCAGATTCAGTACAACTACGCAGGAGAGCGCTACCAAGCGGGAACGGCGGGGCTCATGGCAGCCGCCGAGCGCGGGCTCGCGGTGTTTGTGATGGAACCGCTTTTGGGTGGACGCCTGGCGGGCAAGCTGCCTCCGCGGGCCCGCGCCGCGCTCGATGACGTACGCGATCCGTACCTGAAGACGCCGGCTGCTTGGGGCCTTTCGTGGGTGTGGAACCATCCTCAAGTCACGATGCTGCTTTCGGGCATGACCGATACCGCGCAGGTGGACGAGAACGCGGCATTGGCGGATCGCGCGCTGCCGGATTCGATGACGACAGAGCAGCTCGATACCATCGCACGCGTATTGGAAGAGTTTGAGAAATCGAACCGCGTGCCCTGCACAGGTTGCGGCTACTGCATGCCGTGTCCCAAGGGCATCAATATTCCCGGCTGCTTTGCCGCCTACAACGCGAGCTATGCGCATAGCTGGTTTACGGGGCTGTCTCAATACTTTACGGCGAGCGCGGTACGGACGAACGAGCCCAAGCTGGTGAGCAATTGCGTCAAGTGCGGCAAATGCGCACGTCACTGCCCGCAGCACATCGATATTCCCGAGTGTCTCGACGATGTGCGCCGACGTTTCCAGCCTGGCCCCGTAACGGCCGCGCTTAAAGCCTTCTGCAAAACGCGCTCCTGATGCCCCTTTTATAACTTGCGGTGGAATAGTTCCTGTTTGCGGCAGAATAGGGGCCAAACAGGAACTATTCCACCGCAACTGAAGGGGGCTGTCGTGGGCCATCGGGATTCATGTGATGATTTGCGTGAGGTTCGTTGGGGCGTTTTGGGCGCCGGGCACATTTCGCATCGATTTGCATCGTCGCTCAAGGAGGTGGACGGGGCACGGCTTGTGGCTGCCTCCGGTCGCACTCCTTCGCATGTTGAGGAGTTTTGCAGGGCGTTTTCGATTGATGCCGCGCACAGTTATGCCACGGCTGACGATGGCGGCGATGCGGTGTATGACGCGCTGCTTGCCGATTCCGATGTCGATGCCATCTACCTGGCGCTTCCGCATGGGATGCATGCCCGCTGGGCCTGCCGGGCCTTGCGTGCCGGAAAGGCCGTTCTGTGCGAGAAGCCGGCTGTCCTGCGCGAAGATGAGGCACGCGCAATCGCGGCTGCATCGCGTGAACACGGCGTATTCTTTATGGAGGCGATGAAGAATCGGTTTTGCCCTCTACGTGATCGCGTGAAGGGTTTGCTTGCGTCGGGCGAGCTCGGCCGTATCGTTTCGATCGAAAGCGTGCAAAAACTCGATTATGGTGAGTCCCCTTCGAGTTATCTGCTCGATCCGTTGCAGGGTGGCTGTCTATATGACATGGGCTGCTATGCGGTAGGGTGGTTTGAGGATCTGCTTGCGGGTGCGTGTGATGTTTCGTCTCGTGAAGTTCGCTGGCGTGACGTATCGGGCGGCCGCGTGGATTGGGCCGATGAGATCCATATGAGTGTCGGCGGTATACCCATTCATATGGTGTGCGACGGCAAAGCAGCATATGAAAGCCGCTTAACGATTGCCTGCGAGCGGGGCTCGTTGGAAATCGAGCGCCTCCATCGCCCCGAGCTCGCCCATGTGAAGTACTCCGACGGACGAATGCTCGAAATAAATGCCCCGTTTGAGGTCGATGATTTCTACGGCGAAATCCAGCATGCGACCCAGCTCATCCGAGCGGGGAAACTCGAGAGTCCCGTTATGCCCCTTGCCGCCACACAGCGCTGCGCGCGCATTATCGATGCAATCCGTCGAGCCCTCTAGGACTTGGCGCTGACGCGTAGGGGATCATGACGCCGGCACCCGTAGTCGTAGTGCTTGGTGGCCCGCATCTCTGATGCCCCTTTTATAACTTGCGGTGGAATACGGACCGTTTGCGCCAAAATAAGGCACCAATAGACCGTATTTCACCGCAACTGATGAGGGGGAACTGGGGATGCTGACGATCGGGTGTCACCTATCCACGACGAAGGGCTATCGGGCGATGGGGGAGACGGCGCTGTCTATTGGCGCCAATACCTTTGCATTCTTTACGCGCAACCCGCGCGGCGGCAAGGCGAAAGACCTTGACATGGATGACGTGGCGGCCCTGCGCGAGCTTATGGAACAAAACGACTTTGGTCCGCTTGTGGCTCATGCTCCGTATACCTATAACCCCTGCTCGGCCAAAGAGCGGGCGCGCGAGTTTGCCCTTGAGGCCATGGCAGAGGACCTGCGTCGCATGGAAACGCTGCCCGGCAACTACTACAACTTCCATCCCGGTGCGCATGTGGGGCAGGGCTCCGACGCCGGCATTCAGATGATCGTCGACACCCTGTGTCAGGTGATGTTTGAGGGCCAGCAGACGACGGTGCTGCTCGAGACCATGGCCGGCAAGGGCACTGAGGTGGGCCGCAGCTTTGAGGAACTGGCGCTCATCATCCAGGGCGTTGCCGACAAGTGCCCCGAGCTGTCGGCCAAGTTGGGCGTTTGCCTAGACACCTGCCATGTGAATGACGCCGGCTATGACATCGTCTACGATCTTAACGGCGTGCTCGACGAGTTCGATCGTGTGGTGGGTATCGAGCGCCTACGCGCCGTGCATATCAATGATTCCAAGAACCCCCGCGGCGCCCATAAGGACCGCCACGAGCGCATCGGTAAGGGCTACCTGGGTAGTGAAGAGTTTGGCGGCGGTATGCAGGTTATGCAGAATATTGTATCGAATGACCGTTTGCGTGCGTTGCCATTTATTTTGGAGACACCGAACGAACTTGCAGGTTATGCGGCTGAAATCAAACTGTTAAGGTCATTGCAGCAGTAATGACTGTCATAAAGTGGAGTGCTCCATTCACGTTATGGGTTTGTTTCAATCAGTTTTCTAATTGCAGATTCTTCCAAGCAGGTGCATAATAGCCCTCAGTTTTTGCAGGCCCCTGAATCGCGTGGGGTCATTGGAAGGAGACTGATTATGAAGCTGAAGAAGCTTGGCGCATTTGCCGCCACGGGCGCCATGGCGCTCGCCCTCGCTCTGACGGGCTGCGGCTCGTCCAACGCCACCTCTGGTTCTGATGCCGGTTCCAGCAGCTCTGACGACGCTAAGGTCGAGAAGGTCGACGGCTCCAAGGAGTACGCGCTCGTCAAGGACGGTACGCTGACCGTCGGCACCTCTGCCGAGTACGCTCCGTTTGAGTATAAGGATGACAACGGCGATTATCAGGGCTTTGACCTTGAGCTCATCAAGGCTATCGGCGACAAGCTGGGCCTGGATGTCGAGTATGTCAACAATGACTTTGACACGCTGGTTCCGGGCGTCGCTTCGGGCGCCAAGTATGACGTCTCCATCGCGGCCATCACCGACACGCCCGAGCGTGAGAAGGAAGTCGCTTTCTCTGATTCCTACTACATGGACGATCAGGCTATCGTGACCAAGGTCGATAACACCGACATCACGGCCGACAACTACAGCGAGAAGCTCAACAACGCCGACGCTACCATCATCGTTCAGTCTGGCTCGACCGCCGAGGCCTTTGCCCAGGAGAACTTCCCCAAGGCCAAGATCGTCCCCTACAAGGACGCTACCGAGTGCTTCAGTGCCCTGCAGTCCGAAAAGGGCGACGCGGTAGTCACCAACCGCTCCGTTGCCAGCCAGCTGACCGCCGAGCAGTTCAACACCTGCCAGACCATCAAGCAGATCAGCACCGGCGAGGAGTATGCCATCGCCATCAACCAGGGCAACACCAAGCTCAAGGACGACATCAACCAGGCCATCAAGGACCTGACCGACGACGGTACCGTTGACGCCCTCATGTCTAAGTACAACATCAAGTAAAATAGTTACTTGATAACGCGCGGGCCCTTTCCGTTTTGGCGGAGAGGGCCTTTGCGTTTCTTGAACGGGCGTCGTCCCGTCCCGTAATGTCGGCAACTTATACGTTAGGAGCCACCTTGTCTCGATTGAACGAAGGGGCCATGGGTCGGCGTTTCCCGCTGCCCTCGATGCTCCAAAAGCTAGCCTGCGCCCTGGCTGTGGCGCTCGCTTTGGTGTGCGCGGGGGCAGCCGTGCCTTCGACCGCTCAGGCGCTCGAGACCGCAAAGATCACCGCGCGTCCCAATACCGGTTCGGGCAGCGACGTGGTCGGCGGTACCGAGACGCGCATTACCTGGGAGGTCCAGGCCGATGCCGACGAGGAGCTGAGCGGTCTTTCGCTGACGTTTGTCGACGGTACGACGTTTGGTGCCGATGACACGCGCCTGACGATGCTCTCGGGCGACGACCTTATGGACCGTACGCCCATGAAGCCCACGTGCAAGGTGGACGGCCAGACGCTCAAGATCGATTTTGGCGAGACGGCGCCCGCCGGCGGCTATTTCCGTGTCGAGGTCTACGGCGTGACCTTCCCCGTCGAGGGTGGCGACGAGGCCTTTAGCGGAACCTATACGCTCGCCGACGGCTCGACCAAGAAGATCTCCAAGATTCCGTCGGTGGAGATTAAGGGCGTGACGGCCTTTGATAATTTCCTAGCCGACCTTAAGGATCAGCCGTGGGTCGAGGCGTGGAATTCCAACATGTTCCTTCGCCTGTTCCTGAACCCGGTCATTTTGGTCCAGAGCCTGCCGATCGTCTTCAAAGGCTTCCTCATGTCGCTCTCGATCGTGCTCGTGGCGTTTCCGCTGGCAATTCCCTTTGGCTTTGCCTTGTCGCTCATGCGCATCTCCAAGTCGCGCATCCTGCGTTGCCTTGCCGGCATCTATGTGAATATCATCCGTGGTACGCCGGCGTTCCTGCAGATCTACATCGCGTTCTTTGGCCTGCCGCTGGCCGGCGTCAAGGTTGACGACTATGTGCTGGGCGTCATCGTCATGGCCATGAACTCGTCCGCCTACCTGTGCGAGATCTTCCGCGCCGGTATTCAGTCGATCCCCAAGGGCCAGAACGAGGCCGCGCGCTCGCTGGGCATGAACGCCTTCCAGACACTGCTCTACGTTATGATTCCGCAGACGTTCCGCAATGTTCTGCCTACGTTGACCAGTGAGTTCATCCTGCTTTATAAGGATACGTCGCTGCTCGCTGCCGTGGGCGTGGTCGAGATTGTCATGAACGCCCGCACCATCGTTGCCACGACGGGCTCCATCACGCCGTATGTGGTTGCCGCCCTGTTCTATCTGGTCATCACCCTGCCGCTTGCGCGCTTGGTGAGCGGTCTTGAGGCGAGGCTTCTGGGGACGGCCGAAACCAAAAAGAAGCGTCCCACCAAGAGCGCCGGACAGGTCGTCGCGACGCCCGCCGATCACATCGCCGGTCTGTAAGGAGGTCCTATCATGAGCGAAACCAATAACTCGAACGAGGTCGTCGTCAGCATCAAGAACCTCCAGAAGGCCTTTGGCGATAACGTGGTCCTGCGTGACATCGATCTGGATGTGCACAAGGGTGAGGTCGTCGTGGTTCTGGGCCCCTCGGGCTCGGGCAAGTCGACGATGCTTCGCTGCATCAATCGTCTGGAGCATCCCACGAGCGGCTCGATTATCGTTGAGGGTGTGGATGTGTGCGCCAAGGGTGTCGACCTCAACAAGGTACGTACGCATCTGGGTATGGTGTTCCAGCAGTTCAATTTGTTCCCGCACCTGTCAGTCAAAAAGAACGTCATGCTTGCGCAGCAAAAGGTGCTCAAGCGCAGCAAGGAAGAGGCCGAGAAGATTGCTATCGAGGAGCTGACCAAGGTCGGTCTTGCCGAGCGTATCGACTTTATGCCGAGCCAGCTCTCGGGCGGCCAGCAGCAGCGCGTGGCCATCGCCCGCGCCCTGTCGATGAACCCTCACGTCATGCTCTTTGACGAGGCCACGTCGGCGCTCGACCCCGAGCTGGTTCGCGACGTTCTGGGTGTCATGCGCGACCTGGCACGCGACGGCATGACCATGATTGTCGTGACGCACGAGATGGGCTTTGCCCGCGACGTCGCCGACCGCGTCGTCTTTATGGATGGTGGCGTTATCGTGGAAGAAGGCACGCCGAGCGAGGTCTTCGACCATCCCAAGAGCGAACGCACTAAGGCGTTTTTGGGCAATATCTCGTAGCGGCGCATCGAGGTTGTCGATATAACAAACGGGGACCGGATGGTATCCGGCCCCCGTTTTTGTTTGGGCATGAGCTACTGTTGTTGCGCGGTACTCGGCTGTCAGTTGCCTTGCGGCTTTCTGGCGGCTTCGTTAGGCCAGCTCTGCTCCCAGAGCCTTGCAGGCCGCCTCGCCCTCATCGTCGGGCGCATCGTAGCAAATGACGGAATCGACGACGTTGACGCCCGCCTCGTCGGCATCGGCCTTCCAATTGTCCATCCACTCGCCCTCGGCCCACGAGTAGGAGCCAAAGAGGACGACCTTCTTATCGCCGAGGGTCTCCTTGACCTCGTCCCACATAGGCTGGAACTCGTCATACTCAAGCTCCTCGGAACCCATGGCGGGGCAGCCGAAGGCAATGGCGTCATAGCCGGCGGCCTTGTCTGCGGAGAAGTCGGCGCAGGAGATGACCTCTGCCTCGGCGCCGGCACCGGTTGCGCCCTCGGCAACGAAGTTTGCCATGGCCTCGGTGTTGCCTGTACCACTCCAGTAGACGACTGCGATCTTGCTCATGTGTTTTCCTTTCGGTTGTGCGGCGTGCGGCCGCGTTTTGTATGCTCTATCGGGTTGCCTGGACAAGTTGTTTCAGGGTGCAGCCCTGTTGATAGATGTAGGTAAGGTATTGCGTGCATGCGCGATAGGAATCGAAGGTCGTGAGTGCCTGCTCAACGTTTGTGTATACCTTCCATGCGCCAAAGACCTTATAGTTTTCGCCGTGCTGGACGATAAACTGATGGACATCTTCGTAGGGATAGCCCAAAAAATAGCCAATTTCGTGGGGGAACTCGCACGTGCAGCCCGTATCGCAGTGCCTATTTCGCGCGAGTGCGCAGACGCTGCCGTCATAGGCGCTTTCTGCGGCATTGCTGCTTGCCAGCGTAATGCGCGCGGCGAGATGCACCAGGGATGCGGGCAGGTTGTGGACATCGTAACCTTCGGCGACAAGCGCCGTCGCGGCGCGGGGGTCGGAGAGGTATCGCATGAGGTCCGCAGGGCGGTACACATAGATGAGCGCTCCGCAGGGGCGCCAGACCAAAACGCTCATGTGGATCCCGAGTGGCTGGAGCTCGCGGTTGCATTGGGCTATGACGGCGAGCAGGCGAGAGCGTCGCTTTTCGATATGGGCGGCGCTGGGTTTTCCGTTTTGGTTGGCGTAAACGCCGGGATAGGTAAAGAGCGAAGCTGGCTTGATACCTGCGAGCGTAGGGGAGCAGTTGCGCACGACAGCCGTTTGGTATGTTGGGATGTCAATGGTTCGAGTCACGATGCTCCTTTCGGGTCCTCAGTTGTTAGCCTAGGAAAACTTATACACGAAAGTAAGCCAAGGTCAACAAAAAAGTTTGAAGCGGGAAACTAATTGACTGAACCGACACGAGTTTGGAGTAAGATGGGAACACCCCATGGGGGTATAGGTATGAGAGTTTGGAGAAAGGGGATCGCATGGACGACTTGCTTAACCCTGCAAATATTATTGTGCTCGCCGTGATTGCCGTCGGTTTGTTTTTTGGGTTGCGTCGCATTGCCGCTTCGACACACGGGAAGAGTTGCTGTAGCGAGGGTGCGAGCGGCAAGAAGGCCAAGAAGGTCGTGGTCGCGGATACCGATTCGTCTCATTACCCCTATAGCGAGGAGCTGCTCATCGGCGGGATGAGCTGTGACGGCTGCGCTCAGAACGTGACGAATGCCCTCAATGCGCTCGATGGCGTTTGGGCTACGGTGACGTATGCCGACCACACGGCGCGCGTGCGCTCTAAAAACCCAATCGACCGCGACGCGCTTGAGGCGGCGGTGAAGGATGCGGGCTATTACGTCATGAAACTGTAGGGCGCGTGTTTGGTGCGGGGAACGTCGCTAGGCTCGACCGCGTAGCTCAATGTCCTGGATGTCGTCGAAGTCGATGGCGATGTCTCGGAGCTTGAGGAGCTTGAAGGCGGGGAGCGCCTCGTCGAGGATGCCGGTGCGGGCGCGGTAGCCGTACGTATCGTAATAGGTGACACGGACTAAGTCGCCACGTTTGAGGCCCTCGAGCTTTTTGGAAAGCTCGAGGGCTTTTTCTTCTGTCAATTCACACTTGGGCTCAACGGTGATCTCTTGCTTGCGCACGAGTTCGTAGTATCCCGTGAGGGCGGCAAAGGGCATAAACTGCGCGGCGCGGTTGGCGCGGACGGAACCGTTGACGGTGAGGTTGGGGTCGGCGGCGCGGCGTCTTCCCTCGGGGTCCGTCAAGCGCTCGAAGGCAGTTGGCGGGCGCACAGGCTGCTGTTTGGGTTTAGGCACGGTGTCCTCCAACTTGGTCGTTGCGTTCGCGCGCGGTGGCGCCGGCGGTAAAGCTTAATCCCTTGACCAGCGCGTTCTTGCCGTACTTGCCTTTCACGGCCAGGACGGTGCGCGCCAGGTCGCGTTCGCGCTCATCGGCCTCGACATCGCTAAACAGATCGACGGTGGCAAATTCCTCGGGCATCAGATTGCCAAAGCCCAGATTGATGCGCTTGACCGGTCGCTTGGGGTCGACCGTTTGCGCCCAAAGGTCATCGAAATACCCCATGATCTTCTTAAACGAATTGGTGCGCTCGGGCAGCTTGCGCGAGGCGTTGGAGTGTGCAAAGAGCGCGGCGTAGCCACCGCGCGGCTTGCCGCCGTGCTCGCCCACAAAGATGCCGTCAATTGCCTGAGCCTCTCGTACCAAACGCCGGCGTTCATCGTCACGCTGAACGGGCTTGGGCGCGCGGGGCGCGAGCTCGGGGCCGGCGGTTGCGGCGGGTTCGATGCTCGATGTGCTTGAGCGCAGGTGCCCACAACCATCTATATATTGCGCCGTTCCGCTGGCATCGAGGCGGCGTATGTCGGCGCGCTCGCTCGCGTAGCCTACAAAGAGCGAAATGCTGTCGCAGACCACGTGTTTGTCGACCAGGTCCAGCACGGCGGCATCTACCATCTCGCGCAAAACCGTATAGGCCTGCTCATAGGCATAGCCCTTCGAGAGCACCTGTCCTGTGGTAGTCGAGGTCGCCTGCGGGCGATAAGCTTGGATATCGGCGATGGTTGTCGGCTCACGCCCGAAGGCGTGGTCGATGAGATATTCGGCATTGACGCCGAGTTCGTCGTAGAGCAGGTTCTCGTCGAGTGCGGCGACGCCCATCAGGTCGTAGACGCCGTATTTCTCGAGACGGGCTGCCACACCGGGGCCGATGCCCCAGATGTCGGTGATGGGACGATGGGGCCAGATCTCCTTGCGAAAGGTCTCGTCGTCGAGTTTGCCGATGCGACTGGGCACGTGCTTGGCGGTGATATCGAGCGCAACCTTGGCCTGGAACAGGTTGGGACCGATGCCGACCGTTGCTGTAATGCCGGTGCGTGCCAGGACCTCGTCGCGCAACATGCAGGCGAAGCCTTCCGCATCGGTGTGATAGAGGTCCAGATAGGGTGTCACGTCGATAAAGCACTCATCGATGGAGTAGACGTGCACGTCCTGGGGGCTGACGTATTCCAGATAGATACCGTAGATTTGCGCCGACACCTCCATGTAGTGCTGCATGCGCGGTACGGCCTTGATGTAGTCGATGCCGTTGGGAATCTCGAACAGGCGGCAGCGATTGTGAATACCTAAGTCCTTCATGGCCTGGGTGATGGCGAGGCAGATGGTCGTGCGTCCGCGCGATTCGTCGGCAACGACCAGGCACGTAGTGAGTGGGTCGAGTCCGCGGTCGACGCACTCGACGCTGGCGTAGAACGTTTTAAGGTCGATACAGATATAGGTGTGACGCTCGTGCCCCACGCGTCCTCCCATCAAACACATGTTCTTATCGAATACCTGTTCGATAATACCCGCTCATCCGGACATCGTCAAAACCTGCCAAAAAGGGACTGGTTTGTTTTGGTAGGTATGGCCGTGCGGCTGCATCGGGTTTTAACGCAGCTCTAAAGAGTGCGAAACAGCTCGGAAAACCTCGCTTCGTAGCATGGGCCTAACGATTGATACCGCCTATACGCACGGAAGGTTGTGGAAAAGATGGTCAATTATGGGTTTGGTATGCCGACGCGCCTTGTTGCGGATGGAGACGTGGCTCGCTGGTGCGGACGATTGGTCGCTCACTACGGTGGCACCAAGGCGCTGGTTGTGCTGGGTGGAGACAAGCATACGCGCGATGAGCTCGTTTCGGCGGCACTTGGCTCGCTTGATCGAGCCCTACTCGAACGTGTACTTTTCCGCTGCGGCTCGGTCGAGGGCGACGGGGGAGACGAGCTGATCGACGAAGCCGTGGCCCTGACGACCGACGAAGGCGTGGACTTTGTCCTGGCGATCGGCGATGCCGATACCGCCGGCTTTGCGCGCGAACTCACGCGTCGCATGGCGGCGCTCGATGCCGGCGAAGACGGTTTTGTCCCTTATGGATGTATTGTCTCGGAGGGCAAGGTGCCTGCCGTCGCGGGGGCCGGCGAGGTTCCCGTTTTTGCCATCATCGCTCCCGAACTGCTTGAGGGCATTGGGTCTCCTCTGCGCGAGTTGCTCGGCAGCGTGTGCGCCGCGGCCTAATGTCCGCCATAAAGGGACAGGTTAATTTTGGTAGGTAAAGCGTTTGACCTGCCAAAATTAACCTGTCCCTTTTTGGTCGGTTGCCGCTTGGGGGCGGATTGGCAACGCTCGCTGATTATGGTCTTGACCTGCGCTAGAATAGTGGCATCTGAATGTCCGGGCGCATGGAGGCGTGCGCCCGTATGCTGAGGAGGACTCTATGGCAACTGTTGCCGCACCTATCGATGCTACGTCGACTGCCGCTTGGAAGGCGCTCGAGGCTCATCAGGAGAAGCTCGAGGCCGAGGGTATCGACCTCAAGGCCTGGTTCGCCGCCGATGCCGAGCGCGTGAACAAGCTGAGCTTTGACGCCGGTGACCTGCATTTCGACCTGTCCAAGAACCTGGTGACCGATGAGACCGTCAAGCTGCTGTGCGATCTTGCCCGCGAGGTAAAGCTCGAGGAGCGCCGCGACGCCATGTTCTCCGGCGAGCACATCAACACCACCGAGGACCGCGCCGTCCTGCACACCGCGCTGCGCCGCCCGGCAAGCGAGAAGGGCCAGCTCATCGTCGACGGCCAGGACGTCGTCGCCGACGTGCACGAGGTTCTCGACCGCATGTATGCCTTCGCCGAGCGCGTGCGCTCCGGTGAGTGGAAGGGTGTTACCGGCAAGAGGATCGAGCATCTGGTATCCATCGGCATCGGCGGCTCCGATCTGGGCCCGGTCATGGCCTACGAGGCCCTGCGTCCCTATGCCGACGCCGGTATCGACTGCCGCTATATCTCCAATATCGACCCCAACGACCAGGCAGAGAAGCTCCGCGGCCTGGATCCCGAGACCACGCTCGTGATCATCGTCTCCAAGACCTTCACCACGCTCGAGACCCTCACCAACGCCCGCGAGGTCAAGACTTGGATGCTCGAGCAGCTCAAGGCTCAGGGCGCCATCGACGGCTCCGATGAGCAGAACGCCGAGGCCGTGGCAAAGCACTTCGTCGCCGTTTCCACCGCACTCGAGAAGGTTGAGGCCTTCGGTATCGACCCCGCCAACGCCTTCGGCTTCTGGAACTGGGTCGGCGGCCGCTATTCTGTCGACTCCGCCGTGGGCCTGTCGCTGATCGTCGTGCTCGGTCCCGAGCGCTTCCAGCAGTTCCTCGAGGGCTTCCACGCCATCGACGAGTACTTCTGCAACACGCCGCTCGAGAACAATGCCGTCGCGCTGATGGGCCTGCTCAACGTCTGGTACGTCAACTTCTTCGGCTCCAAGAGCCACGCCGTGCTGCCGTACTGCCAGTACCTGCATCGTTTCCCGGCCTACCTGCAGCAGCTCACCATGGAGTCCAACGGCAAGCATGTCCGCTGGGACGGCAGCGCCGTGACCTCCGACACCGGTGAGATCTTCTGGGGCGAGCCCGGCACCAACGGCCAGCATGCCTTCTACCAGCTGCTGCACCAGGGCACCGTGGTGGTTCCGGCCGATTTCATCGCCTTCGCCAATACCGCCAACCCCGCAACCGACAGCGGTCAGGATGTCCACGAGCTGTTCCTGGGCAACTTCCTGGCCCAGACCAAGGCGCTCGCCTTTGGTAAGACGGCCGACGAGGTTCGTGCCGAGGGCACGCCCGAGCAGATCGTCCCGGCCCGCTGCTTTGAGGGCAACCGTCCGACGACCTCGATTTTCGGCGACACGCTGACCCCGTTCGCGCTCGGCGAGCTCATCGCCCTGTACGAGCACATCACGTTTGTCGAGGGCACGGTCTGGGGCATCGACTCCTACGACCAGTGGGGCGTCGAGCTGGGCAAGCAGCTTGCCAAACAGATCACCCCGGCCTTCCACGATGACGCCGCCAAGGCCGAGCAGGACGCTTCGACCCAGGCGCTCATCGAGTTCTATCGCGCGCACCGCAAGTAGTCGCTGCTGTCAACGCATCGCGCCTTATAGCCAGGGGCCCGTATCCCATCGGATGCGGGCCCCTTTGCTTTGCCGTGGTCCCGGGGCGCACGGCCTTTAAGGATCTTCGCCAGAGCGTCGCGTGCTGCGAGGGCCCTGCGTCTAGAGCTCGGCCTCCGCATGGCCTCGCTGCGCCTCGGGCAGCTCCCCGTAGAGCGGATGGTCTTCGAGCCTAAAGCGCTCGACCTGTTCGGGAGTGTGGCCGCGCACAAAGAGCCACGAGCGATCGATCGGCGTCGCCATGAGCGTGCTGGGCAGCGCGTCGGCGCGGTCGGAAAACACCCGGGCACTCTCGGGATCTTGGAACGCCAGCACCAGATGCGTGTCGCAGTTGCCCATGATGGAGCGTGCGCGTGCCTCGCCATAGAGCGCATCGAGCTGGTTGGTCGACTGCAGCAGCAGCGTTGCCCAGATGTTGCGGCTTCGGATAATCGAGAGCACGTTGTCGATCTGGGGGATCTGCAGATTTGCGAAGTCATCGAGCATAAAGCGCACGGGCACGGGCAGGCTGCCGTCGGGCTGCCTATCGGCCTCACGAATGAGGCCCATAAACGCCTGCGAAATAAAGAGGCCGGTCAGCGGATCGAGATTGCGGTCAATATCGCTCACGGTTACAAACAGGGCGCAGGGGGTGTGTCCCATGGAAGCGAAGTCCACCTGATGGCACTCACGATAGAGCTGTGCCGCACCGTCGAATCCCAGACACATGACCTTTTCGGCAAGGATGCCGACGATGCTCGCGTGCATGCGCTCGGCATTTTGCGTAATGGCGTAGCGCCGCCATAGCGAGAGGGCATAGCTTTGGGGGTCGGTCGTGATCAGGTCGTCAAACAATCGACCCGTGGCACCGTCCTGCAGGTGCTCGATCAGCTTGATGACCGAGCTGATCGTCTGCTCGTCGGCGGGCAGCTGTTCGGTGACGTAGGCGATAAGACACGACAGCAGGTTTGCCGCCGCATGATCCCAAAAAGGCTGGTTGTTGTCCTCGATGGGGCAGATGGCCTTTGCCACCGAGAGGATGTCCTGCTGGTTGGGCCTGCCGTCCGCCTTGCGGCGAATGTGCCTCAGGGGGTTGTAGCCGCAGCGCTCGATGCCGGGCGCAAGGGCCGGGACGGTGTTGAGGTCGGCGAAGTTGAGACATTGCACGCGGTAACCGTGGGCTGCCAGCACGGGTCCCACTTCGCGACAGAGCGTGCCTTTGGTGTCGAGCACGATGTAGCTTGCGTTTATTTGCAGCAGGTTGGGCTTGAGGACGTTTCGGGTCTTGCCGGCTCCCGAGGGGCCGATCACAAGTGCGTTGTTGTTGAGTCCCGTTTGGCGGGTGTCGCAGGAAAGCGTTCGATCCTTGGCGAGGATGGTGGACGATGCGGGTTCAGATGCGGCGAGGCGGCTGGCGAGGTTAGACATGGGCGACCTCCTTGGTGGTCGAGAGGATTTCGTGGGCAAAGCCGAGCTCGACGGCGCGCTCGGCCGAAAGGTAGGTGTCTTTTGCAGTGAGGGACTGGATGCGCTTGGGCGTGAGGCCGCTGCGGTCCGAGAGGATTTGTGTGAGGGTCTTGCGGGTCTGCATGAGACGCCGGCTGGTTTCCTGCAGCGCAAGTGCCGAGCCGCCTGCCCCCTGGGGGATCAGCGGGTCGTGAATCATGAGCTCTGCATGGGGCGCCATACGGCGATCGTCGCCGCCCATAAAGATCACGGCGCCCATGGACGCGGCGAATTCCAGGCAGACGGTGCGGATGGGGCACGATGCGAGGCGCATGGCGTCATAGATCGCAAGACCCGATCGCACGCTTCCGCCGGCGCTGGCGACAAATATGGTGATGGGGCGGCTGAGGTCGGTGGCATCGAGCAGGCGGATCTGCTGACATAGGTCGTGGGCCATCGGGGTTTCGATGTCTCCCATGACGGAGAGCTCGCGACGGGCGAGCATCTCATCGTAAATGCTGGTGAGCGTGATGCCTCGGGCGGATTCACGCATGGTGAGGGGGCTGATGATGGGGGAATGATTGGTGTCCATGAGGACTCCTTTCTGTTGGTTGTGTTGTGGAATAGGATTGTTGCCCGCGGAGGGGCTGGCGGGCTACAGGGTTCGTCCGAGCCTGAGATCGAGCTCGGTTGTGGGGCAGGCTGCCTGTTCGTGCGGCTCGCAAGCGCCAAGGGCTCCAAAGCGATGGAGCGTTGCGACGGGCGTGGTGTAGGCGAGCCGCAGCTGATGCTCGACAGGGGCACATCCGTCATTTTTGTAATGAGCCGCGTAGTACTGCGCGATACTGGCGTTCATCTCGCTGCCATTGCGATGGCGCTCAAACTGGCGTCTGCAGGTCTCGATGATCTTTGCTACCGACTTGGGTGCCGTCGCGGGAACAAGGGCGAGATAGCCCTCAAATAGCTCGTTGATGCTCAGGAGGCACAGCAGGTCGATCAGCGTCCTTATGGCTGCTCCCCCGGCGGAAAAGTGCGCGGTCATGCGGTTATATCGGTCGCGGTCGACGATGGCCGCATGGGGTCTTGGAGTTTTCTGCCCCGTGGTCCCGGGCTTTTGCCGCGCCTGTGTATTGAGCTCGACGTTGCAGCGCTTGAGGCCGTCCAACGGAAGGAACAGTGCAGTGCGCAGGGTGTTCCGCTTGCTTTCGAGTTCATGGCGCTCGTCGGGTTCCCATTCGAGCTTGAGTTTCGTTTCGAGCGCCGTAAGCATATGGGCTAGGCAGCCTACGGTAAGAACGTACGAATCGTTGTCACGTTTTGGGGCATAGGGGTCTGTCAGCTTGCGAATGTCGGGGTCGCCCATGATCTTTGTGCAGCGCTTCAGCAGTTGAGGGTGGTCGGCCAAGATCGTCGCGAGCGGTAGCGACGCGTAGTTCTTGATGGTCGCGGCGGCAAAGGCGGCGTCATATTCGTTTGCATATGCCCGCTCAATGCGGGCATCCAGAATGCTTTTCTTATCGCCGTCTTCAGCGTGGTGGTTTGTCATAGCTTCTCCAATCGGTTGATGTTCGTGCTGTTTGTTGATGTGTTGGTTGTCGTGAGTGATGTGCTTGCCGTGGGTGATGTGCTGACGTTGGGGTGCTATGCGGTTTTCAATGAGCCCGTGAGGCAGTTGCTGCAGGGGCGGGATGGAACGGCCCATGCAAGGTGGAAGGCATCGTGCTCAAAATCGAGACAGCAATGCCCTGGGTGCCTCACATGTGGCAGTTACCTCATTAAGTTGTCATTGCGTTTGGGGTTGTACTTTGCCGATCTTCCTTCTCTTACACGCTAAAACTCAAACTTCATATGCTCGATCTACTTAAAACCGCAACGGCGGTCTTTTATCAACTTATATGTCGGAACGCGTCTTTGCAAGTACTTTTTTGCGTTTGTTTCAAATGGGGTGGTTTTGCAACCGTCACGCGCCACGCTATGCGAACGTGCCCCGGCTCGGATAAGATGGCGCGATCGAGTTCTACCGCGCTCACCGCAAGTAGTCTTTGTTGCTGAGATAGGTCATGGCCGAAAGGGGCCCGTATCCGTTGGGATACGGGCCCCTTTTCTGTTGTCGGTCGGATACGATGGGTCGCGCAACGTCGTTAGCGGTCGAATTCGACCTGGGCGCTTTGGGCTTCGGGGAGCTCTGTGTAGAGCGGGTGGTCCTCGAGCCTAAAGCGCTCGACCTGCTGGGGAGCGCGGCCGCGGACGAACAGCCAAGAGCGGTCGACGGGCGTTGCCATGAGCGTACTGGGCAGCACGTCGGCACGCTCGGAAAAGACGCGGGCGCTTTCGGGGTCCTGAAAGGCTAGTACGAGCTGCGTGTCGCAGTTGCCCATGATGGAGCGAGCGCGCGCCTCGCCATAGAGCGCATCGAGCTGGTTTGTTGACTGCAGCAATAGGGTTGCCCAGATCTTGCGGCTGCGGATGATGGACAGAACGTTATCGATTTGCGGCATCTGCAGGTTAGCAAAGTCGTCGAGCATAAATCGAACCGGTATCGCAAGGCGACCGTCGGGCTGCGCGTCGGCGTAGCGGATGAGTCCCGCGAAGGCCTGCGTTACAAACAGGTTGGTGAGCGGATCGAGGCTACGGTCGAGATCGCTGACGGTGACGAAGAGCGCTCGACGCTCGCATCCCAGAGCCGCGAAATCGATCTGATTCGCATCGGTGTACAGACGGCGTGCACCATCAAAGCCCAGGCACATGACCTTTTCGGCAAGGATGCCCATGATGCTCGCATGCATCTTTTCGGCCGTGATGGTGGGGGAGTAGCGCCGCCAGAGTGAGAGCGCGTAGCTTGTGGGGTCGGTGGTCTGCAGGTCGTCGAAGAGGCGTGCTGTAGCGCGGTCCTGGAGATGTTCGCAAAGGTCGATCACCGATGAAAACGTCTGCTCCTCCACGGGCAGCTGTTCACACACATAGGCGATCAGGCAGGAAAGCAGGTTGGCTGCCGCATGGTCCCAAAACGGCTGGGTTTGGTCCTCGACGGGACAGATGGCCTTGGCAACCGAGATGATGTCCTGCTGGTTGGGCTTGCCGTCTTTGGTGCGGCGGATGTGGTTGAGCGGGTTGTAGCCACACTGCTCGACGTCCTTGGGCATGGTGACCGTATCGTCAAGATCGGCAAAGTTGAGGCGCTGTACACGATAGCCGTGTGCGGCAAGCGCGGGTCCGACTTCGCGGCAGAGTGTTCCCTTGGTATCGAGCACGATATAGCTTGCATTCATCTGCAGCAGGTTGGGCTTAAGAACGTTGCGGGTCTTGCCGGCGCCCGAAGGCCCGATTACGAGCATATTGTTGTTGAGGCCCGTTCGACGCGTATCACACGAGAGTGTGTGGGCTTGCGCAAGGATGGTGGGGGCCGGGGCGTGCAGGGCTGCGTTGAGGTTAGACATGGGCGGTCTCCTTGGTCGAGGTGAGGATGCCGTGGGCAAAGCCGAGCTCGACGGCGCGCTCGGCCGAAAGATTTGTGTCCTTTGCCGTGAGCGTCTGTACGCGCTTGGCCGAAAGGCCGCTGCGATCAGACAGGATTTGCGTCAGGGTTTTGCGGGTCTGCATGAGACGCCGGCTTGTCTCCTGGAGTGCTAGGGCCGAGCCTCCGGCCCCTTGCGGGATGAGCGGGTCGTGAATCATGAGTTCTGCATGAGGCGCCATGCGGCGCTCGTCGCCACCCATAAAGATGATGGCGCCCATAGAGGCCGCAAACTCCAGACAGACGGTGTGGATGGGGCACGGCGAGAGGCGCATGGTGTCGTAGATGGCGAGGCCGGCGCGCACATTGCCGCCGGGGCTGGCGACAAAGACGGTGACGGGGGCGGTGGGGTCGGCGGCTTCGAGTAGGCGGATCTGCTGGCACAGGTCATGCGCCATCGCGCTGTTGATGTCTCCCACGACGGAAAGCTCACGACGGGCGAGCATCTCGCCGTAAACGGAGGTTAGCGTGACGCCGCGGGCCGATTCGCGCATCGTGAGTGGGCTGATGACAGGGGTCTTAGTGGTGTCCATGAAGGTTCCTTTCTTAACGTAGGACGAGGTTCTATTAGGGTTGGTGAAGCTGGCGCTAAAGCTCAAAGGCTCGCTCGAGTCTGCGCTCAAGCTCCGTTGTGACTTTGCGGTCGGCGGCTTTTGCCAGTGACTCGTCGAATGCGCCCAATCGCATCAGTGTGGCAATGGGCGCGGTGTAGACGAGACGCAGCTGGCGTTCGAGAACGTCGGGAAGCTCGTTGGGGTCATAGCGCTTCTGGTAGAAGTGGACGATGCCTTGGCTCATCTCCCAATCGTCGCGGTAACGCTTGAACTGTCGCTGTTGGATATCGATAATCCGGATCGTTTGGGCGCGAAGGCCAGCGGGCGCCAGTGCCCGGTAGCCGTCGAAGAGACGATTAAGGCTGAGTATGCGGAGCATGTCGATCAGGGTGCGCACCGTTGTCGGGCCGGCTTGAAACCGGGCAGTTGCGCGGTTGTAGCGTTCGCGGTCGAGCACCATGATGCCCGGCGGGCCCTGCATGTCATCTTGCCCGCAGGTTGCCTGCTGATGCCGTGCCTCCAGGGCGTTGAGGCCCATGGCGAGGTCATGGATGGGAAAGGTCAGGGCGTTCTGCAGGTCGTATCGATGATCCATCAATGTCATCCGCGTCTCATCGTCCATCTCGAGCCGAAGCTTAGTGTCGAGTGCGGTAACCATATGCGCCAGATGGCCCATGGTATACGGGCCGTCGGTCTTGCCGTGGGGTCCGAGATAAGGATCGGTCAACTCGTGGATGGCCGGATCGTCCATGGTCTCGACGCAGCGATTCGCCGAAAACTCATGGTTGCTCAGAGCCTCGTCGATGGGCAGCAAGGCGAAGTTCGCAATCGTGGCGGCGGCGAAGCTGGCGTCGTAGCCGCCGTGCAGGGCGCGGTCGATGCGAGTCTGGAGAACGGTGCCGGCGGTTTGGGGACGGGTGGTGTTCATGGCGGTTCCAATCTGTGATGTGCTTGCTTGCGAGTGATGTGCTGGGTGTCGTTGGTGATGTGCTTGCGGTTCTTGATGTGCTGGATTGGGTGCTATGGGGCCAATATGCTCGAAGGACGTTTGCCGGGTGATGGGCGTGCTCCGTGCTTAGACGGAACAGCTGACGTCAACGAGCGCCTTGGGCGGTCTTGCTCCGCTATTTAGTTGTCGATAAAAGATGCTTGGTGTTCATATGCCGATCTTCCTTCTCTTACATGCTGAAAACTGAAACTGAATATGCTCGACCAAATGGTGACCAACGTTGCGGTCATTTTTAACTTAATCAGGCTCCAGCGATTTGGCAAGTATCTTTTTCAAAAATGTTCTTCGGGGGATGCTCGGCTCGGATATGATGGTGCGCGACAAACTCAACGCAGGGAGGCATATATGGCAATCAAGGCCATTGCAATGGATATCGACGGTACGCTCACCAACGACCAGAAGGTGATCAGCCCGCGCACGCGCGAGAAACTGCTCGCGGCGCAGGAGTCGGGCATCAAGCTCATCTTGGCTTCGGGCCGTCCCGCATGGGGGCTTCATGCTCTGGCGCAGGAGCTCGATCTTCAGAACCACGATGGCCTGCTGGTGGCTTTTAATGGTGCGCACGTGGTCGATGCTCAGACCGACGAGGTGCTGTTTGACCAGGCTATGCCGGTCGACGAGCTGCACCGTCTGCTCGACCACCTGCGCAACTTTGACGTGATTCCCATGATCTCGCTCGGTCGCGACCTGCATGTCGTGGACTCGTATCGTTGCATGATCACGTTGCCGGACGGTTCGCAGAAGAACATCGTCAAGTATGAGCGCGACGCGTGCGATCTTAAGATTCGCGAGGTCGAGAGCCTTCATGAAGTCGCGGATGCTTACCCCGTAGACAAACTGCTCACCGCGGGCGATCCGGCCTATCTGCAGGCGCATCACGAGGAGATGTACGCGCCCTTTACCGAGACGCTTTCGGGCATGTTCACGGCCGATTGGTACTTTGAGTTTACGGCGCCCGGTATCGATAAGGCCCGCGCGCTGCAGGGCGCTCTGCCCAAGCTGGGTATCGATGCCAGTGAGGTCGTTTCGTTTGGCGACGGTCAGAACGATAAGTCCATGATCGAGTGGGCCGGCACCGGTGTCGCCATGGGCAACGCCGTCGATGAGGTCAAGGCCGTGGCCCAGATGGTGACCGCCGATAACAACGAAGACGGCATCGCGGTGGCACTCGATAGGCTGCTGGGTTAGAATCGCCGATAGTGCATGGTTCGGGCGTCCGCTTGCGGGCGCCTTTTTGTTAGGGAGGGTGCCGTGTCCGCATTTCCGTTCGACGCCGTTATCTTTGACATGGACGGTGTCATCGTCGATACCGAGTATTATTACCTGGGGGAGACCGCTGCGTTTGCCAAAGAGCTTGGGCTGAACCTGACCCAAGAGGAGTTGAACGGGCAGGTTGGTACCTCGCACCAGTTCTTCTTGCATATGCTGGTCGATTGGTTTGAGCGCGCCGGAAAGGGACACTTTACCGGCGAGGAGGCGCTGGCCCGCTGGGATGAGTGGGCGCATAAACGCCCGCGCGATTATCAGACCTTGATCAATCCGGGCGCCGTGGAGACGATTCGCGAGCTCCCGCGTCGCGGCGTTCGCGTGGCGCTGGCCAGTTCGTCTCCCATGGACAGCATCGAGGAAGTGCTCGATGCGTGCGGCCTGTCGGATGCCTTTGAGTACGTGGTGAGCGGCGAGCAGTTTAAGGAGAGCAAGCCCGAACCCGATATTTACCTGCATGCGCTGGATCTGCTGGGATTGCCTGCGGACCGTTGCTGCTGCGTCGAGGACTCCGTCCCTGGCATCACTGCCGGCAAGCGAGCGGGTCTGACGGTGATCGCCAAGCGCGAGGAGCGCTTCGGCTTTAGCCAGGATGCCGCTGACAAGATCATCGACCAGCTGCCGGAGCTGCTGGAGCTTGCGTAGGACTGGCGATGCGTAATCCGCACCGATTATTGATTCCATATTTGCTAGGGGAGGGCAAATGCCATCGACTGAAGGGCTGACCGACGGAAAAGCGGCAATCCCGCTATATCAACAGGTTATCGATATCATCAAAAATGACATCAATTCTGGTACCTATAAGGCGGGCGCTCGGATACCGAATGAATTCGAATTGGCCGAAAGCTACAAAGTTGGTCGCGTTACCGTTCGGCGGGCCATTGAGGAGCTCGTGCAGCAGGGCTACCTAACCAAGCAGCAGGGGAGGGGCACGTTTGTAAACGCCCCCAAGCTCAAGCGTAAAATCCGCCAGAAGGACGACGTTCAGAGTTTTTCGGACGCCTGCCGCGTCAACGAGATGGAGCCCGGGGCGCGTATTGTCTCAAGAAAAGTGTTGCCGGCCGATGCTACCGAAGCGCAGTTTTTTGGCGTTCCCGCTGGGTCGGAGCTGATCTGCATCGAACGCGTGCGCACCGCCGATGGCATCCCCGTGATGCTCGAGAACAACACGTACGTTTATGAAGACAACGCCTTTTTGGCGAAGGCGGACCTTACCGATCAATCAATTTTCGAGGTCGTGCGCGAACAGACGGGTCGCGGGCCTGCTCGCACCGAGCCGTGCACGCTTGAGATCGCGTGTGCGTCACCCGAAGTCGCCCGGCTGCTGTCCGTTCCCACGGGAGAGCCTCTGTTTTATATGGAGGCATATTTCTATGACGAGCAGCAGCGGCCGTTTATCATCGGCCGACAGCGGATTGTAGGATCGCGCTACGTTTTTGATATTTAGGACGTTGATCAAGAGAACGCCCGGCAGGCTAAATTGCCTGCCGGGCGTTTTTGCCGTTCGCCGCCGTTGAACGACCGTTCACCCGAGTCCTCGTAATCTGTCCGAAATATCCTTGAAGTGCTAAAAACACGCTGATAATCTATAGAACGTCATAGGACGTTTGCATTGCGCGAACGTTAAAGCGAGACACGATAAGGTCTCGGGTTCTTTGGAGGTATCTATGTCAGATACGAAGGCGAAGAAGACAAACAGACGTTTCAAATTCAAATTACCGCACGTCTATACGATCATGTTCTTGCTGATCGTGGTTTTTGCAGTTTTAACCTGGGTCGTTCCTTCTGGCCAATACCAGCGCAAGACGATCTCGACTGCGGCAGGCGAGCGCGAAGTCGCCGTTGCCGGAACCTATGAACAGGTCGATAAGAACTATACCGATTCCGAGACCGGCGAGACCGTTAACCTGGGCCAAGATATCTTTGCGGTCCTGCAGGCGCCTACTAAGGGTATTCAAGAGGCCGCCGACGTCGTTGCGTTCGTCTTGCTGATCGGCGGCTCGTTCGCGATCATCACCAAGACCAACGCGCTTAACGCCGGTATGAGCCGCGTGATTAAAAAGCTCAAAAACAAAGACATCCTCATCATTCCTATTACCATGACGCTGTTGTCCATTTGCGGCACCACGTTTGGCATGTCTGAGGAAGCCCTGCCGTTCTATGCCATCTTCATCCCCATCATGATGGGCATCGGATATGACTCCATGACGGCATTTATCATCTGCTTCCTCGGTCCCAACTTGGGCTACTGCGCCTCGACGATTGACCCGTTCAACGTTTTGATCGCGCAGGGCATCATTGGCATCGAGGGCAACCCGCAGCTGTGGTTGCGTGCCGTTGCATGGGTTATTTTCACCGCCGCCGGCATCGCATGGGCCATGCGTTATGCCATGCGCGTCAAGAAGAACCCCAAGTCGTCCGTTACGTTCGAGGACGACAAACTCAAGCGCATTGAGTTCTCCGTGACCGATGCTTCCATCGAGGAAGAGTTCACCACTCGCCAGAAGCTCGTGCTGATTGATTTTGCCGGTGGTATGGCGCTTATCGTGTGGGGTCTTGTTACGCAGGGCTGGTATATGAACGAGATCTCTGCCGTGTTCCTTGGCATGGGGCTGCTCGCCGGTATCCTGGGCGGTCTTGACCAGCAGACCATCGCCGATGAGTTCGTTAAGGGTCTTGCCGACTTTGCCTACGCAGCCGTCGTTATCGGTATCGCTCGCGGCATTCTGGTCATCGCCGAGGGCGGCATGATTATCGACACCATCCTTCAGGCACTTGCCACTCTGCTTGCTGGAGCCCCTGCCGCCGTGTACACCACGTTCATGTACGTTGTCCTTGGCCTCCTGTCCTTCCTGGTTCCTTCGAGCTCCGGCCTGGCCGCGCTTACCATGCCTGTCATGGGTCCTTTGACCGAGCTTATGGGCCTCAACCCCGAAGCCGCCGTAACGGCGCTGCAGTTTGCCAACCAGACCATTAACACCATTAGCCCCGTGGCAGGTATGACGGTGGCGGGCCTTGCCGTGGCAAAGATCTCGTTTGGCCAATGGTGGAAGACCATCTGGAAGTTCTTCATCTTCATGGTCGTGTTTGGCTTGGTCATTACCGCCATCTCCGGCATGCTTCCGGCGTAAGGAGGTCGCGATGTCCGATCGTTTGACGGTGCTGACGTCCAAGAGCGTCTTCACCGGTACGGAAGACCAGCCGTTTGAAGGTTTTGTCGCGGTACGCGGCAATCGGATTGAAGCCGTCGGTAGCGCTGGCGAGGCAGACTCGTTTCTCGCCCAGGCAGATGAGGTGATCGATTGTGGCGACAGAACGGTCATGCCTGGCTTGGTCGATGTGCATACGTTCTATACGGGCTGGGCGTTGCGGAGCTTGGGAGCCGACTTATCCGAAGCCTCTGACGTCGACGAAGTGGTAGCGCTTCTGCGTTTGTGGAAGGATGCCCATCTCGATTGTGCCGCCGCCTTTGGGCACGACCTTCCCGCATCGCTCGCCGAAGGCGCCGAGAATGAAAAAACGGCGGCAGCGCTCGACGACGCCTTCGGAGACGTTCCTGTTGTTTGCTTTACTCCGGGTGCCGAGACGTGCGTTCTCAACGCCGCCGCCAGCGAGCGCTATGGTTTTACGCCCGAGGCCTGCTACGCCGAGAAGACCTGGCGTATGATGCGGGACTTCCTGGCGCTTCCCGAGGTACGCGCCGGGTATTCTGATTACATGGCGATGCTGAACGCTCGCGGTGTCACGGCTATCAAAGAGATGGCCTTCGACGACTATTACGGATTTGCCGACGAGATGGCGCGTCGTGAGGAATCTGGCGAGCTGACGGTTCGCGTCTCCATGATGTCGCAGCCGGTGGGCGCCGGGGCGAATCTGTCCTATGCTCGTGCGGCGCGCGATCGCTTCCAGGGACCGTTTGTTCGTTTCTCGGGCTTCAACCGTATGACCGATCGTGGCGTGTGGGCAGGACTTGCCGAGATGATCGATCCTTATGAGGAGACGGCCGATGCAGGGGCTGCCGGCAAGACGGTTGTCGAGGAGCCCGAGTGGGGTTTGATTGAGGACGAGCTGCGCGCGATTGATGCCGAGGGCTTCCGTTACTCGCTTCATTGTCAGGGTGACGGCGCCGTTCGCCACACCGTTGCGCTGTATGCTTCGCTGCCGCGAGATGAACACGGAGTCATGCTTCGACGCCATGCGATTACCGACCTCGAGAACTCTGATCCGGAAGACCTTGCCCTGTTTGGCAAGCTGGGCGGAATCTGCGAGGTCTACCCCCAGATCCTCACGCTCGATAAACGCGAGGACTGCCTGTCGATGATGCGTCGGCAGATCGGCGAGGTCCGACTGCTGCACAGCTGGAACCGTCGCGGTATGGAAGGCGCGGGGTGCACGGTGTGCTGTGGCACCGACCTCCCGCTCTTGATTCCGAGCTTGGGCGAATCAGTATTTAGCGCATGCGGCGGTTTCTTTGCCGACGGTTTGTCCGTGAATGAGGGCAATACGCTGACGATTGCCGAGCTCCTTCGTGCGTGGACGGCAGGGGGCGCATATGACCTCATGCGCGAGGATGAGCTGGGGACGCTCGAGGCCGGTAAGCTTGCCGACATCTGTGTGCTCGATCGCGATGTGTTTGGCCTTGACTACCATGATGCTTGTGACCTTGCTGTTGATATGACCATGTCGGACGGACGTATCGTGTTCGACCGAAATAAGGAGGTTTAGCATGCCTGAAACCAAACCGACGCTGCGTCGCGAGCAGATCGCGGGCATGAACATCCACTACATCATGTGGTCGCTCGACTATTTTTTGGATACGCAACAGCGCCTGGGCTTTGAGTCCATCGAGCTGTGGTGCGCCGAGCCCCATGTGACGCTCGATCACACTGGGTATTTTGAGGCCGAGGTTCTGGCGAAAAAGGCCGCCGACCGTGGTCTGCGCTATCGGACGCTCTGTCCCGAGAACGTGGTCTACCCATGGCAGTATTGCGCTCGTAAGCCGCTCCATGAGCAGCGGAGCCTGGCGTACTTCAAGCATGGCATCGAGCTTGCCGAGGTGCTGGGATGCGACCGCATGTCCGTAAACTCGGGTTGGGGTGACTGGGACGAGGATCGCGAAGAGGCGTGGAAGCGCAGTCGCGAGCACCTATCCATCTTGGCGGAGTATGCCGGCGAGCACGGTCTGGTGCTAACGATGGAGAGCCTGCGTCCCGAGGAGAGCAACCTTGTGACGACCATCGCCGATGCTAAGCGCATGATTGATGAGGTCGCGAGTCCGTACCTGCAGCCTATGGTCGATACGACCGCAATGGGCGTTGCGGGTGAGTCGCTCGAGGACTGGTTTGCCGCATTTGGCGACGGTGCGATCCACGAGATGCACTTTATCGACGGCGATCCCTATGGCCATCTGGTCTGGGGTGACGGCAAGCACGATATGGATGCCTTCGTCGCCACGCTCAACGCCCATGGTTTCGATGGCATGTTGGGCCAGGAAATCACGGACGGTCGCTACTTCGATGATCCGGCGGCGGCAGATGCCAAGAACATGGCCGCCTTCGAGAAGTATCTGATTGACTAGATAAGATTTTGCTCGGCCATGCAAGACACGTCCTGCATGGCCGGCCAAGCTGGAAAGGAACTAAACATGAACGCACATGATCTGATTAAGGAAGCAATTGCCGAGAAGGGCAAGTTCGACAGCGTCTACTGGATCGCCTGCGGTGGCTCCATGATCGATCTGATCCCGGCCCATGAGCTCTTGCAGCGCGAGGCGACGACGTTCACCTCGTATATCTATACGGCCCGTGAGTTCGACATCATGCGTCCCCGTCGCCTGGGCGAGAAGTCTCTGGTCATTGCCTGCAGTCACAGCGGCAATACCCCCGAGGTCGTCGAGGGCTGCGAGATTGCCCTTGCCGCGGGCGCGACGGTGATCGCGCAGACCGATAACGCCGGTTCCAAGATCGATAATGGCAAGTGGGTCACCTGGGTGTACCCGTGGGGCGAGGGCGTTCCGCAGGCCGAAGTTCCTGCCGGTATCTCGCTGTCGCTCGCGGCCGAGCTGCTCGACCAGCAGGAGGGCTACGCCGATCTCGCCGACATGTATGCCGGTATTGCCGAAATGGATAAGATTCTGCCTCCCGCACGCGAAAAGGTAAATGCCGAGCTGGGCGATCGCTTCGCCAAGCTTTGCCAGGAGCATGAGTTCTTCTATATCCTGGGCAGCGGTCCCAACTTTAGCCAGACGTACGGCTTCGCTATCTGCTCGCTGATGGAGATGCAGTGGCAGCACTGCAGCTATATCCACTCCGCCGAGTACTTCCATGGCCCCTTTGAGGCTACCCAGGATGGCGTCTTCTACTTCTTGCAGATGGGCTCGAGCGAGTGCCGTCCTATGGACGAGCGCGCCCTGGCGTTCCTCGAGACCCATACCGACACGCTGATGGTGCTTGATGCCAAGGAGTACGGTATGGAGGCCGTGCCGGCGAGCGTTCGTGCCTATCTGGATCCGGTGCTGTTCTACGCTATGAACTGCGAGCTGCGTGCAGCGCGCGGCAAGGTGTTCGATCACGACCCCGACTTCCGCCGCTACATGGGCGTTGTTGAGTACTAGGAAGGATGGATACCATGGCTTTTAACGTGAACGCGCTCGGGTTCGGTGACAACGTCGTCGATCGCTATGAGCATATCCATACCATGTATCCCGGCGGCAATGCGGTGAATTTTGCCGTTTACGCCAAGAAGTGCGGCGCCGCGCGCTCCGCGTACATGGGCATCTTTGGTAACGACGCCGCTGCCGAGCATGTGATTGCAAGTCTCGAGGATGAGGGCATCGAGCTCGCTAAGTGCGAGCAGCTTATTGGCGAGAACGGCGCGGCGCGTGTGACCGTGGTCGATGGCGACCGCGTATTCCTCGGCTCCAACGAGGGCGGCATCCGTGGCGATGCGCGCTATGTGCTCGATCGCTTCGATCTGGCATACATGAAGCAGTTCGACGTAGTCCACTCGGGCAACTACTGCTTTACCGAGCGCGAGCTCCCCAAGCTGAAGGCTGCAGGCATCACCGTATCGTTTGACTTCTCGGACGATTCCACCGATGAATACTATGAGCAGATTGCCCCGTTTGTCGACTTCGCCTTCTTTAGCGCTGCCGATGCTGCAAGTGAGGATGAGATTCGCGAGCGCCTCGCTTGGGTTAAGAATTTGGGCCCGCGCTTTGTGTCCGCAACGGCGGGCGCCGAGGGCTGCATCGCCTATGACGGCGAGCGCTACTATCGCCAGCTGGCAAAGCCCGTAACGGACATGAAGGACACCATGGGAGCCGGTGACTCGTTCCTGACCTCATTCCTGATGTGCTATCTCGATTCCGCCAAGCGCGGCGAGGACGGACCTGAGGCCATTGAGCGTGCGCTCGATTTTGCGGCAGGTTTTGCCTCGACCGTGTGCGGCATGGAGGGCTCTTGGGGCCACGGAGCTCCGATCACCGAGTAGCCTGAGAAAGCGCTGGGAGGCTTGGGGCTGAAGCCTTGGCTGACTGACGCTAGATTACATCGGAATTCGGATAGGGGCTCGCCTTGGGTGGGCCCCTTTTTGATTGCTGGAGAAGACTATGGATATCAAAGCATGCGCAGCTGGCTTTTGCTGTGCGGACGTGTATCAAAACATCGGCGTGTTCTATCCGACTGGCAATGGCATCGACTGGGGTATTCACCTAGCGCGAATGGGCGTATCGGTATCTGCGGTGTCGGTCGTCGGAAAGGACGAGTACGGAGACAAAATGCGCGAGGCGCTGGCTGCCGAGGGGTTCGACATCTCGCATCTTCGCGTGGAGGACGGCGATACCTCGGTGATGCTCATGGCGTTGAAGGACGGCGTCGACCGCGTGCATCTGGAAGCGATTGACGGTGTCATGGAAACGTACCGACCAAACGATGATGACCGGGCATTTATCCTGGAGCACGATGTCATCCATACCGACCTGTTTGGAAACTGCTTAGACCTGCTGCCCGAATGGCACGAGGCAGGCAAGACCGTCGTCATGGACTTTTCGGTGTTCAGTCAAGATCCCGAATACGCCTGTGAGAACCATTTTCCTTACGTGGACTATGCCTTTATGTCGTTTGAGGAGGATAGCGCGGAGCTGCGCGACTGGGTGCGCCATGTGCAGGAGCTGGGCCCGCGCGTGGCAGTCGCCACACTTGGCGAGAAGGGAAGCATCGCCTATGACGGTGAGCGCTTCTATGAATGTGGGATCGTGCCGGCCGAGAAGGTCGTCAATACCGTGGGCGCCGGCGACTCGTATATCGCCGGATTCACCAAGGGTGTACTGGATGGGCTTGACGTGCCGGCGTGCATGCATGCCGGTGCCGAGCTTTCGTCCCGAGTCATTGGGTCGTTCGAACCGTACTAGGAATAAAAGCCTGGAAAGGAGTGCAAGATGGTAATCGATATGCTGGTCCAGCCCATGCTCTACGGCGAGATCTATACGCCAGGCGACGAGCCAGACGGCTTTGGTTTTTGGGAGCGTGAGTTTGGCATGGGGCACATGGGCCCCATGGACTGGGATGAGCTCGTGGCCGAAATGGATGTCTGCGATGTGCGGAAAAGCGTGCTCATGCCGCTCGATGTGACCACGGCGTGCGGCGGGCACTTTGGCACCAACGACCAGGTTGCCGCGCTTGTTGCCGCGCACCCCGATCGCCTATGGGGATTCGCGAGCGTGGACCCGCAAGTGAGTGGCGCCGCCGATGAGCTGGAGCGTGCCTTTACCGAGCTGGGGGCCAAGGGGCTCTGCCTGCATCCGGCAAAGCAAGGTTTTGCGCCCGATGATGCCGTGGCCGAGCCGCTCTACAAGCTCTGTGAGCGCTACAACAAGCCGGTAGTTTTTCATGCCGGTATGTCCTGGGAGCCGGGTGCGGAGCTTTCGCGAAGCCACCCGCTTGCGTTTGAGCACACCATCGCAACGCATCCGGATGTGCGCTTTAACCTGACGCACTTTGGCTGGCCCTGGGTGCGCGAGACCGTGGCGATGCTGCTCAAGTATCCCAATTGCTATACGGACGCCTCTATTACCTATATCGATTCGCCCGAAGAAATGATGCAGCGGCTCTTCACCGTCGATATGGGACCGCTGTGGTATGAGCGCGCCCTGTCTCATCAGGTGATGTTTGCCAGCAATACGCCACGCTTCCGCGCCTTCAAGCTCAAGCGGGCGCTTGATACTGTGCCCATGCGCGATGAGGCGCGGGAGAATCTGTATTCCGGTACGGCGCTGCGTTTTCTGAAAGGTGATGAGTGACATGGTGACACTCGAGACATTGAGCTATCTATCGACGGCGCCCGACCAGTTCATCGACATCACAGAAGATGTGCATGCCGCCATCGAGCGTAGCGCGGTGACCGATGGACTGGCAGCTATTATTTTGTCGCATACGACTTGCGGCATCGTGGTGAACGAGGGGCTTCCGTGCGTGGAGACCGATCTCATGGAGACGCTCGATCGCATCGCCCCGCCCGATGCTCCCTATGCGCATGCTCATTTCTTGCCGAGCTATGGCGCCACGGGCAATAACTCCTGTGGTCATATCAAGAGCATGATTTGCGGCAATAGCTGCTTCTTCCCCGTTCAAGACGGCCACATTGTATGTGGCGGGGCCCAGAACATCTACCTTGCGGAGTTCGATGGGCCTCAGAAGCGAAAAGTGTTCGTTGAGGTGCTGGGCGAGTAGCAGTTGATGCCTGTGAGTCGGCGAGCTAAAGGAGATTGACCATGTCGTTTATGGCTTCGATGTTTGGGACCGAGAAACCGGTAATTGGCATGCTGCATCTGCAGCCGCTGCCTGGCGATCCTCTGTATTATCCGGGCGGCAGCGTTTCGCGCGTGATCGATGCCGCCAAGCGCGATCTCGAAGCGCTGCAGTCGGGTGGCGTGGACGGCATTCTGATCACCAATGAGCTATCGATGCCCTACGAGCAGCATGTGTCGGCAGTGACCCTTGCCGCTATGGGGCATGTCATCGGAGCTCTTGCCGCGGATTTCTCGACCCCTTGGGGTGCAGAGGCTATTTATGACGGCGATGCCACGATCGAGTTGTGCGCCGCCGTCGAGGCGCAGTTTACACGCTGCAATTTCTGCGGTGCCTGGGCTGGCGATCTTGGCCTGATCAATCGTGACTTTGCACACACCATGCGCCGCCGTGCCGCCCTGCGTCTGGATGACCTAAAGATGTTCCATTTCATCACAAGCGAGGGCGAGGTGTACCTTAACGACCGATCGACTCCCGATATTGCCGATTCGCTGGTATTCAACTGCCTGCCCGACGCCCTTGTTATTGGCGGGTCTGCTGCCGGGCGCGGCGCTTCGGGCGAGCTTGCCGACGAGGTGCGCGTCCGTGTTGGCGATGTGCCGGTGGTATGTGGAACGGGATGTCGCGAGAATACCGTTGCAGACGTGTTTTCGCATTATGATGGCGCGTTTGTCGGCACCTGCCTCAAGCGAAGCGGCAAGCTCGACGCTCCTGTCGAAGCCGAACGGGTCGCGCGGTTCATGGCTGCCGCCCGTGCCGCGAGAGGGGAGTGAGCGGCATGCCGTACTATCTTGGCATCGACATTGGAACGAGTGCGTCCAAGGGCGTGTTAATAGATGCGGAGTGTCGAATTGTGGCGCAGGCATCTTGCCAACATGAAACCGAGAACCCTCAGGATGGTTGGTATCAGCACGATACAGAAGCGATTTGGTGGGGTGATTTTTGCCGGCTGTCTCGCGAGCTTATCGAGTGCGCGGGCATCGAGGCGAGCCAGATCCGCTGCGTAGGGTTGTCGGCTTTGGGCTGTGATTGCGTGCCAGTCGATGAAGATTGCCACGCCTTGGCTCCGGCAATTCTCTACGGGGTTGATGCTCGCTCGAAGCCGCAGATTGACGAGCTTCTTTCCGAATATGGCCCCGATCGCGCTCGCGAGCTCTTTGGACACGATCCGTGTTCGTCGGATATCGCCCCTAAGGTCCTTTGGTTTAAGGAGAATATGCCCGAGGTCCATGAGCGGGCGGCGAAGTTTCTTACGGCTTCGTCCTATCTATGCGCCAAACTTACCGGCAGGTTTACGATCGACCGTTACCTTGCCGAGGATTTCCTTCCCTTATACGATCGCGGGACGTGGCAGGTTAATGAGCGCGGGTGCGCGCGGTTTTGCCGTCCCGACCAGATGGCCGAAGTCATGGCGGCGACCGATATCGCCGGTGTAATCACGGATCGGGCGGCGGTTGAAACCGGTCTTGCGAGGGATACGCCGGTGCTTGTCGGAACAGGCGATTCGGGCGCCGAGGCGATTTCTACCGGAGTGTTCTGCCCCGGGGACATGATGGTGCAACTCGGGAGCACGGCCTACTTTATCTATTTGGCGGACCATATGGTCGATGACGCTCGTCTATGGCCAGGGACATTCATCATCCCCGGAACCTACGGCATCTGCGCCGGGACCAATACAGCAGGTGCGTTGACGGCGTGGTTGCGACGCGAGTTGTACCGCGATGTCATGGATGCCGAACACTCCGGCGGCCCCGATGCCTATGAGGTCATGGCGCACGATGCCGGGCAGGTAGGTCCTGGAGCAGATGGCCTGCTGTGTCTTCCATACTTTGCGGGCGAGCGCACCCCGCTCAACGATCCCGAGGCGCGTGGCGTGTTCTTCGGTCTGACCGAAAGGCATACCCGGGGCCATATGGTCCGCGCGGCTTTGGAAGGGATCGCCTACACTGTTGCGGCTCATGTCGACATCATCGAGCGCGAGCACGGGCTTCCCATCGAGCGCATCATGCTCGTGGGCGGCGGAACTAAGAATCCGGTATGGATGCAGGCGATTGCCGATGTCTGCGGTCGTGAGGTCTCGGTTGCGAAGGTTACGGTGGGCGCATGTTTTGGCGATGCCCTTATGGCGGCACTTGCTGGCGGCGCCTATTCATCATGGGGTGAGCTCGCCCGGGTTCTTGGGGTCGCGCAAACGATCGAGCCTGATATGGACGCTCATGAGCTGTACGCATCGCGCCGCCGTATCTTTGATGAGCTATATGCGCGAAATTGCGACCTTATGCACGAGCTAGTATAGCGCCGCCGAATTGCCCCACGCTCTTATGGGGGCTGCGTTGTGCGATTCGCATGTCCCTTGAGGGTCGTGGGCAAAAAATGCCAAATATGAGTACTGTCACAAATTTAGTAGCAGCAAAATTTGGCTCTTGAGGTCCAAGTTGAGTGTCTGCGGACAACTTAAAGCCGTCTAATATGTCCCTGGGTATGCTAAAACGACCTGATAATGAACAGTTGTACATTATCAGGTCGTTGTTTTGGTGCAAAATAATATGACCAGTTTTACAACAGTACTCATATTTGGCATTTTTTGCCCACCGAGGTCAGCGGAAGTCGAAAATGGAGTGGGAATTTTCCAGGACGACCGACTTGATGCTCTCCTCGGGGCAGTTTTTAAGCGCAGCAATGACCTCGGATACTCTTATGAGTGAATCGACGAGCTGTCGCGCGGATGTTTCCGCGTCTGGTTCGGCCGGCGCGTCGGTTTCGAGTAGCAAGCGATCAAGTGGAATCTGTCGCGCGTATTCGCGCCCACGTTTGGTCGCAAGCATGCGTTCATTCACGGAAAAGTAGCAGCCCGCAATGCGTGCGCGGACAAACTCATCTGAGGTGCCGCTAAACCAGTGGAAGATAATGGTGGGGGAGTTGGGGACGTCCTTTAGAAGGTCGTTCGACTCCAAAGTGTCCAAAGTTGCTCCCGCCGCGCGAACGGCGTGAATGGATAGAACGCGTCCAGGTAGCGGGGACTGCGATAACGTTCGGCATAGCCGTTCAAATGCCTGCGTCTGGTTTCCCTCGGTGCCTGCAAAGCGTGGCGAGAAATCGAGCCCGACCTCGCCGATAAACCGTTCCCGGATGGCGAGTTCACAAAGCAGGCCGACCTCGGCGGTTCCGCATCGGCCGTCGGCAATCCACCAGGGGTGGAGGCCCACCCCTGCAATAACGTTGGGACTACTGCTGGCGCGTTCGGATGCTGACGCGAAATCGCGTGGATCGACGCCGCAATCAAAGAGCTCCAGTCCCATCGCTGCGGCTTCGTGGGCAACGGTGTTCGGGCTGGCCATCAGGTCGAGGTGACAGTGAGCATCAAAGGACTGCAGCTCCATCGCGGTGTGCCTTGCTAGTCCAGGCGCTGGCCGTCGGCGCGAACGCGCTCGGTACCGCGTCCACTGATCTTGCGAATAACCTCGCCGGCAATCATCTGGCCCATGATGGGCGGCATAAAGCTGGCGGTTCCGAGCTCGGTGCGCTCGTGGATGTTGGAGGGGTCACGGCGCTGAGTCTTGACCGACTCCTCGCAGCTAAATAGAACGTGCAGGCTCTTGATGCCACGTTTTTTGCACTCTTTGCGCATGATACGGCTCATGGGGTCGCGCACCGTGTCAAAGATATCGGCGAAGCGCAGGCATTCGGGATGCAGCTTGTTGCCGCCGCCCATGGAGCTCACCAGGCGAATGTCGTGGTCCTGAGCATACTTGGCGACGGTGAGCTTGGCCGAGATGGTATCGATGGCGTCGATAACGTAGTCGAGCGTGCCACCTGTCTGCTCCAGAACGCTCGCGAAGAATTCGTCGATGTTGTCGCTCAGCAGGTATTCGGTGCGCTTGATGACGGTGGCGGCAGGGTTGATGTCATGGATCATGGCCTCCATGACGTCGACTTTACGCTTGCCGATGGTGCTGTGAAACGCGATGGCCTGACGGTTGATATTGCTGGGCGCAATGATGTCTTTATCCAGAATTACGAAATGGCCGATGCCGCCGCGGGCGAGCGCTTCGCAGCAGTTAGAGCCCACGCCGCCGCAGCCGAGCACCAACACCGTGGCGTCGGCGAGCTTGTCGAGCGCCTCGCGCCCCATGATGATCTCGAGCTTGGTGTCGCGCGTCTCGACGGGAGCGGCGGCTGCGGTTTCGGTCATAGATATCCTCCGATGGGGAAGTAATTAACGTAATTGGCTATCGCCATTATAGGTATTATTCTGCCTCCATTTGAGGCCTTGGGGCATGTTGAAATGAAGCGGGGATTCGCATAAGATTGAAGCAGATGGCACCCGTGGCCGCGGGTTGGCCAACTCCGAAACACGTTTATGGCGTGAGAAGTGGCCGTCTTCGCATTACGCGGGGGCGGCTATTTCATTCGACCTCCAATGTGGATGCCGAGCTCCACAGCCGCGATTACAAGCAATAACAACGTCAGGACATCGTCAATACTCATAGTCCATCTCCTTCTCTGGTAGAGGGGAGCTGGCCCATCTGCTTCTAACGGTATTGTAACTAAAAGCGAACGAGTGTTCTATGGCTATTGCTGAATTAGATAATTAGACAAACATCTAAATATCGAGTATAGTGTGCGCGTCGAACGAAATGCTGAGAGGAGGTCCTATGCCGGGAGAGGGTTTTAAAGCGCTGGCCGATCCTACGCGGCGGCGCATTTTGGAACTACTGCGCGAGGGCAATTGTACGGCCGGAGAGCTTGCCGAGCATTTTGACATCAGCAAGCCGTCATTGAGCCATCACTTGGCGACGCTTAAAAACGCCGGGTTGGTGACCGACGAACGTCATGGCCAAAACATCGTTTACAGCTTAAACACCACCGTCATGCAGGACTTGATTGGTTGGTTTATGGGCTTTACAAACACGGAAGGTGATAAGGATGAATAACGAAAACAAGGGCATTCACCCCACGGGGGTATCGTTGCGCGTGTGGATTGCGCTGGTTGTTCTGTGCGTCGCCAATGTCGTAGCGCACCTCATGGTGATGCCGAGCTTGCCTGCACAGATTCCCACGCACTGGGGCGCGAACGGTGCCGTCGATGGTTGGGGTCCTAGCTGGATGGCCTCCGCGCTCGGCGTGCTGCCTCTGGCGCTTCTCGCAATGTTCTGCGTGGTGCCGCGCATCGACCCCAAAGGTGAGGCATATCGAACCTCGGGCAAGTTCTACCAGGGCTTCGTAATCGCCTTCACCTTGTTCATGTGCGCCATAAGCTGGCTGGGAGAGCTTACGGTCTGGGGCGTGGTGCCGGCGGTCGGTTCGGTTAACGTGCTGATTTCCGGTGTTGTCGGTTTGCTGTTCATCGGCGTAGGCAACTACTTGCCGCGTGTGAAGCAGAACTATACGCTCGGTATCAAGACACCCTGGGCGCTTGCCGATCCCGAGAACTGGCGCCGTACGCAGCGTTTTGGCGGCGCCTGCTTTATGGTGCTGGGTATTGGCCTGATTGTGATGGGCGTGGCAGGCAGCGTGCTTTCGAGTGAAGTCGTCGCCGCGGTGATTGCGGCTCTGGCGTTTGGTTCGGTTGGAGCCGTCTACGTCTACTCGTATCTGTTGTGGCGCAAATCGCAGCGAGCCGCTCGTTAAGGTTGCGGAAAACTAGCGTACGCAGTTCATAGTATGTTCCGGGGGACTTTTCCCAGGTAGTATTAGGGGGTGTGGGCAACCATGCCCCTTTTTCGTTACGTTTCAGAGCTGGTTCCCTCATTTCGTTTCCACTAAGGCGAATCAAGAATAGGGAAACAGCAGGTAGAAAGGATAGAACAGGCAAATGGCAGAGTTTATCTACCAGATGTATCAGGCTCGCAAGGCCCATGGCGACAAGGTGATCCTTGACGACGTGACCCTGAGCTTCTACCCCGGTGCCAAGATCGGCGTCGTGGGCCCCAACGGTATGGGCAAGTCGACCCTGCTCAAGATCATGGCCGGCATCGAGGAGGTCTCCAACGGCGATGCCAAGCTCACCCCCGGCTACACCGTGGGTATCCTGCAGCAGGAGCCGCCGCTCGACGACGACAAGACCGTCATCGAGAACGTGCGCATGGCATTTGGCGACATGATCGCCAAGGTCGATCGCTTCAACAAGATCGGCGAGGAGATGTGCGACCCGGATTGCGACATGGACGCCCTCATGGCCGAGATGGGAACTGTCTCTTATACACATCTGACGCTGCCGACGAAGAGGATAGTGTAG
>CABRHR010000003.1 GCA_902470835.1 uncultured Collinsella sp.
CTACACTATCCTCTTCGTCGGCAGCGTCAGATGTGTATAAGAGACAGCTTCAAATTCGTACTGGCGGAGAGCTGGGGATTCGAACCCCAGATGCCCTTTTGGGGCATACTCGCTTAGCAGGCGAGCACCTTCGGCCTCTCGGTCAGCTCTCCGTAACAGCCGTTCTATAGTAACCAAACAGTCGAAGTTGAGCAAGAGGGAATTTTCTAATTGCCTAGCGGCCTTTTCTCCTTGCAGTTTTCGCCCCTACCCCAGCGAGCGGTTGAGGGAGCCGAGCTCGTCGTTGCCCATGGTGCGCCACATTTGGAAGATGCAACCGCGTGCCAGGAAAAAGAAGCCGTTGTCGACCAGTTGAACAGCGGCATCCGCCAGCTGATTCGTCACGGCGGACACTGGCGGCAGCTCGAGTCCAGCCTTGCGGATGGTCTCGACCGCCTCCTCGAACGTCGGAGGCTCGCTGACGCCCATCTCGTTCATAAGGCCCTGCATTTCTTCCAGCGCGCTGCTGCCCGACTCCTCGCCGCGCGGCACCAGACGGTAACAAGCCAGCGCCAGATCGAGCTGATCGCAATTCCAATAGGCAAACGCCAAGCGATAGAACAGGTAGCCGATTGCAGAACGATCGCTGGCAATACGTAGGCCGTGGCGCGCCACCTCGATAATCTCGTCAAAGCGCTCCAGACGCGCAAGCACGTTGATGAGCGCAAAGTGCGATTGCATGGACGAACGCGCCAGATCGTAAAGATGGCGCACCTCGGGCAGCGCTCGTTCAAAGTCCTCTTGCTCGGCGTAAAAGCTGCAGATCTCGTGCTGGGCAAAGTACAGCGCATCGGGCGCACGAAGGATTCGCACAGAGCGGTCTTCTTCCAACACCGGTAGCACCATGCGCACCAGCTGGTTATCGCAAAACTGCGTTTGAACCGGACCTGTCGCCAAAAGCTCGGCGACGGCGCACTTAGCCTCCAACTCCTCGACAAGACGAGAAAAGCCTTCAAAAGCACCTGTACGGTCGACTTTTGCCTGCTCGCGCAATTCAACAACACGGGCCACGTATGGGTCGTCGTCCTCTTCCATGACCTCCAGCTCGTCAGCCGTATCGGCAAGCAGCAGATCGCGCAGCGCCGGCGGCAGCGTGCGATGGTCATCGCGCGGACGAGCATGAACCTCCGCAGGCTCAATCGTCTCCGGAGCGGTTGACTCATACGCCTCAAGCACACGCTTGCACGGCATATCGTCCATGTCCATGCTCTCAAGATCCTTGGCGACAGACATGCAATCGGCCAGATAGGCCGCGCGCCCAAAGAAATACGTTGCGACAACGCGCTCGCCCTGCTCACTGTCGGGAGTAGCAATCTGCACATAGCAGCGCGTGATGCAGGTGCCTGCGGCAAAACACGCTGCCGCAAGCGTGAGTGCCACGCGCGCATCGTGCTCCGCGGCCCAGATCGCACGCGTATCCTCGTCCAGCTCGCGCCAGGCGTCATCTTGAGCGTCGTATTCACGTTGCGGCATGGCATCAACGACAGACTGCCCAAACCGAACGAGCATAATCCCCTCGGCAACGTTTGCCCGATAGGTATAGTCGAGCCGCGTGACCACGTTGAGCGCCTCAACGATTCGCGCAAAACGCGTGCGCACGTCCCACTCGCCGCCCGGCTGGCACGAAACCGTTCCCGGCTTGGCCCACGGGTTATCGCTCGAAGCCGTATCGAGCAGTCGGGGAACATCGTTGGTCGTCTTGGCGATATGCCACGCATCAAAGAGCGCGCAGCCCTCAAGGCTCGGCGAGGATGCCGCAGGGACCAATCCGGCCCCGATGCGCTCAAGGATGCCGGAGAGGCGGTTGAGACGGCACTCGATGGCAAGCAGCATGTCAATCTCGTCCTGGTCCAACAGGCTACGATCAAAATTGAGATAGAAAATCTTTGAGCGATCAATGCGAGCCAGGCTCATCTCGGACTTGGCAGCGATGGTGCGCAGGCGGGGCAAGTCAATTTCGCTCATAAGGGCGGCGGCATAGCGCTCGATACCGCTCGGATTCTCGGCATGGTCAACGCGGTAAAGCAGCGTCTCGATAGCATCGGGGAGCGGTGCCGTGTTAAAGCCCAAAAACACCTCGACCGGCTCGGACAACTTTACGAGCTTGATCTTGTCGACAACGTTTTGCATGCCCGCATCGAGACCGTCGACGCCCGCCGTGTTCGCAATAGCGCTTTCGGAGTTGGCAAATATCACGTAGCGCAAGAACATCGAGGCCATGAACTCGCCGTAAGGAAGGGCGCGAGTCGAATTCCATGTCTCGTGGTCGGACTGCTCGCGCATGGGGCCTTCGGGAGAGCCGGCAGTTTGCGCACACGCGCGCATTGCACCGTTGGCTTCCCTTACCATAATCTCACCAATACTGGAATCCGACTCGTCAAGGACCAGTTCCATGTCGGGATCGTTGGGCAGCGGAGCCTCGCTGACGGGGCGGTCCACCTTGTACACCTCACCCGAAACGCTTACGTAGCCCAAAAGCGACACATGACTTTTGCCAACGAACTCGACGACATAACAAGATTCATGCTGATCCTCGCCAAAGAGTTTCCAGACCACGCCATATGAGCGTCCCGCAGGCTGCTCGGGCATTACCGGAAAGCGCTTTTTGGGATCGAGAAACCTGAGCTTGTATGTCGGACGCTCTGCCACGAAGTATCACCCTGATCGGTCGTTGAGAGAAGGAGTGGTCGCGAATAAGTCGCGACATCTACTCGGAATCTTACACGAGTCGACAGGAAATAGTCCCTTTGGACGAAAGCACTCAAGCTGGCGTAAAAGAAAAGCCCCCGTTGCCGGGAGCTTTAATCTCAAATGGTGCGGCGTATAGGATTCCGCGCATCCGCTGCGCGGATCCGCACCGGCTTCGCCCGCCTGCCGGCGCGCTCGCCCGCGGGCTAAAAACGCTCCGCGTTTTCTTCACGCCCGCGCCTCGACCGAGGTTCGAATCCATGCATTGCTTACGTAAAAGAAAAGCCCCCGTTGCCGGAGGCTTTAAGTTCGATTGGTGCGGCGTATAGGATTCGAACCTATGACGTTCTGATTCGTAGTCAGACCCTCTATCCAGCTGAGGTAACGCCGCGACTTGTTGATTATTATGCACATGGACTGAATAATCGTCAAGCGTTTTTCAAAAAAAGTTATTGAATTTGATTTTTACTCATTTGATGCAGTCGATCGACTCGATACTTTCAAACACGGCAAAAGCAACTTCTCAAGTTTGTCGACATATAAGAAAAGCCTCCGTTACCGGAGGCTTTAAAGTTCAGTTGGTGCGGCGTATAGGATTCGAACCTATGACGTTCTGATTCGTAGTCAGACCCTCTATCCAGCTGAGGTAACGCCGCAGCGCACGGATTATTATGCACGTGACCCCTCGATGGGTCAAGCGACAATTTGGAAAAATTTTACGAAGTGATGATTAAGACGCTCGCGTCTCGACCGAGGTTCGAATCCAGGCAGTGTTGCCATAAAAGAAAAGCCCCCGTTGCCGGAGGCTTCAAGTTCAATTGGTGCGGCGTATAGGATTCCGCGCATCCGCTTCGCGGATCCGCACCGGCTTCGCCCGCCTGCCGGCGCGCTCGCCCGCGGGCTAAAAACGCTCCGCGTTTTCTTCACGCCCGCGCCTCGACCGAGGTTCGAATCCATGCATTGCTTACGTAAAAGAAAAGCCCCCGTTGCCGGAGGCTTTAAGTTCGATTGGTGCGGCGTATAGGATTCGAACCTATGACGTTCTGATTCGTAGTCAGACCCTCTATCCAGCTGAGGTAACGCCGCAGCGCAAGACATATAAAACCACTTTAGCTTATTGGAGTCAAGCACAATCTCAAACTTTTTTGTGGAACGCAGTTTTGTCATGCTGCTCCGCATATTCCGCTGTTCCCCGTACGATCGATTGGCTTTTCGATCACGTCAAACTTAGCATCAAGTTCCCTCAGGAGCGATCTCACCCGCTGGGCACAATCATAATCGGCAAACGAGATGCTCAGCATGCGCGCGACCTGGTTGGAAGTCCCAACTCCATAGAAGTGCTCCAGCGCCACAAGTCCCTCGTGCGTCACAAAGGTCTCGGCCACATGCGGCGACTCCTCAAAGCACCATTGTGTCAACGGACCCTCACTCGTCTGCCGAACCACCAGGCCGCCCATGCCAGACGGCTCACACGTTACAAGCAGGTACTCCCCGCCCTCGTCGCTCTCAAACAAAACCACCCGATCATCAAACAGCTCCATCGCGTCCCCTTTCTCTCGCTCTTATTTAGCAAAAGCATAGCAGGTAGATGGCTGTATACAGAACAGTTGTTCGTGTGTTTTCTATTGAGTTGTCCGCACGGCATGGTATGGACCTGCGCACGAAATAGGGCGCCCCCGAAGGAGCGCCCTTGCATATCCCCTATGCAGCCAAGTTACGCGACCGGCTCGATCTTCTCGAGACCACCCATGTAGGGACGCAGAACCTCGGGGATCGTGATGGTGCCGTCGGCGTTCTGGTAGTTCTCCAGAATGGCGGCCATGGTGCGGCCGGCCGGCAGGCCGGAACCGTTGAGAGTGTGCAGGTAGCGCGAACCCTTGAAGTTCTCGGGGTCGCGATACTTGATGTTGGCGCGGCGAGCCTGGAAGTCACCGCAGTTGGAGCAGGAGCTGATCTCCTTGTAGGCGTTGTAGCTCGGCAGCCAGACCTCGACGTCGTAGGTCTGACGGGCAGAGAAGCCCAAGTCGCCGGTGCACAGGCTAATCACGCGATACGGAAGGCCCAGCTGCTGCAGCAGGTACTCGGCCTCGGCGGTCATGCTCTCAAGCTCCTCGTCGGACTCCTCCGGCTTAGCGAACTTGACCATCTCGACCTTGTCGAACTCGTGCTGACGGATGATGCCGCGGGTGTCGCGACCGGCGGAACCGGCCTCCTCGCGGAAGCAGGGGGTGAAGGCGGTGTAGCGGCGCGGCAGGGTGTCGGCGTCGAGGACCTCACCGGCGTGCAGGTTGGTGAGCACGACCTCGGCGGTGGGGATCAGGAAGTTGTCGCCCGAGACGTGATAGGCGTCGTCCTCGAACTTGGGCAGCTGACCCGTGCCAAACATGGTCTGACGCTTGACGACGATGGGCGGCCACCACTCCTTAAAACCACGGCTGGTGTGCGTGTCGAGGAAGAAGTTGATGAGGGCGCGCTCCAGGCGGGCGCCGGCGCCACCGAGAACGGTAAAACGGCTGCCGGAGAGCTTGTTGCCGCGCTCGAAGTCGAGGATGTCCAGATCGGTGCCCAGATCCCAGTGCGGCTTAAAGTCGAAGTCGAACTCGCGCGGGGTGCCCCAACGACGGCGCTCAATGTTCTCGTCCTCGTCCTTGCCGTACGGCGTGGCCTCGCAAGGAATGTTGGGCAGGTGAGCCATGAAGTCGTACTGCTCCTGCTCGAGAGCAGTACGGCGCTCGGCCAGACCGTCAATCTTCTCGTTGACGGCGCGTACGGCCTCCTTGGCGGCCTCGGCCTCGTCCTTCTTGCCCTCCTTCATCAGGGCGCCGATCTTCTTGGACTCGGCATTGCGCGTAGCCTGGAGCTCCTCGACCTCGGTGATGACGGCACGACGCTCGTCGTCGAGCTCAAAGAACTTCTCGCGATCCCAAGACGTCTGGCGGTTAGCCATGGCGACATCGATGGCATCGGGGTTCTCGCGTACAAACTTGATATCAAGCATTAGATCCTCCGGCGATATACATTCCATTTAGGTTGCAACCTTGTACATGTATGGGCAAGTATATACTTATGAGCGTTTACGACCCAACTCAACTACGCAAGAAGGCACCCAATGGACGCAGTTTTTTCCTTTTTGTTTAGCACCCGCACCGGTTTTGCCATCCTTTTCGCTGGCGGCATCCTGTTATTTGCGATTCTTGCCTTTGTAATGGAGAAGCGTACCCATAAGATGTACGTCGACCGCGGACCCAAGTCCGAGGATGAGGAAGACAGCTTCTGGGACTAACCTGCCAAAAAGGAACAGGTTTATTTTGGTCGGTTTTATCTGGGCAAACGCAAGCGCCCCGCAACCGGTAACGATCCGGTTGCGGGGCGCTTTTCGCACATACGACAAAACCGCAGGAAAAACCTGCCAAAATAAACCTGTCCCTAAATGGCAGGTTTTACTGGAGAGTTGCGTCGATTGCCTTGACCAGGGCGCTGCGCATGCCGGAGTCCTCGAGCGCAACGACGCCCTTGATGGTGGCACCACCGGGCGAGCATACGGCATCCTTCATCGCCGCAGGATGCTGGCCAGTTGCAAGCTGCAGCTTTGCCGTACCTAGCACCATCTGGCTCACAATGCGATAGGCATCGGCACGCGGGATACCGTGCTTGACCGCTGCATCGCCCAGGGCCTCGATTGCCATGGCGACAAATGCCGGAGCGCAACCACCCACCGTGCCGCCCACAAACAGCAGGCTCGTATCGAGCTCGACCACCGCACCGAGTTTGCCAAGCAGATCAAGCACCACTGTGCTCTGCTCATCACTAAGCGTGGAAGCCTTCTCGCAAGCGATGACGCCCTCGCCCACCGAAACCGGTGTGTTGGGCACCGTCGAGATATGCGCGACGCCCGGCAGGACCTGCTCCCACTTGGCACTGTCCCAGGTCCAGGCAACCGACAGAACGACCTTGTCGGCAAGAATGCCCTTGAGCGGAGCGAAGACCTTCTCGATCATGTACGGCTTAACCGCAGCTACCACGATATCGGATGCGGCGACCACCTCGGCGGCATCGTGGCAAGCGGCCATCCCGCGCGCCTCACAGCGCTCAACCAGTGCGTCGTAGCGACCCGCACAGGCGCACATGTCGCTCGCAGCTACACCGGCAGCGATCCAGCCATCGGCCATAGCGCTCGCCATATTGCCAAAACCGACAAATCCAATCTTCATATCACATAGTCCTTTCAGACACATTCCTCAAAACGAAAGGTATTGTCCCACGCCATTGTTTCGTATTGCCGACCTATTTGTGATACGGCTCGCCACGACTGATCTTGCAGGCACGGTAAATCTGCTCTAGCAGCACCACGCGCGCCAAGTTATGCGGCAAGGTAATGCGTCCAAAGCTGAGCATCTCGTCGGCTCGTGCGCGCACCTCATCACTCACGCCGTCCGAACCGCCAATCACAAAGGCGATGTCGCTGCTGCCTCGCAGCATAAGATCGTCGAGCCTCGCCGAGAGCTCCTCACTCGAACGCTCCATGCCCTCGATAGCCAGCAGGATCACATGCGCTCGAGACGGCAAGGCAGCAAGAATCGCCGCCCCCTCCTTGTCGCGCGCGGCATCCACGCCGCCCGCCTTAGCCGGGTCGATATCGGCCACCTCGCGGATATCGACCTTGGCATAGGCACCCAGGCGCTTGGTGTACTCAGCGCAGGCGTCCTTCCAAAAGCGCTCCTTGAGCTTACCGACACAAACGACGGTGTATTTCACGCGTGTCTACTCCTTTGACTCGTTCTGAACCTTACCGGCAGCCAGCATCTGCTCGAACATAGAGGCCGACTGCGAAAAGTCGCTCGGCAGCACGACCGTCGAGGTTTTACCCGTGCGAGCGAACTCCGTCATCATCTCGGACCACTGCGTAAACATGAACAGTTGGTTGGCCTCGTCATTGCCGACTCCCGTCTCCTGGATGATCTCGAGCGAATCCTTGATGCCCAGCGCGATGGCCTTGCGCTGGTTGGCGATGCCCTCGCCCGCCTTTTCCATCGCCTCAGCCTCGGCGGTCGCCTCGGTGACGCGCTTGATGCGGTCGGCCTCGGCGAGCTCCTGCGCGGCAGCGCGCTTTCGCTGGGCGGCATTGATGTCGTTCATGGAGTTCTCGACCTCGGTCGGCAGCGCGATTTTGGTGATGAGTGTCGACACGAGGGTGAAGCCGTAGGCAGCCATCTGCTCGGACACGGTAGCGTTGACATCCTTGGCGATGTCATCCTTCTTGGCAAAGACCTCATCGAGTGTGTAGACGGGAATCGAAGAGCGCAGGGCGTCGGTGATGAAGTCACGCATCTGGTCGACGGGCTCCTGCAGCATATAGTAGCTCTTGTAGATGCCCGAATCTGCCGGGCCGGCACCCATGTCATAGCTCACGTGGTACTGAGCAGAGACCTCAAGGCCGATGGTCACGTTGTCCTGGGTCTTAACGTCGATGCCAAAACCGTTTTTCATGGTGCGCAGACTCACCGTGGCGGCCTTGCGGTCGATCACGGGCACCTTCATGTGGAAGCCCGCGTTGACGATGCGGTTAAACTTGCCCAGGCGCTCGATGATTACGGCATGCTGCTGTTCAACGACATAGCAGGCGTTGGGGAGCAGCAGCAACAAAATGATGATGGGAAGCAGAAGACTCGTAAGGGCGGCAATGATTCCGGACAACAGCATGGTCTCTCCTCTGATAGGCACACGTTGGCACTAGGATACCCGCACGAAGCAGCTGTGTGACACCAACAAGAGGACCCGTGGTCAAAAAAGGCCAAATATGAGTACTGTTACCAGTTTAGTAACAGCGTATTTGGGTCAAAATCGCCTCGTTGAACCCGAGGTCTATCGAAATTACTTCATTTTGTCTCAAGGTTGAGCCAAATTAGCGTACATCTGTTGCGTAAAATGAGCAAAAATGGCTTCATGAAATGTCTCTATTTTCATGTCAGTACTCATATTTGCCACTTTTTGACCACAGGGGCATCTACCGCGCGAAATCGATATGTCAAATCTGCCAAAAACGGCCCATAACAAAAAAGCTCCCATTGCTGGGAGCTCTTTCATTCAATGGTGCGGGCGAAAGGACGTCCGCGCATCCGCTTCGCGGATCCGCACCGGCTTCGGCCGCCTGCCGGCGTCCTCGCCAGCTCGCTAAAAACGCTCCGCGTTTTCTTTACGCTCGCTCCTTCGCAGGTTCAAGTCCCCGCGATGGGCCCATAACAAAAAAGCTCCCATTGCTGGGAGCTCTTTCAATCAATGGTGCGGGCGAAAGGACTTGAACCTTCATGGGGTTGCCCCCATACGGACCTGAACCGTACGCGTCTGCCAATTCCGCCACGCCCGCGTGCAGGAATTAGAATAACGGAGCGCCATCGCGAACGCAAGAACTATTTTTGAAAAAGTTTGCAGGCATTTTCCCAAGCTGCTCGCGCGATTGCCTCAGCATCCTCGCCGGTACGATCGACACGGTCGTTGACCAGCGCGTTTGCCGTAATGGAGATCATTGCGGGCTCGCATTCAAGACCGCGGATGGGCTCCGGAGCCATATACGGGCAATCCGTCTCGAACAAAATTCGATCGAGTGGGGTTGCCGCAAATGCCTCGCGCACGTCGTCGTTGCGCTTAAAGGTGGCCGCGCCACCATAGGCGATATAGCAACCCAGCTCCACAAAGCGCTCCATCGTGGCGCGGTCCTCGCCAAAGCAGTGCAGCACACAACCGGCCTGGGGCACGCCCACCTCTCGAAGCACGTTGTAGGCGTCCACGTGCGAGGTGCGCTCCTGGTCCGTTTCCTCGTGACGCAGATGCAGCTCCACCGGCACGTTACGGCACACGGCAAGCTCGAGCTGGCGCGTCATGCAGTCAATCTGCACGTTATGGGGTGCCGGCGCGATATCGTCGTCATAGTCCATGTGGTAGTCCAGGCCGATTTCGCCAATACCGGCGCATAAGGGGTCATCGAGTGCGGCAACGACCTGTGCGTGAACGTCGTCGGTATAGTCCGGCGCGCCATACGGATGCACGCCGGCAAGATACTTGATCTGCGGGATATCCTGCATCGGCAGAATTTCGCGCATGAGCCAGTCACTATAGTCCGTCACGCTGCGCTTGTCGGCGATGGGGTCGAGCATCGTCACCAACAGGTCGACGCCCGCGGCTTTGGCACGCAGGAGCGTCTCGGGCACATCCTTGCCCCAGAACGACAGCAGATGTGCATGCGTGTCGGCAAGCGGCGCCAAGGGCACGGGACAAGCAACCGTCTTCTTTTTCTTGGTAAACGTCACGCGTTCGGCATTAAGCGTCATGGATTAGCTCCTGGGCCAGGCGGACAAAGTCGGCAACATCGAGCGTCTCGGCGCGCGTGGTGGATGCGATACCGCAAGCCTCAAAAGCGACATCGAGCACGTCCTTGGCAAAGCCGTTGGCGCTCATGGAATTGCGGATGGTTTTGCGGCGCTGGGCAAATGCAGCATCAATCACGCGGGCCACAAATTCGCGATCGAGTCCTTCGGGTACCACGCCGTCAACACGGTCGATACGCACGACGGCCGAGTCCACGTGCGGCGCCGGCATAAAGCAACGCGGCGGCACCTCAAAGCGACCCGTCACCTGCGCATACAGGCCGAGCTTTGCCGTATAGCCGCCATAGGTCTTGTTGCCCGGCGCTGCGGCAATGCGATCGGCAACCTCCTTTTGCACCATGACGACGGCACGCTTGAGCGCCGGCATCGTCTGGAAAAATTGCAAAATGATCGTCGCCGCCACGTTATAGGGCAAGTTCGCGACAAATACCGTGGGCTCGCCGCCGGCAGCCTGCTCAATCTGCTCCGGGCCCACCTTAAGCGCGTCGCCCATGATAAAGCGGAAGTTGGCATAGTCGGCGGCGTGGGCGTCGAGCACCGGTTCGAGCTCAGGATCGGCCTCAATGGACGTAACGCACGCCGCTTCTTGCAGCAACGCAAGTGTCAACGTACCGCAACCCGGACCCACCTCGAGTACGCGCTCATCGCCCGTGAGCTCGGCAAGCTCGCAGATACGCTCGATCACATGATTGTCGATTAGAAAGTTCTGGCCCAGGCGATGCTTGGTCGCAAGGCCAAACTCCTCTAGCAGCTCCCTGGTGGCCGTGGGGTTTGCCAAAGGCGAAGTTGTCATGGTTGCCTCCTTAGCATGATGGCGGCGTCTTGAAACAAAAGGGCATGGACCGTGGTGGCCATGCCCTTACAGCTAAACAGCAAATTGCCGATATGGCGCTCGCGCGGTCTCTACGCCAGACGCGGGAACAGCGGATCGCCCTTCTCGACGGGCTGACCACCAGCAAGCAGGCCCCAAGCGCAAATGCCCTTGAGGTCGTCGCTCGCGGCCTCGTCCTCGCAGGACAGGCGGCGCAGAGCCTCGGCAGAAGTCTGGGGCATGAGCGGCATCAGCAGGTGAGCGGCAATGCGGATGGCCTCGAGCAGGTTGTAGATCACAAACGCCAGCTCGTCAGCCTTGGCCTCGTCCTTGGCAAGTGCCCAAGGCTCGGAGTCCTCGATGTAGTGGTTGGCAGCGTGGATGAGCTCCATGACCTCGTCCTTAGCTCCACCGTAATCGAGCACGTCCATCTTGGTCATGTAGCGCTCGACCAGGCCATCGGCGATCTTTGCCAGCGGGTTGTCGAACGCATCGAACGATGCGGGCTTGGCGGGCGCGCAACCGTCAAAATACTTGCCGCTCATGTTGAGCGAACGCGAGATGAGGTTGCCCCAGCTGTTGGCCAGGTCGGCGTTGTAGACCTGCTCCATGCGGTCGAAGCTGATGGCACCGTCGGTGCCGGGGACGACGTCGGTCATGAAGTAGTAGCGATAGCCCTCGACGCCCAGCATGTCGATAACGTCCTGCGGAGCGATGGCGTTGCCGCGGCTCTTGGACATCTTCTCGGCCTTGCCGGTCTCGGCATTGCGCACGGTCAGGAAGCCGTGGGCAAAGACGTGCTCGGGCAGGGCCTCGCCGATGGCCATGAGCATGGCGGGCCAAATGACGCAGTGGAAGCGGATGATGTCCTTACCCACGATGTGGAACTGCGCGGGCCAGCGATAGGCCAGCTCGGCACGCGCCTCGTCGGTGTCGACACCGTAGCCGACGGCCGTCATATAGTTGAGCAGAGCATCGAACCACACGTAGGTCACGTGACCCTCGTCAAACGGGACCTGAATGCCCCAGTCAAAGCTCGTACGGCTCACGGAAAGGTCGTTGAGGCCGCCCTCGACAAAGCTGCGAACCTCGTTCATGCGAAACGCAGGCTCGACAAAGTCGGGATGCTCGTCATAGAGCTTAAGCAGCTTGTCCTGGAAGGCGGAAAGCTTAAAGAAGTAGGACTCCTCCTGCACGCGCTCGAGCGGACGGTGGCAGTCGGGGCACAGGTGCTGGCCGACGCTGCCGTACTCCTCGTCGCCCTTCTGGACCTGCGTATCGGTGAAGTAGGTCTCGTCAGGCACGCAATACCAACCGTCGTAGCTGCCCTTATACAGGTAGCCGGACTCCTTCATGCGCTCCCACAGGTACTGCACGGCATGATGCTGGCGCGGCTCGGTGGTGCGGATGAAGTCGTCGTTGGAGATCTCGAGCTTGCTCCAAAGCTCCTTGAAGTGCGGGGCCTGGCTGTCGGTCCACTCCTGCGGCGTCATGTTGTGCTTGGCTGCGGCCTCGGCGACCTTCTCGCCGTGCTCGTCCATGCCGGTCAGGAACTTGACGTTATAGCCGGCGGAGCGGCGATAGCGAGCCTGAACGTCGGCGATGATGGTGGAATAAGCCGTGCCCAGGTGCGGATCGGCGTTGACGTAGTAGATGGGCGTCGTGATAAAGAACGAAGGCTTGCTTTGATCCATGGGGTTTGTCCTCCAGAAAAACGTTGCATACAGAGGATGATTCTAGCGCAAGGGCTGGATATCCTCCATCTATTGCATATCGAGCACCATGGCATAGACATCGCGCTTGCGGCGCGAATACTTCTGAGACAGGCGTTTGGCCACCGCAGAGGCGGGCTCCCCCTCCTCGAGCGCGGCGCGGATATCCTCGCGCAGGGCCTCGTCGGGATCCGCTGCCGCGGCGCCAACCGGCACGATACCGGCCTCCTCATCCTCGCTCGGCGGCGCGATGACCAGCGCAATCTCGCCCTTTACCTCGCCTCGAGCACGCAGCTCCTCTGCAAGCTGGGCAGCGGTCCCGCGCAAGACCTCCTCGTGCAGCTTGGTGAGTTCGCGGCAGACGGCAACCTCACGCCGGGGAAAGACCTCCGCCACGGCCTCGAGCGTCGCCACGATGCGATGTGGAGACTCGTAGAAGATGAGCGCGCCGGGCACCACGGCAAGGCGCTGCAAACGGCGCACGCGGTCGCCGTGCTTTCGGCCCAAAAAGCCCTCGAAGAAAAAATGCTCGCAGGGAATGCCGGACGAAACAAGCGCCGTGACGCAAGCAGAGGGCCCGGGAATAACTTCGACGGGCACATCGGCCTCACGCGCCGCCTCGACCAGCGCCTGGCCGGGATCGGACACGCTCGGCATGCCGGCGTCCGAGGCAAAGGCGAGGGTCTCCCCCGCCAGCAGACGGTCGACCAGGCCGGCGGCGCGGCTGGCGATCACATTCTCGTCGCAACGGACAAGCGGCTTGGAAATGCCCAGGTGCATCAGCAGCTTTGACGTCACACGCGTGTCTTCGCAGCAGATGGCATCGGCGGCGGCAAACGCCTCGCCAACGCGCGGGGACAGGTCACCCAGGTTGCCGATGGGCGTGCCGACCACATAGAGTTTGCCCGTATGGGCGCTGTTTTGCGTCATATCAACCTATTCAATCATGCCGCGCTCGAGCGTACCGAGCGCCGCGCGGGCGTCCCATGCTGCAATGCGCTTCTCGGTCTTCCACGTTTGGAAGAACCAACCGGCAGCCGGCGCAAACGAAGCCAGCTGGTTGGCGATAAACACGCGCTCGTAGGCATTGCGGCCCTCGGGCGTAACCGACGAGTTGGCAAAGATCGCCGCACCCGACCATTCGCCCACCAGCACGGGGAACCCAGTCGAAATCGCTTCTTTAAGCTCGCGCTTGTTACGCGAAATCGCCGTCGTCAGCCCGCGGGGGCTCGTGATGTCGAGCGCATGCTCGTCGCGGTAATGGTACAGGTGAAGGTCCATGTAGACGTTCTTGTACTTGGCGCCGCGCATAAAATGCTTCCACTCGCTGGGATGCCCCGACGACGAGAAGACGACGATCTTATCCTCGGGCATATACGAACGGACGAGCTCGTAGGCATCGCGATAGAAATTGCGCAGGTAGTGAGCAGGAATGCCATCCGTCATGGTGAAGAGGCTCTTGCGAACGCTCATCTGCGGCGTATCCAGCAGCTCAATGCCCAGCAGGCTCTCGGCCTCGCCGTAGCGATCGGCCAGGCGCTCGAGCACGTCGAGTGCGACATGACGGCCGTTGGTGGACGAATGCCACTCGGCGACAGCCTCCGGCGTGGTGGGCGAATCGTTGGAATCGCCCTGGCCACCGGGCACCGTTGCCAGATCGAGCAGCACGCGGATGTCGTACTTGGCAGCCCACTCAATCGCGCGGTCGATATAATCGACAACCGAGATGTAGGACGCATCGGACTCCTGCGAGCCAAAGGCATACCAGGGTACCGGCAGACGCACGGCGTTGAGGCCAATCTGCGCCATGCGGCGGAAATCGTCCTCGCTCACAAACGTCTCGTAATGATGGCGCATGCGCTCGTTATAGGCGGCGGTGCCCATGGCCTCCTGCAGCTCGGCCGCGTTGGATGCACCGGTCGCCGCGTATAGCGACGGGGTCACCCAAGGCTCGGGAATAAACCAGCCAGAGAGATTAACGCCGAGTATCCTCTCCATCACTGCCCCCTTTTGAATCATACGGGCTAAGCCCGCATCGCTCTTGCATGACATATCTATCGATTTGAGTATACCCGCGCATGCAGACAGGCGACCGAACGGTCTACAAAGTGGCGCAAAAGTGGGAGGAATGTCTGGGACAGGTGGGCACGAGCTGGTGCGCCGAGATGTACATATGCGCCGGAAGCAGGTGGCCGGAAAGCGCATCCCACTCTGAATCCAAATTCCGGGACGCAGTTTCGCAGAGCCCTCGATAAAAGAAAAGGACCCCTTTGCAGAGGTCCTAGTCAATTCAAGGTGGCGGGGAAGGGAATCGAACCCCTGACACGAGGATTTTCAGTCCTCTGCTCTACCAACTGAGCTACCCAGCCATTTGAGGTGTGCCTTGTTTCAAGGCTTGATTAGTATAACCAAGGACGCGTTCCGGTCAACCGAGAATTTTAAAAAAGTTTTTGAGCACAGCCTCGGTTCTATAAATCGGCACGTCAGAGGCATCAGCCGGCAGCAAGAAGTTTTTCGCTCAGTCCCTTAAGCCGGCACGCGTTGGAGAACAGGGGTCGAAACAATGATTGAAGGACGCTCTAGTACGGCCCAGGCGCCGGGGCAGGAGCACATGCGCCAAGGACAAACGTTTTCGTAGCGCGCGAGGATATTGCCGTCGCGATCGATGAAGGCGATGTCGATGGGATAGGCCATAAAACACGTATGGACCGAAGAGCAGCGTGGAAACGCCATGACGAGCGGCAGGCCGTTGGCGGCAACCGGACGCCGTCCCAGCATGCCGCGCAGGCGCACGACAAACAACTCCGCCACCGCAAACTCGGCTGGCGTCCAACCCAGCCTGTTGAGTGCCCGCGCGTAGGCGATGTAGGACGAGACCGCGGTCACATGACCACCCCCGGACGCCATGGATCGACCGTCACCGCGCGCTCGTGCGACAACGTTGTCGGCGCCCCCAGCGAAACGCCAGCGATGCTGAGAGAAGTTGGCCACGGCTCATAGTGCATGGTGCAGGTGTAGGTCCTAAACGTACCGGATAGGGAGAGCAGGCCACCATCCGATGCCTCCGCGCCTTGTTCGCTCGACACTTCGATCCGCAAGTCATAGCCTTCCATGGCATTCAGAATTTGAGTCTGAACCGTCGCCGAGGCATCGGCAGAGCTTTCGTCGCCCTCCCCCTCCGACGCCACGGCGTGCGCCAACACGATGTCGGGTACCACGCGGTCGAAGCGCGCGACAGCGCTGGCAAAGATCATGACGTTGTACACGATGAGTGCCAGCACCAGCAAAACGGGCGTAACCACTGCCATCTCCACCGTCGCTTGGGCGCGCTCCTCGCGCAGACGCATGCGGATACTCATTACGACCCACCGCCCAGAGCGCCAACCAGCGTGGCGACATCGACGGTAAGTGGGATGGAGCCGCCGCCGGGCAGAGGAATCTCCGCAAGCGTGAACACCGTACCGCTAATGGTGCGTTCGACTTGATATTCCAACGCCTCGCAAAGCACCTTGGGATCGGTCACGCCCAACGGAATACTTCGCAGCTTGTCTTGCGCTTGAGAGAGAACATCAATGTCAGACCCCGGACTCTTAATGACGTTGGCGGAATCGGTCAGCACCGGCTTTCGCAGGCGCAAGTCGCACGGTTCCAGACCCAACGCCGCCATGGACGCCGAAACGGTATCGCCGAGCCACGATGCGATGGAACCCAACGCGCCGCTGCTCCCTCCTAGGCCTTTAATCATCTCGTCCATAAGTTCGTCGGCCGAACCTTGGATATCACCGTATCCTACGAGCAGCCGTCCCCAAACATCCATGACGCCGTCGAGCACGTCGGCAACGCCGCCCGAGCGTTCCTTCAATGTCGAGAAAAATCGCGAAAACACGTTGTTTTGCGCCGTCGCCTCATCGGGTGCCAACACCGCGGCAGAGATAGCACCGCGATCGCCAAGCCTGACTGTCGTGTTAAACGAAGAGTTGAGCTCATCGGGGCTCGAGATGGCACCCGAAACCGCAAGGGCAACCACGCCATTTCGCCCGGGCGGGGCGATACGCGGACGCTCGCCCGAAAGCGCTCTAATGGCCTCGTCAAACGCATTACCCGCACGGTCAGCCTCGTCCTCGGTCTGGCGCATGAGCTCGAGCTCTTTGTTGCGGCATTCGACGTAGTCTTCCAGAGCGTCTTTGAATCGATCAAAGTGGTACTCGAAGCCGTTTTCGATAGAAGTCGAAGGAGCCGCAACGGCGCCGAGCGACGAAACGCCAAAATGGCATCTGTTGCATCTGTCCTGCCCGTCATAATCAGCAACCGAGGCCAGCCCGCCTGGCGCCCCCTTCTTATAGTTGGGGCAACTCGTTCCGTAATGCAGATACATCTTGCCATCGATGGCACTGGTTGGCCACGCCGTATCGGAATAGAGTTCCGTCGCTCGCACCTCGTCAGTGTTGCGCGGCAACAGCGGGATATAGGAAGTAACTTCATCTCCGCCCTCGGTTACATATGCACGATTGACCTCTGTACTCGCATAGGTGTAAAACGCCTTGCGCGCCGCCGACTCCGCCTTCATCTCGACGCTTGAGCCCTGAGGCGCCTCGTTTGCAAGGCGCAAGCGGTAATAGGCCTTCGCGCGATCGAGCGCCACTTGCGGCTCCCATGTGACACTCGAGGCATAGTGCGGATTCTCAATATCCGAAAGCTTCGCCAAGCTCTTCGCGCGTTCCCACATGCACGAACAGCTTCCGACTGCGCCTCTGTCCGATCCACCGCAGTCGGCAAGCCAGGCGCGTTCCTTGGCCTTTGACGTTTTCTCGGACGCTTTCTTCAGTTCCTTGGCAGCATAGTCAAGGTCTTTTGAGGTGCTCTCGATGGCATCGGTCGAGATCTCAGACCCCTCGAGCGCAGCGAAGTCCGACTCGGATGTCCTGGGCACGGCAAGCGCCGTACCGGTATAGGTCACACTATCGGTATCCTGCGCCGACACCGCCTGCGTGGCACGCGCGGCGATCAGATATGGCAGAGCCGTCTCGATTTTCCGTAAGCCTTCCGATGCGCTTTTGGCAAACTTGTTGCGCGTTTTAATGATCTCAATCCCGGTGTCGACCATATTGCCGGCAACTGGTTCGGCACCCGGGATGAGGATGGCGACCAGGCCCGTCCCGATCGTGGCAAACCCCGCCAGTCCCAGACTCAAGATGCTCGCATCAACCACCGTGGCAGCCGTGTGATAGGACGACACTACGTTGGCACCCGCCAGCGCGCCGCTATCGGCCGCCACCTGGGTATCCCCGGCACGCGACGTGCTCCATATCGCTGCGGTCGACGAAAACAACAACGTGAGCACCACTAGGATGACCACGGCAGAAGAAAGCGTGGTATAGGCACCGTCTTCGATAAACAGGTCGATACCGGCTCGACCCATAAAGCCGCCTCGCTTGCGATGGCAGCTCGGACGGCGCGTCAAAACGCGTCTAGACCAGAAACGCTTAATCCCATGCAGCAATCCACGAATCATAATCTCCCTCCAGCCATTCGGGACGCGATTGATACGAGACATCGACCTTGAGCTCAACGTAGCCGTCCTCGGCGGTACCACCCATAGCCTGCGCAAACGCACCGATCACAGGCAACGGCTTGACCTCGCCGGAAACGGACACGGACGAGACGCCACCCGCACCGGCCCGGCCAAGCTCGATATCCCACGACAACGGCCCGCCGGCATGAAAAATCGAAACGTTGGGCACTGCGACAAGCCGGCGGCGGGTGAACTCCTTAAGATCGTCGTCCTCCGCCGTCGTCGTGGTCATGAGCCGCGCGGTCTCGGCGGCGGCAGACTCCATGACCGCGCGCGTATAGAGCAGGCACACCGGCTGCAGTGCGAGAAGGATGAGCGTCAGAAACGTCGGCAGCAAAAAAGCGGCCTCGACCGTAGACTGCGCCCGGTCCTCGCGCGCGATATCAATACAACGCGATGTCCTTAGCACCCGCAGCAGCGTCGACAACCGATGTCGAGGTGACGCCGTGAGATGCCGCCCGCTCGACCAGCGCCGCCAAGCGCCCATCGGCACCGGCACGCCAAAGCCCCGCGATTGCCAGCACGATGGAAAGCAGCGCCACCGTGACGATGGCGTATTCCACAGTCGCTTGGGCAACCTCTTCACGCAGAACGTCATGCATTTCACGATCCCTCCTCTGAGCTTATTGTTTGCGGGACCAGACGCACGGCGCGCAGACGACACGAAGCATCGCCGGTATCCGCGGCAACCGTCACCATATCGACCCAGCCGCGCCCATCGCGCACGATGGCGCCCCATACGTTGCCCTTAATATCGAGATAGCCGCTCAGGGCGAGCTGGGCCGTTGGCACCTCGCGGTAGGCGCGTAACATATCCGCCGCTGCCTCGGTCATCGGTCGGTCCTCGGACCATGCAAGCCGGACCGCAATCGCGTTGTCCTCAGGCGAATCCGTCGCAGTGCCAGACCGTTTGCCGAGCGTCCGCAGAAAGGTTTGCGCCGTGACAGCGACATCCGAATCGTCCGCATCTCGCATCTCATCTTTTTGAGACGCCACCGCCGAATCTGAACCCGAATCGAAGGCGGCCCCAGGACGCTGCTGCCGCGCGGCGTTAAGCCCCCAAAGCACCGCCGCTATCGCCACGGTCAGGCAAGCAAACACCAGCAGCACCCCGATGGGGCGCTCGCCCTCTACAGGCTGTTGATGCCCTCGCTGATAGCGTTCCATAGATCTTGGACCTTGCCTTTAAATGCAACGATGGCAATAATCGCGATCACCACGAGCACGCCCACCAAAATGGCGTACTCGGTGGTACCCTGCGCGCTCTCCTCCTGCAACAGTTCCTTGGCATGCTGGCGAGCGCGGATCGCCCGGCAAAACGCCCGGTTCCAAGCCTTGTCAGCAACTTCGACCATCGTGTTCATGTATTCCTCCCTACATCATCCCGCCTGCTCCCAGCAGCGGGCCCAATATGGACAGAAGCAACGCCGGCAAGATGAGCGTGCCGGTGGGAATCAGCAGCTTGACGGGCGCACGCTCGATCTCACGCTCGACCGCGGCGCGATGAGCCGCACGGATCTCGCGACTTTGAGCGGCCAGCGTCTCGGCAAGTGGGGCACCCAGGGCGAGCGCCTGCCCCACCGTGATGGCAAAGGTCTCGAGCGCTCGCACGTCCAGATCGCGCGCGGCGGCCAACAACTCGTCCTCACGTGTGCCCACGCCCACCTGCCACGCCATGCAGGCCCGCTCAAGTCGAAGAGCCAGCACTGACCGGCGGTTGGCGCAGAAAATCTCAAGCGCCGCATCAAACGAAAGACCGGCCGAAAGACCCAAGCGCACAACATCGATCATCTCGGACACTTCGCCGAGCGACACTCGCGCCGGGCCGCCCGCTCCAACCGCGCCCTTCACTCGCGCGGTCAGAGCATCGACCACCGAGCGACCCGCGACAGCGACCAGCACCGTCTCGCGCTTGCAGGCCCCTGCGATCTTGCGTGCATCCGCCCGATCCAAACCCGTCGCGATAAATACACTCAGGGCGCACAGGCAAGCCGCAACTGCAACCGGGGCGCTCATAGCTCCACCCGCATAATGCGCCGGATAACCACCAGGGCAACGGCGTTGAGGGCAAGGCCCAGCACCACAGCGCTCGCGCCGGCAGGCGTCGCAAGACCGCGACGAAAATCTGCCGAAAGCAGCGCCAACACCGCGCACATGCCCGCCGGCATCGCCGCGACCATATGCGCAGACATGCGAGCCTGCGACGTCTTGACATCCAGGCGGCGCTTGAGCTCAATGCGCTCCCCCACCATGCTCGACGCCTCGGACAGTAAGTCGGCAAGCGGAGCGCCGGTGCGCTGAGATACCTTAAGCGCCAAGGTCACAAGCGAAAGACCGGGGGCGTCGATGCGCACGAGCAAGCCATCGAGCGCGTCGGTCGCCGAGATGCCGCAATCGATCGCCGCCGCCACCCGCAAAAACTCGGTATGTACCGGCTCTTGCGCATGAGCGCCCACAAAGCGCATGCCCTGGGCAAGAGAGTGCCCCGAGGCAAGCGACATGGAAAGCGCGGTAAACGCCTCGGGCATGGCCTCTTCTGCATCGCGTTGCTCGCGCCGGCTCTCAAAGCCGTCCCGAGCGGCGCCAACGGCAATCGGAGCAACAAGTCCCAAGGCAAATCCGAGTGGCGATAACGACACCATCGTTAGTAAAACGCAGCAGACACCGCTCGATAGCAGCAGAAACGCCAAACGCCCCGAAGCATCTTCGATCACGAGGCCAAGGCGATGCGCCGGAGCCAGCGATGTCCACGAACGGGCGATCTTTTTCAGCAGATCGTTTTCCACCAGCTCACGCGGCAGCCTCTCTGCCACCGTCTCGAGCGCCTGACGCGCCAGCTCCGCCGGCGGCACCTGCGGCACACGAGGTTCCGCCCCGCACGCCGTCGCAACAGAAAACCCTGCCAAACCCCCTACGACGAGGGGCACAGCGACCTCCATTCGTCCACCTCCTCTTGTGTGAGCGTCCCCGACCGCAGGCCTTCTGCGATAAACGGCGGCTCGCGGTCAAGCGTCCAGATGCGCTCGGCGGCATCGAAAGTCACATAGCGCTCGAGCTCTACGCCGCCCGACGCGGCGCGACGCACCCCCGAATAAGAGGAGACGAAGCGCCTGCCATCGGCGTGGCGCTCGGACATCACGATGCCGTCGAGCGCCATGGCAATCTGCTCCTCGATGAGCTCGCTCGGCAGATCGATGCCATAACGTGCAAGCAACGTCAGACGCACCACGGTCTCCTGTTCTGAACCCGCATGAAGTGTGGTGAGCGACCCGTCGTGGCCCGTGTTCATGGCCTGCAACATGTCGCAGCACTCGGCACCGCGCACCTCGCCCACCACGATGCGGTCGGGGCGCATGCGCAGGGCATTGGTCACCAGGTCGCGGATCGTCACCGCGCCCTCGCCCTCAATTGAAGCCTCGCGCGCCTCCAGGCGCACCACGTGCGGATGATGCGCAAACTTGAGCTCGGCAGAGTCCTCGATCGTCACGATGCGCTCGCCAGTGGAAATCTCGCATGACAACGCGTTGAGCAGGGTGGTCTTGCCAGATCCCGTGCCTCCCGCAACCGCCAGGTCCTGTCGCAGCGACACCGCGCACGACAGCAGCTGCGCATACCAAAGCGGCAGCGACCCCAGCCCCACAAGCTCGTCCAGCGAGCAGATGCGGTCCGAGAACTTTCGGATGGTGAGAATCGGTCCGTCAATCGCCACAGGCGGAATCACCGCGTTGACGCGATAGCCCGTTTTGAGGCGGGCGTTGACGATGGGGCTGCGCTCGTCGATACGGCGGCCAAGTGGCGAGATGATGCGGTCGATAAGCACACGGATCTGCTCATCATCCTCAAACGCATGCTCGATGGGGTGCAAGACGCCGCCGCGTTCAAAGAAAGCCGAGCGGCAGCCGTTGATCATGATCTCGGTAACGGTGTCGTCCTCGATGAGCGGCTGCAACGGCCCCAGGCCCACCACGTCATCCAAAATCTCGTCGATGATGGTCTCGCGCTCGGGCGTCGCGAGATCGGTCGGCTCCTCAACATTGAGCGCCGCCTCCACCGCGGGACGCAATTCCGAGCGGGCAAGTGCCGGGTCGATATAGGCGCTGATACGCGCCACTTCGTCGTAACCCATGCGGTCCATCACGGCGCGCTTGGTGCGTCGTTTCACCGCGCGGCGACGCCCCGCATCTACAGGCGCTGCCGCCGCTGCAGCGCCGGCAGCCTTAATCCTTGTTTGCAGGCTCATCGCTGATCACCCTCGCGCGACCAGGGAAGGCGGATACGCGGGCGCTCGGTACGCGTTGCACGGTCGGCGACCATATCGCTCCAAGGGCCGACGGCGCACCCCAGTTCCACGAGCATCTCGCGCGTGGCCTCGCGCACGCTGGTCGCGAAAGCGCTCGTCTGACCCACTGCCTCGTCAGCGCGCCCAAACGCCATGAGCGCGGCGAGATCCTGCCCGCCATCGGCGATACGAATCTTGGAGCTCAACGCACAGGCAATCTCAAAGCGCATGGCGACGTCCTCGTCTGCCCCGCGCGCACCGAACCGGTTGAACACGGCGCTCATGCGCGTGCGCGGCACACCTACTCGACTTGCCAGTTCAATGACGCGCGACGCCGATGTCGCGGACGATACCGCCGCATCGCCAACGACCAGGCAACGGTCGCTCGCCGCCACCGCAGCCGCCACGGCGTCGCCCCAAAAGACCGAGGTATCGATAAAGACCACGTCGGATTCGCGACGCAGAACATCAAGCAGTAGCTCCACCGGACGTGCCATGAGCTCGGCTTGCTCGGGCGCCGCGACGGGGCCCCAGAGCGTAACGCCCGGCGCCACGCGCATCGATGTGGCCACGATATCCGGCTCGGCAAGCGCGCCCGCCGCCGACGGCTCGATAAGTGCCGCCATATCGCGCGGAGCATCGACGCCTAACAAGTCGTAAAGGTTTCCAAACATCAGGTCCAGGTCGAGCACGGCGGCACGCAAGCCCAACAGCGACGATGTGTGTGCCATGGTGGCAACGATCGTCGACTTGCCGCAACCGCCCGAACCCGAAATGGCACAGATGACCGGAGCTCGATGCTGCGGAGCGGCAGCGTCTGCCGGCGGCATCGGAGGCGGCGGAGCGGGCGTCGGTGACAGCGTCCCCGTCTCCCCCGCCGCAACCACACGCTGCGTCCAAGCCGGCATGGCGGCTTGTTCGGTCTGCGAGGCAGGCTCGTTCTGTGCAATCTGCTCATGCCGCATCAGCGACAACTCGCCGCACCCGGCAAAGCCCTCAACTTCGTCGAGTTCATCCGCCAGATTCACGCCGTGCACGTATCCCATATCTACAGCAGGGGAGTCGCCAGCATGCTGCGCCGGCCCTCCAGCGTCATCGTATACAAGGGGGTTCCGGGGGCGCCGACCATGCTCGGCTTCCGCTTTTCCATAATCATCAACACGCGGGCCTCTTGTAGCGCGAGGCGCCCCGGGTTCCCTATCAACAAAAGCATCGGGCCCAATCGTCATGCGCCGATCGGAATCAACCGCTCCCTCGCCCGCGCGTCCGTTGCCGCATATACTGTGCGCAGCGATGACCTCAGTCGCCCCCGCGCGAAACAGCCCCTCGATATCCGACGGATCGAGCGCTTCTATCAACACGACCACGCGACTCACCCGACCTTCGGCCGTCAGGCGCGCAACAGTCTTGCGCACATCTTCGGCATCAAACAGAGACGCCGCGATGATGGCAGCCCCGCGGCGCGACGGAAACGCCCGAGCCATGGAAATCAGCCCGTCCAGGTCACCCACACGAAGCACCTGTGCACCCGCATCACGGCCCTCGACTTCCCGCTGCAACAACCCGTAATCGCCGCACGCGCAGCACGCAAGCCAGATCGCCTTCATCGCTCGTCGCCTCCGCTCTTTTTGCCGCGCGCCGTGGCGGGAATCGTCAAGCTGACCGTTCCCTTGCCCGAGGCTCCCAGCAGTTCCTTGACGTCTTCGGGGTCAGCCGCCAGCGTCACCCATTCGATCTTGCCCTCGCGCGTGGCACCGGAATCCTCACTGGTATCGATCACGTGCGCGCCGCATAGCCGATCGGTTACGCCGTCTTTTTGCACATACACATCCACGTAGCTGCCCACGCCTGTAGCACCGCCGACCGAGTGCTCGGCATCGACCGCCACCGAAACGGCAACCTTGCCCTTAGGCACCTCGAGCTTGTGGCTCTCGGCCTTGGTGTAGACATTGCAGATCACGGCGTTTTTGGGAATACGCGAAGTCGTCACGTCGCCGCGCACCTGGCGCAGCTCGGTCGCCGCGTCACGTGGCAGCAGACTCGTCGGCCATTCCTGGGTTATGACATTGGTCTCATCGAGGGTCTCGCCCACATCGATATCACGCGCCGCGACGCATACCTCGACGCGATCGCCACCGTACTTGGCCAAGGTCTCAGCCTGGACCTGTTCGGCTTGCGAGCGGATCGACGAGCCGTAAACCATGCAGAGCAGAGCAGCGAGCACGCCCGCGACCAGACTGATGGCGATGCGCTTGCTCTTGTTCACGGCCGCTCCTCTCATGGCAGTGCCGGGCGAATGCCCGTACCACCATTGTCTGGGCGGTCAGAGTGCAAAGCGGCGCAATCGCGATTTTGGTTTTCGATGTCAAACCAATCGCTGACCAAAAGCTGACCAGCCCGTCAAGCTCGTGGCAAGGTTTTGGTCAGTACGTCAGCAAACTGCATGTTTCGAGGCTTTTCCGCAGCAAAAAAGCCGTCTCCCGAACAGTTGGGAGACGGCTGTCATAGGAAAAATCAATTACAGATGAACATCGGGATCGAGCATTTGAGCGCTCACGCGCATGGATGACGCCAGGTTTTGGAACGTTTCCAGACGCAGGCTGTCGATCTGCCCGGCGTCCTCGGCTTCGCGAACGGCGCAACCCGGCTCATGGGTATGTGTGCAATCGCCAAACCGGCACGCGCGCGATGCCTCGACAATCTCGGGGAAGGCGCGCGCCAGACCTCGCTCGTGACCCACGAGCGGTAGGCTGCGCAGGCCAGGGGCATCGGCGATCACGCCGGCGTCGCCCGGCAGCGCCACCATCACGCGCGCAACCGTGGTGTGGCGACCCTGGTCATCGCGCTCACGCACACCGCCGGTCGCCAACGTATCGTGGCCCAGCAGTGCATTGAGCAGCGTCGACTTGCCGGCACCCGACTCGCCCAGGATCATGGCGCAGCTCCCGGCGGGCACGCAGGCACGGACCTCGTCCAGGCCGCGGCCCTCGGCAGAGGACGTCACGATCACGCGCACGTTCGGACCCACCAGGCGGCGCACGCGGTCTAGATCGCGCTCGAGCTCCTCGGCATCGCAGCGGTCAGCTTTGGTGAGCACCACCACCGGCTCGGCATCGCAGTCGAGCGCCAACACCAGCGAGCGTGCCACGCGGTCGAGCAGCACCTCACCGGCACCGAGCGCCTGCACGATTAGCACGCTATCCACGTTGGAGCAGAGCACCTGGCGCTCCCCACGGGCACGGCCGCGCCAACGCTCAAAGCTCGTACGGCGCGGCAGCACGCACTCAATCACGCCCATATCATGCCCGGGAGCGCGGCGCACCGCCACACGGTCGCCCACGGCAGGCAGCAGGACCTCGTCCTCGCCGCGCGACTTGGCAAACCCCACGGCATGCTCGGCGCGAAAGGTGTCGTCGGCAGTGGCCACCAGCGGAAACCCGCGATCCAGGCGAACAACGGCACCCAGCTGCATCTGCTCGGGCTCCTCGGCATGTACGCAGAAATCATCAAAGGCAGTCTGCTGAGCCTCATCGACCGGCAGGTCATCAAACGCCGGAACATCCTGCAGCGCATCGAGCCCCGGTACGCTCGCCAACAACTCCTCGGCAGACACGGGCGCTTCGGTCGCGAGTTTCCGACGACGATCGCGCTTAGCCCGCGCCCCCGTCGTCTTCTTCTTCGCCTTAGCCTTAGCCTTAGCCACAAACGCCTCCCAGCACCCAAAATCACAACTGAGCAGGTATTTTACCCATAAAAAAGAGTCGGTCGAGCAACTGCTCGACCGACTCACACACTTTCCCTCAGCCCTTTTTCATCCGCGCGGGAGAAAAGCAGCAAGGACACCGCAGGGCCCGCCCGCCGGAAGGGGTTTCCTAAGGGCACATCCCGCAGCCGCAAAGCGGCGAGGACGTGCCCGTGGAAACCCCGCAGGCGGTCGGGCCCGGACAGGAACGTTACTCTTTTTCGACCGCGCGCATGATCGCCTTGTAGATCTCCATCAGCGGGATAATCAGGAAGGCCAGGCCCAGCGCGGCAAGAACGCCCTTGAGCTCAAGCGTCACGGGGCCAAAGAACATCTCGGCAAGCGTCGGCTGCACGGTAACGATCACCGTCAGCACCAGTGCCAGCGCGGCAGAAGCCCACAGCCACTTGTTCTGCTTCTTCATGGTGAACAGCGACGCACGACGGCTGCGCATATTGAAGCAGTGGAAAATCTCGACCATGTTGAGCGTGATGAACGCCATCATCACGCCTTCCTCGTCGGCATTGCCGGCGATCATATCGGCGATGTGGATGTAGCCCATGTCAAAGTACACGCCCACAAAGAAGCTCGCCAGCACCAGCACGGTGATGATCAGGCCCTGGACCACGCAGTCCAGACCCATATGTCCGGCAAAGACGCCGTCCTTGGCGTTGCGCGGCTTGCGCTTCATGATGTCGCCCTCGGCATCCTCCATACCCAGCGCGAGCGCGGGGAAGCAGTCGGTGACCAGGTTCACCCACAGCAGCTGCACCGGCTGGAAGATGGTAAAGCCGATGAGCGTGGCGATAAACACCGAGAAGACCTCGGCAAGGTTGGCCGAAAGCAGGAACTGGATGACCTTGCGGATGTTGTCGTAGATGCGACGGCCCTCTTCGCAGGCACCGATGATGGTGGCGAAGTTGTCGTCGGCAAGCACCATGTCGGCGACGTTCTTGGTGACGTCGGTACCGGTAATGCCCATGCCAACGCCGATGTCGGCGCGCTTGATGGACGGGGCGTCGTTGACGCCGTCGCCCGTCATGGCCACAATCTGGTCGCGCGACTTCCAAGCCTCGACGATGCGTGTCTTGTGCTCGGGCTGGACGCGGGCGTACACGCCGTAGTCCTCGATGTGCGCGTCGAGCTCCTCGTCGCTCATGCGGTCGAGGTCGGCGCCCGTGATTGCCTGGCCGCGATCGGTGACGATGCCCAGCTGCTTGGCGATGGCCACGGCGGTGTCGATATGGTCGCCCGTGATCATGACGGTGCGGATACCGGCGTCGTGCGCCTCGCGGATGGCGTCGGCGACCTCGGGGCGGACCGGGTCAATCATGCCGGACAGGCCACAGAAGACCAGGTCGTGCTCGAGCGCGGCGGGGCTGCAGTCGCTCGGGACCTCGGTGTAGGTGCGGCTTGCCAGCGCCAGCACGCGCAGGGCCTCGTCGGCCATGGCCTTGTTGGCGGCCACGAGCTCGGCGCGACGCTCCTCGGTCAGGGGGACGACCTTGTCGCCGTCGTAGATATGGGTGCACAGGCCGATCACCACGTCGGGCGCGCCCTTGGTGTACTGCTCGTACTCGCCGTCCAGGGTCTCGACGACCACGGACATCATCTTGCGGCCCGAGTCAAACGGGGCCTCGCCCACGCGCGGATGCTCGGCAGTCAGGCCAGTGAGCCCCGCCTTGCCGGCATCGTTGACGAGCGCACACTCGGTCGGCTCACCCACGGCCTCGCCCAGCTCCTCGTCCCACTGGGCGTCGGAGCACAGAGCCATGCCGGCCAGGAACTTCTCCTTGGGCGCGGCAAGCTCGTGCTTGACCACGGTCATCTTGTTCTGGGTAAGGGTACCGGTCTTGTCCGAGCAGATGGTCTGCGTGCAGCCGAGAGTCTCGACGGCAGAGAGCTTGCGGATAATCGCCTGGCGCTTGGCCATTTTGGTCACGCCGAGCGAAAGCACGATAGTCACGACGGCAACCAGGCCCTCGGGGATGGCGGCGACGGCAAGCGAGACAGCGACCATAAAGGTGTCGAGCAGCGCGGTCGGATCGGTGAGAACGTTGCCCACACCGTGGCGGATGATGTCGACGCCAAAGATGACGACGCAGATGACGATAACCATGATGGTGAGGATGCGGCTGAGCTCGGCAAGCTTCACCTGCAGCGGCGTGAGCTCTTCCTTGGCCTCGGCCAGGGCGCCGGCGATCTTACCCATCTCGGTGTTCATGCCGGTGCCGACCACGACGGCGCGGCCGCGGCCGTATACCACGGTGGAACCCATGTAGCACATGTTCTTGCGGTCGCCGAGCGGCACGTCGTCGGTGCCGGCGGCGAGCTCGATCACGTTGGCATGCTTCTCGACGGGCACGGACTCGCCGGTAAGGGCGGCCTCCTCGATCTTCATCGTGGCGCTCTCGAGCACGCGGCAGTCGGCCGGGACGGAGTCGCCCGCCTCGAGCATGATCACGTCACCGGGCACGAGCTCGGCGCTCGGCAGGTGCACGAGCTTGCCGTCGCGCAGCACCTTGGACTGCGCCGCGCTCATCTCCTGCAGGGCCTCGAGAGCCTCCTCGCTTTTAGCCTCCTGGACCACGCCCAGCACCGAGTTGACGATAACGACGAACATGATGATGGCGACATCGGCAAAGTCCGCCTCGCCCTTGACCATGCCCGTGAGCGCACTGATGACGGCGGCAACGATCAGCATGACGACCATGGGGTCGGCCATCTGCTCAAAGAAGCGCTTCCACAACGGTGTCTTCTCGGCTTCCTCGAGCTTGTTAGGGCCTGTCTTGGCGAGGCGCGACGACGCCTCGTCGTTGCTCAGGCCGAGGTTCTCATCGACGCCCTGGTCGCTGAGCACCTCCGCCGCGGCGGACAGGTATTCCTTTTGCATATAGAGTCCCCTCCTGGGATTCGGGCCACTCAGCAGATTGATGCCCGATCATAATTCCCAGGAGAAGGGCAAGGGCTCATCAAGGCTGCCGTGCTGAGCGGCAGTTGATAGTGGAGCTATGGTACCCCAAAGCGGCGCGTCTAGCCAAAACATTCCATCTGGAAACACGGTCCGAGCGCAACGGTGCAGACGGTGTGATGCTCAACATTGATAAAACGTTTTTTCTTCGGCACATCGTCAAACTGAAATATCGCCCAGATAGCAGCGGTAAGAGCGGATGGTAAAGATTTTGCATATACCGTTTTCCCAGCAAAAAATGAACTTCTAATTCGGCATACGGTCGATTTTTAGGGGTATTCGGTCGGCAATTCGTTATAATCTTCTCGGTTTTATTTCTTATGGTTTATCTATCAGCGCAAGACGATGTCAGATGGAGGTCTGAATGTACAAGCGCACCAAGATTGTATGCACCATGGGTCCCGCCTGCGATAGCGACGAGACCATCCGCGAGATGATCAAGGCGGGCATGAACGTCGCCCGTTTTAACTTCTCGCACGGCTCCTACGATGAGCACCACGGTCGCATCGAGCGCGTCCGTCGTATTTCCAAGGAGCTCGGTCTGCCCGTCGGCATCCTGCTCGACACCAAGGGCCCCGAGGTCCGCACCGGCCTTCTGGTCGATGGCAAGAAGGTTGCCGTCAAGACCGGCGACAAGATCGTCGTCACCGCTCAGCCCACGTCTGAGGATTTCCACGGCACCTCTGAGCACATCTCCCTCGACTACCTGGCTCTGCCCTCCGAGGTCGAGAAGGGCTCCCTCATCCTGATCGATGACGGCCTGGTTGCTCTCGAGGTCGAGTCCGTCGACGGCCAGGATATGACCTGCGTCGTTAAGAACGACGGCCTGATCGGCGAGCGCAAGGGCGTCAACATGCCCAACGTTAACATCTCGCTGCCTGCTATCACCGAGCGCGATCGTCAGGACATCCTCTTTGGCCTGACCGAGAACATCGACTACATCGCCGCTTCCTTCATCCGTGACGGCGAGTCCGTCCGCGGCATCCGCAAGCTTTGCCGCGAGAACGGTGGCGAGCACGTGACGATCTTCCCGAAGATCGAGTGCGCCCTGGGCGTCGAGAACTTCGACGAGATCCTCGAGGCTTCCGACGGCATCATGGTCGCCCGTGGCGACCTGGGCATCGAGATCAAGCCCGAGCTCGTTCCGCACATCCAGAAGGAGATCATCGCCAAGTGCAACGCGGCCTACAAGCCCGTTATCACCGCTACGCAGATGCTCGACTCCATGCAGCAGAACCCGCGCCCGACGCGCGCCGAGGTTGCCGACGTTGCTAACGCCATCTACGACGGCACCGACGCCGTTATGCTGTCCGGCGAGTCCGCTGCCGGTAAGTACCCGGTCGAGGCCGTTAAGATGCAGGCCAGCATTGCTCTCGAGACCGAGAAGTACCTCCCGGCCCACGCTCCGCTCGAGGTTCCGGCCGACGCTCATGGCACCCGCGTTGTCAACAACGTTGTGGGTATGTCCGCTGTGAACATGGCTACCACCGTTGGCGCCAAGTGCATCACCGTGCCGACGACCACCGGTCGTACCGCTCGCCTGATCTCGCACTTCCGTCCCAACATGCCGATCTGCGCGTTCTCCCGCCACGAGTGGGCCGTCCAGCAGATGATTATGTACTGGGGCGTTATCCCGCACCAGGCCGAGATTACCCAGGGCACCGTCAACGGCACGATCGTCAAGGCGATCGAGACCGCTAAGGAGCTCGGCTACGTCGAGGCCGGCGATTTGACCGTCGCTACCGCCGGCGATCCCCGCATGAGCGTCCAGCTCGAGGACAAGGTCTCCTCGACCAACGTCGCTTACGTCGCTCAGGTGCGCTAAATCGCACTTGCAAGTACGCTTACATTGCAAAGGGCCCTGGAAGGCATTGCCTTCCAGGGCCCTTTTTCTGTACCAATGCCGACGCACGGCAAAACACGCACTCATTTCTTTACCAAAAGCGCGAAACCCACCCTTCGAGGCCCAATAAATAAAGTCCCAAGCGCAAAAAGTGTTCGCCCGGTGGCAAACCCACACCTTAACCGACGCTGCTAAATCGTTTTAGCAAGAACCAGATCAACCGCGTTTTCAGAAGTGCGGGGAAAAATTGCTTACCCCCGAGCATAAGCCCTTTTATTTCAACAAAACCCCTGATAAAGTTGGCTTAAATACCGCTTGTGCCTGACCTATTTGTCTTTTTCACCGCACTTCCGAAACGGATAGCTTTTCTAGCCCAAACAACGCTTAAACGATCGGATCGCTATGTCATTTCTTGCCTGCGGACCTACGGCTTTTCAGTACTATCGCATCCCGCCCCAAATACTGGGACTCTATCCGGCAATCCTGCCGCCCGACCATGACCATCGCTTGGTGCATTACTCAAAACAACCGGTATTTAAAGACTTGCTCGGCACACCAGTTTGGAGATCAGTGAGTGAAAGGAAACAGCGCGCGAACGGAAAGCTATTTCATAGCCGTCTGCTAACCCAAGAGCCGCCTCCTGGGTCGTTTAGACAGACTGAACATGGATTTGATGTCACTTCACCGGAGTTCACGCTGCTCAGCCTTGCCACGCAGGTCTCACGCAACCAGTTACTCATGGCGTGCTACGAGATGTGCGGCTCCTTTGCAGTGTTTAAGCCCTGCGAGCGAACGCAACAACAACTCGATGAAGCTATTTCGCTTAAGTTCATTCCACCCAACTGCGGCTGGGAGCGAGTTAACGACACCAAGGGCAATGACACCAACTTGTGGAAGCGCACGCCGCTTCTTACCGCAACGGATATCGCCGCGTTCGCCAAGCAAGCCGCAGGCCTGCGCGGCGTCAAACAACTGCGCTGGGCGGCCGAGCACATGACGGGGCAGGCCGCCTCGCCCTTCGAAGTACAGACCTCCATGCTTATCTCGCTCCCCCGCGACGAGGGCGGCCAGGGCATCGAGATCGCCAACAACGCGCGCATCCCGCTCAGTGAAGCCGCACGTTCGCTGTATGACAAAACCTGCTGCTACGCCGATATCCTCATCGAAAGCGCCACCGACAGCATGGGCGTCATTCTGGAATGCCAAGGCCGCTCTGCCCACGACAGCGAAGCCGCGAGCCTCTCCGATGCCGAGCGCGCCACCGCACTCACAAGCATGGGCTACGACGTCATCCAAATTACCTATGACCAGATCAAGGAGAAGAAGAGCTTCGACCACATAGCCGAGCTCATCCATAAAAAGGCCGGGCTTCCCCACACCCCAAAGACCAAACAGGAGCGCATTGCCGAAGATACCTTACGGCAAGAGCTACTTGTCGATTGGGTTGAGCTATTCACTGCCGGGCCTGCCGGCTAGCAGCTAGCGATCAGAGGGACTGCGGGGACGTCAGAAGCGACAACGCGAGTCGCAAAGCCCGCCTCGGTCAGCTCGATGACCTCGGTAAACGTTACGTCGAAGAATTCCTCGGTCAGCAGGCGGTATGGCGGATGGTCGGGCTCGCCGGGGTTTTCGCGCACGATCTCGTGCATAACGCCGATGGTCTTGAGTACATACTCCTTATGGATGGGATACTGCCCAAAACGCGTCGCCGCAGTATACAGGCGATCGGTCGCACGCGGAATCGAAACAATGCCGAGCGTCTTGCCAAACCAGTCAAAGTCGCCTTGCTTTTTAATGCGGAACTCCTCGCACGGCTTGCCGCCGTGCGCCTCCAGGTACTGATTCACGCGCGTATTCCATACGGTATCGGCCACCAGATGCGACCAGACACCCAATGTCAAATCGAGCAACGACTGCGCCACGTCCTCGGACGCAAGCGAGAACTCACGAGCGCCGGGACCGACAACCGGCTCGGCATCCCTGTAGCGATGGGGATAGTGCACGCGATTCAGTCGCTCGCGCTCCTCGACAATCGAGGTAGCCTCGGCGGGTTCGCCCGCGGGTGCGCCGTTAAGCAGCGGCGCCACATAGGTATCCCAGAACTCGTGCTCACGCGGCTTAGGGATAGGCTCGGGCTTGGCAAAATGCGTAATGCGGTACGGGATGGGATCGGCGATGCCAGGAACCATATAGCCCACGAAAATATCCGGAACCACGCAGCCAAACAAAAAGGCATTGCGGTCGCGCACGCTCCTGGCAAGCGCACCGGTGCGCTCCAGCAAACGCTCCGTCTGAGCGATATGAATGTTCCAGCTTGGCATAGCCACCCCCATAAAAACCTGGATAACTATACCATCTCGGCAAAGCCACGCGGGCGGCTACGCACGCTCTACGCAGCAACTAGTCCGTCGCACCGCTTTCAGTTCCATACGACGGCGAAGGTGCCTCGACCACGTGATGATATCGATCGATATAGATGGCGCGGGCACCCAGGCGTCGCACCAAATCCTGGTGATGTGTGCTCATCAAGACCGTCTTACCCGCCGCGACGTAGGCCAGCAAGAAGTTGACCACGATGTCGCATGAATCCTCGTCGAGTCCATTGGTAGGCTCGTCGAGGACCAAGATATCCGGGTTCATCGACACCACCGCAGCCAGCGCAACGCGCTTCTTTTGCCCGCCCGAGAGCTGATAGGGAGAGGCGTCGGCAAGGTCGGCAACCTGGAACAGCCCCATGGCATCGCGCACGCGGCGCTCGAACTCGTCTGCCGGCAGCCCCATCTGCGCGGGACCAAAAGCAACTTCCTCGCCCACCGTAGCGCAGAACAGCTGAGCATCGGCATTTTGAAACACAAAGCCTACGCGCTGATGAAAACGCTGAGCGGCCGCGGAATCCTTTAGAAACGCCGCATCGATCATGTGCCCGTCAAACAGGTATGCCCCTGCGTCCGCGAGTTCAAGGCCGTTGATAAGGCGCATAATCGTCGTCTTACCGCAGCCGTTGGGACCGAGCAGGGCAACGAGTTCACCACGGTCGACCTGCAGCGACACACCATCGACAACCGTATGCCCCGCATAGGAGAACACCACGTCGCGCAGCTCGATGAGCGGCGCGCCCTCGGCGCCGCCCACACCGTTCGTGCCCGCCGCACTATTCATATCGATCGTCAAAACGTCGCCCTTCCCTATTTGCATCCCCAGCCGGAACCAGCAGCGCCTACAGCACGGCGCACAACACTGCCAGCAGCGCCACACCGGCCGCATAGACCGCATCGCGCCAGCCAAACCCGACGCGCGCGGGCGCCGGATACGCACCGGCAAAGCCGCGGCAAAGCATAGCCTCGTCCATTGCGCGACTGCATTCCATCGCCTTGATAAAGGTCATGCCCATGATACCCGCGATCGAATCGGTACGCGAAAATCCCTCAGGCGCACGGCCAACGCTGCGCAGCATGACCGATTCGCACAGATTGTGCGCCGTGCGACCCAGCACCTCAATGTGCTTGAGCGCCATATCAAACGTAAAGATAACTTCGTCGGGCAGATGAAGCATCTTGAGCGCCGCCGACATGCGGCTCCACGTGAGGGTCCACGAAACGCCCAGCACCAGCGACACATTAATGAAGGTCTTGAGCGCAATCTTGAGCATGGCGCTCGTGGCAGACGCGCCCAGCAGCAGGGCAGGCAGTGCCAGAACCACCGCAAGCCCCGTGGCGCCAAGCGCCGGCACAAAGGTTGCCCGCAGCCCGCGTACGGGGCGCACGGCAACGAGCACCAGCGCGATAGCCGCCATCAACATGAGGTGCAGCGGGCTCTGCGTCAGACACACACACAGGACGCAAACGAACATCCCCACCAAACGCACCGGCGCCGAAACGGAAGAAAGGGCGCGGTCGATTATCGACCCGCCCTTGTGCGCGCCTCCACCCAGGCGAACCCGCTCAAGCAGGCTCGCCAGGTGCAGGACATTCTTTTGCATCACGCGATGCCGAGCTCCCGCGGGCTCATACCGCTGCTCGACCGCAAGCCAGCTAGGCAGTTCGACCGTCGCCATGCGTTCCGCTTTCCTTAACCGTCAGCGAAATCAGACGGAATGCGATGGTGAGCACCGCCACGCCAATCACGCCGGACAGGATATACATGGCAGCTTGGCCGGCAAAGCCCAGACCCTGTTCCTCGGAATAGGCCTGCAGGTAATCGCCCGTGGGCAGTGCGTCGGCAAAGGTCGGGGTATCCAGGCCGACCGAAGCCTGCAGACTGTCGTCGCCAGCCTCCTGGACGGCAGTTGCAGCGCCCTCGGCGTCCCACTCACCCCAGGCGTCACCGGTAGCAAGCAAACCCAGCGGCGTAGCCACCACGAGCACAGCGACCAGGATGAGCGTGGGGACCAGCGAGGTCTTCTTGGCGGTTGCGCCCTCGGACTCCAGCAGGCCGTCGGAAGCCTCGGGCCCGACGATAACGCTCGGCGCCGTCTTCTTAATGAAACCGTAGATTGCGGCCGTCGCCACGCCCTCGACGACACCGGCGACCAGCATATGCGGGATCAACATGGCAGGGATAGCAATAGACAGCGGAAAGGGGCAGTACAGCGGAGCGCCCGAAGCATTCGTGAAAAGCATCGGCTGAATACCAAACTCGATTGCTGCGCACAGGGCCGCCAGGCACAGGCCGACCCAGCCGCTTACGATGGCCGAAACCGAGGTGCCCCAGCTCTTGTCGTGCAAACGGCTGTTAAGCGCACGGAACACGATGGTTGCGGCAAACGGCAACACGAAGGCCATGTTAAAGCAGTTAGCGCCAAAGGACAGGATGCCGCCGTCGCCAAACAGCAGCGCCTGCAGCGCCAGCGCGACCGAGACAGCAATGGCCGCGGCCTCCGGGCCCAGCAGCAGCGCGATGAGGGCACCGCCGACGGCATGACCCGTGGTGCCGCCGGGCAGCGGCACGTTGAACATCATAAGCAAGAAGGAAAATGCGGCGCAGATGCCCAGGAAAGCCATGTGCTCGCGATCGAGCGTGGCGCGCACCTTCTTGATACAGTGAACCCAGACGGGCACCATCGCCACCGCCATGACGGCATCGGTCTGCGGGGACAGATAATTATCTGGAATGTGCATGTACGCCTCCCGGTTATCGGCGCACGGAATTGCAACGCCGCTTGAATCACCTTTCCAGTGTTACGTAATGTCAGATTCGTAACACGCCACGGGCTATCATAGCAAAACGGCGCACTGCCGACAAAGCAGCACGCCGTTATGTAATGCGCGTGTCATATATGCAGGCTCAGCAGCGCCTTATACCGGGCATAACAGTCACGTAGGATTCGGCAGCAGCCACCGCTGACCCATACCCCGGCGCAGGACCTAGCCGCGGACCTCGCCGTTTACGCCCTTGCACACCTTGGTGACTATCTTCTGGTGCGCCTTTTCGACCTCTTCGCTGGTGAGCGTGTGGTCGTCGGAGCGATACGTAAGCGCAAAGGCCATGGACTTCTTGCCCGCTCCGATGCGGATGGGATCGCGGTAGACGTCGAACAGGCGCACACCCTCAAGCAGCTTGCCGCCGGCGCTGGTAATACGGCGCTCAAGATCCTCGCAGGTCACGGTGTTGTCGACCACGATAGCAAGGTCGTGCTCAACGGCAGGGTACTGCGAGAACTCGCGGTAGTTCTCCTGATTGCGGGCACCCTTGATCAGCTTGTCCAGATCGAGCTCAAAGGCAACGACGACTTCATCGATGCCGCAGGCCTCGCGCGCCTCGGGGTGGATCTCGCCAACCCAGCCCAGCACGGTACCGCCCGACAGAACCTCGGCCGCACGACCCGGCTGCAAGAAAGCATAGCCCTCGCCCTCGACGGGACGGAAGCGAACCTTCTCGATGCGCAGCTGGGCAAGCAGCTCCTCGACAATGCCCTTGCCAAAGAAGAAGCGCAGCTTGCGGTACTTCATGTTCCAGGACTGCTCGCTCCACTGGCCCGAGAGCACACCCGCCACGGACTTGGTCTCCTTGGGCAGGCTGGCATTCTCGCGACCGTGGAACAGGCTGCCGACCTCGTACAGGTGCACGTTGGGCGTACCGTGGGCCTCGTTATAGGCAACGGACTGCAGCAGGCCCGGCAGAAGCGAACGACGCATCTCGGTCTGCTCGGCTACCAGCGGGTTCATGAGCACCACGGGGCAACCGCGGCCCTCGGTGGACATACCGATCTTCTCCAGGTCGCCCGGGGCGGCAAAGCCAAAAGTCGTGGTCTCGTTGAGGCCGCAGGCGCGCAGGATCTCGCCAACCTTGCGGGTAAGCTTCTGCTCGCGCGTCAGACCGCCGATGTGGTTCTTGGCAGCCGGAATGGTCGCCGTGACGCGACCCATGCCCCACAGGCGCAGGACCTCCTCGATCAGGTCGATCTCACGCGACAGGTCGGGACGGAAGCTCGGCGGCGTGGCCATAAAGTCCTCGCCGTCGCGCTCGACGGTGCAGCCCAGGCGGGTGAGCGAGCGCTCGATAAAGTCGTGCTCGATGTTGGCACCGCAGATGGCGTGCACGCGGGCCAGGCGCAACTTAATGCTGTCGATGGTCTTGGGCGCGGGGAAAACGTCGACATAGCCGGGAGCAACCTCGCCGCCGGCGATCTCCTCGATGAGCGCGCACGTCACATTGGCGACGTCCACGCAGCCGGTCTCGTCGACCTGGCGCTCAAAGCGGATGGAGGCGTCGGAGATCAGCGAAAGGTCGCGGCTGGTGTGCGAGGTGCGGCCGGCGTTGAAGCAGGCACTCTCGACCATCACGTCAACGGTATCGTCCTCGATCTCGGAATCCATGCCACCCATAACGCCGGCCAACGCCACGGGGCGCTCGCCGTCGGTGATGAGGCCCATGCCGGCGTCGAGCACGCGCTCCTCGCCGTCGAGCGTCGTGAACTTCTCGTCCTGCTGGGCGGCACGAACCACCACACGACGGTGGCCATCGCGCTCGGCAAAGGTGTCCAGGTCAAAGGCGTGCAGCGGCTGACCGGTGAGCATCATCACGTAGTTGGTGATGTCGACGATGTTGTTGTGCGGGCGCACGCCCAGGGCGTTGAGGCGCTTGACCATCCAGTCTGGCGACGGGCCGACCTTGACGTTGCGCACGATGCGGGCAACGTAGCGGTCGCACAGGCCCTCGTCGGCGATCTCGACGGAAAGCTCGCCGTCGGTCGCGCGGCCGGTCTCGACCTTGATGGCGGGCAGCTCAACGTGGAAATCGCGGTCGAAGATGGCGCCGGCCTCGCGGGCCATGCCGATCATGGACAGGCAGTCGGGACGGTTGGGCGTGATCTCACAGTCGAGCACGGTGTCGCTCGAGCCCACGTACTCGGCAAACGGCATGCCGCAGGGCGTATCCTCGGGCAGGATCATGATGCCGGAGTGGTCGCCACCCAGGCCGAGCTCGCGCGCGGAGCAGTTCATGCCCATGGACACGACGCCGCGAAGCTTGCTCTTCTTGATCTTAACGTCGCCGGGAAGCACGGCGCCAATCATGGCCGTGACGATGTGGTCGCCGGCCTCGAAGTTCTGCGCGCCGCAGACGATCTGCAGCGGAGCGGGATTGCCGTCGGCGTCGAGATTCTTGTCGCCCACATCGACCGAGCACACATACATGTGGTCGCTATCGGGGTGCGGGATCTTGGTGAGCACCTTGGCGGTCACCACGTGGTCGAAGGACTCGCCCACGGTGTCGATCGCCTCGACCTCGGTGCCGGTACGAATATATTCGTCCGAAAGGGTCTTGGGATCATCCGGAATATCGATCATGGTCTTGAGCCAGTCGTAAGAAACGCGCATCTAACTGGTCTCCTTTCATAAATGCGGCTTTGGGCCGGAAACTGCAACTAAGAAGAAAGCGTTCTAGAACTGGTTCAAGAACCTCATGTCACCAGTCATCAACGTGCGCAGGTCGGGCAGGTCGTAGCGCAGTGCCGCGACGCGCTCGGCGCCAATACCAAAGGCGAAGCCGGTGTACTTCTCGGGGTCGATGCCGCAGTTGATCAGGACGTTGGGGTCGACCATGCCGCAGCCCAGGATCTCGATCCAGCCGCTGTGCTTGCAGAAGTTGCAGCCCTTGCCGCCGCACACGTGGCAGCTCACGTCCACCTCGCAGGAAGGCTCGGTGAAGGGGAAGAAGTGCGGGCGATAGCGCGTCTTGCGATCCTCGCCAAACATGCACTTAACAAAGTAGTCGAGCGTGCCCTTAAGATCGCCAAAGGTGATACCCTCGTCGACGACCAGGCCCTCGATCTGGTTGAACTGCGGCAGGTGGCAGGCGTCGGCCGTGTCGGGACGGTAGACGGTGCCCGGGCAGATCATGTAGATGGGCGGCTTCTGCGACTCCATGGTGTGGATCTGCACGCCCGAGGTCTGGGTGCGCAGCAGCACGTCGGACTCGCCGTGAGCGTGAGCCTCGGGGTGCGCGACGCTGCCGGGGTTGTTGTCGACCACATAGAACGTGTCGCGAGCCGAGCGACTCGGGTGATCCATGGGCGCGTTGAGCGCGGTGAAGTTGTAGTAGGAGGTATCGACCATGGGGCCGGACTCGACGGTGTAGCCGATGCCGCAGAAGATGTCCTCGGCCTCCTCGATGATCTGCTTGATCAGGTGCTGGTGACCGATCTGCGGACGGATGCCCGGCAGCGTGATGTCGACGGCCTCGTGCTCGAGTGCGTGCTTGAGGGTGGCGGCCTTCATCTCGGTGGTGCGCTCGTCGAGCATGCCCTCGATCAGCTGGCGCATCTCGTTGGCGCGTTTGCCCATCATGGGACGATCCTCGGGAGCGAGCTTGCCCATCATGCGCATCAGGCCGGTGATACGGCCCTTGCGGCCGAGCAGCTCAACGCGCGCGGCCTCGAGCTTGGCGGCGTCGTCGGCGCTTGCGACGAGCTCCTTGGCCTCTTCCTCGAGTTTGACCAGATCATCAATCAGACTCATGTCTTCCCTTTCGTCTCTCGCACATCCGCGCTCCGGGACGGCTGACGCCGCCCGATGTTGCGGATGCGCGGCCCGGTTCGGTAACAAAAAAACCGCCCTCGGGCATGTACATTGCCCAAGGACGGTTGAATTCCGCGGTACCACCTTGTTTGACCCGGCGGATGTCTGGCCCGCCGTGCCCACTCTGCGCCCCTTGTCGCGAGGCTCACGGCTTCCCTACTGGGGCTTCGCCGCCGCTGGCCGCGCGCCCGTTGAGGTTGCTGCTCGGGAGTGAACGCTTGGCCCTTGCCACCGCAGGAAGGCTTGCAGCCCATGACCTTCCCTCTCTTGCCGGCGACGCGGCGGGCAAAACCCTCTCCGTCAACGCATTGGGCTATAGGATAACACATTTCGCGAGCGCATCGCCGCGTTCCGTTTTGTTCGCGCTGGGTACAAGGCAGGTAGCTGTGCAAACTGGCCGCGCCGCCGCGTGCGACGGGCGACCTGCGAGATCAAGGATATGGTATGGGAAAGAACAAGGATAAGGTGGCCAAGTCCGCAGCGGACAAGACGCCCAAAGGCATGAAGGTCGATAAGGCCGTCAAAAAATTCCGCAAGCTCGAGGGCAAGCTGTGGACTCGCGAGTACCTGCTCAAGATTGCCGAGTTTGACGGCGCGACCATTGCCCCCGCCAACGGCGCCGCAGCGCGCGCCGACGCCATGGGAACCCTTGCCGGCGAGCATCACAAGCTGCTGACCAGCGAGAAGTCCGTTGAGCTCGTACGCTCGTTAGCGCGCGAGACCGTCGCCGGCGGCAAAATCGACGACCCGCAGCTGCTCGACGAGATCCGTGTGCTCGGTCGCGACCAGCGCGAGGCAAGCGTCATCCCCACCGAGGAGGCCGAGGCCTGGACCAGGCTCACCTGCGAGGCCGATGCCGTGTGGCACAAGGCCAAGACGGCCAATGACTGGGCGAGCTTTGAGCCCTATGTGGATAGGATCGTCGCCCAACTTAAGCATCAGGCCGAACTTATGGACCCCAAGCGCGACCCATACGATGTCTGGCTCGACCAGTACGAGCGCGGCCTTTCCGCCAAGAGCTTCGATGCGTTTTGCGATGAGGTCAAGGCGACGGTCGTGCCGCTCGTGCACGCCATCGGCGAGCGCAGCCAGCAGCCCGATGCCGACTTTTTGCACGCCCGCGTGCCCGAGGCCGCCCAGCGCGCCATGAGCTTCGACCTTATGAAGCTTGTCGGCCTGAACCTGGACGACACTACGCTTGCCTTTACCGAGCACCCGTTTAGCGAGGGCTTTGCTGTGGGTGACGCGCGCATCGCGACACACATCTACGAGGACGATTGCATCTCCAACGTCTACAGCATCATCCACGAGGCGGGACACGCCATGTACGAGCTGGGCGTCAATCCTGCCTATGCGCGCACCTGTCTTGAGGGTGGCACCTCCATGGGCATCCACGAAAGCCAGAGCCGCTTTTTCGAGAACACCGTGGGTCGCAGCCGCGCCTTTATGGGACCGCTGCTCGAGGTGCTGCGCCGCCACGCACCCGAGGTCTACGGCGACGTCGACGAGGACACGCTCTACCGCGCCGTGAACATCGCGCAGCCGTCGTTGATCCGCACCGAGGCCGATGAGCTCACCTATCCGCTGCACGTTATGGTGCGCTACGAGATCGAGCGCATGCTGTTTGCCGGCGAGACCACGGCCAAGGACATCCCCGCGCTTTGGAACCGCTTCATGGATGAGTACCTGGGCATTCCCGTTCCCGACGACACGCACGGCTGCCTACAGGATACGCACTGGAGCGGCGGCTCGTTTGGCTACTTCCCCACGTATGCGCTGGGCAGTGCCTACGATGCCATGTTTGTGCCGGCCATGTGCCGCGACGGTGTCGACCTCAACGGCGCCTGTGCGAGCGGCGACCTGACACCCGTCCGGGCCTGGCTGGGCGAGCACATTTGGCAGTGGGGCCGCGCCAAGGACGCGCCGGAGCTCATCAAGGGCGCCTGCGGCATGGACTTTGACGCCCGCTACTACTGCAGCTACCTGCAGGACAAGTTCACCACGCTCTACGAGCTGTAAGGCATAACCGACACGCCAACGCAAAGGGGACGCCGCGGAACCAATCCGCAGCGCCCCCTTTTTTTCACCTAGTCGTTTAAGAACGTCCCCAATGACTACCTTACAGAGCTTCCAGCGCGGCGGCGATGCGCTTCATGGCGGCGTCGGCGGCGGCTTGGTCGGGGGCTTCGGCCAGCACGCGGATAACCGACTCGGTTCCGCTCTTGCGCACGAGCACGCGGCCCTCGCCCGCCAGCGCGGCCTCGGCCTCGGCGATCGCATTCTGCACGCCCGTGTTCTCGAGCGCGACGTCCTTGTCGGCCACGCGCACGGCAACCTGCGCTTGCGGCAGCAGCTTGCACGGAGCCGTGAGCTGCGAGAGTGTCTCGCGCTCGGCGCGAATCACTTCCATCACGCGCAGCGAGGTCATAATGCCGTCGCCCGTGCGCTCGATATCGCCAAAGATCGTATGACCCGTTTGCTCGCCGCCCAAGCTGTAACCGCCCTCGCGCATCTTGGCATACACGTGACGGTCGCCCACGCCACTGGTCACGGCGCTCAGACCGGCAAGCTCCAGCGACTTGACCAGGCCAAAGTTGCTGGCAATCGTCGGCACCACGGTACCGCCCGAAAGGCGACCGTGCTTGTTCAGATACACGCCGCACACGTACAGGATCTGGTCGCCGTCTACCACGCGACCGCGCTCATCCACGGCCAGGCAGCGGTCGGCATCGCCATCGTAGGCAAAACCCACGTCCAGGCCCTGCTCCACCACATGGCGCTGCAGGCGCTCCATATGCGTGGAGCCGCAGTCGACGTTGATGTTAAAGCCATCGGGCGCGGCGTTGATCACGCGCACGTCGGCACCGAGCGCGTCAAACACCGGCTTGGCCACCGAAGAAGCCGAGCCGTTGGCGCAGTCGATACCGATCTTGACGCCCTGCAGCGAAAAGTTCGCACTTGCAATGAGCGAAGCAATGTAGCGGTTGCGGCCCTGCATGTAGTCCACCGTAGCACCGATGTGGTTGCCCGTGGCCAGCGGAACTTCGCTCTTGCCATCGATGTAGTCCTCGATGAGCTCCAGCACGTCCTCGTCCATCTTAAAGCCGTCGCTGTTAACGAGCTTAATGCCGTTATCGCAAAACGGGTTGTGGCTCGCGCTGATCATGATGCCGCAATCGAAGCAGCCCTCCACGGTCTGATGCGCTACGCCCGGCGTGGGGATCACGTGCAGCATATAGGCGTCCGCACCGCTCGCGACCAGACCGCTCACCAGCGCCGCCTCGAACATATAACTCGAGCGACGTGTGTCCTTGCCCACGATGACGCGCGCCTTAGCACTGCGGTTGGCGCCGTAATACCAGCCCACAAAACGGCCAATCTTATAAGCGTGCTCTACCGTCAGCCCAACGTTGGCCTCACCGCGAAAGCCGTCGGTGCCAAAGTACTTCATGCGCTCTCCTTACAAAATAGGGGCGAACAGATTACCTGTCCGCCCCAAAATGGTACTCGATTATCTGCGCTACCAGAAAAACCCTATGCCGACGCGCTGTCGCGAGCCGCCTGGCATGTAGGAGTCTGACGCAGCGTAAGCGGCTTGTCCCCCGCCTCGGCCGACGTGGTCAGCGTATACGCGATCGTCGTCGTCTCGCCAGCATGCAGGTCAACGGTGCCCGAATAGAAGGGGATTCCATGCCACGTGGCGGCACCAAGACCAAACTGGGTGCCCTCGACGGTCAGATCAGTAATGTTGCCGCCCGTCGGGGCAAACAACGAGACATTCAGACGCTCGTCGTCACGCGCGGCATCGGGTGCGCTCGCCGCAACGTAGTCGGGCAGCCTGCCAGCCTCCTCCTGCGTCATGATGTTCGTCAGGGTAACGGTGATGCGATGGGAGCACGTGCCGTCACCGTTCTTGATGCCCTGGCCAATCTGCGTATCGGCGTTCAGGTACCAGTCGAGCTTGGAGAAGCTCAGGTTGTTAAAGTAAACGCCGGCAACAGGATCGGCACTCGGGTCATCCGGATCGGGCAGCGAAGCGTCAATGCCCGTCTCTTTGATGGCATTCTGCTCATCATCGTTTCTCATCCACGCGATCAGACGGCCCTCTTCGGCACCGCGCTCAACGGCGCTGACAAGCTTCGTAACATCGACATCGCCGATACCGCCAAGGATCTTGTCGAAGGCAGCGCTGGCGACGGATGCAAAGATGCCGTCCGACTCCTCGACCGGATAGTTCCAGTACACATCGTGCATGAGGACCTTTGCGGCGTTGGTGCCGTCGACAACCGTTCCGTCGGGCAGCGAGACATTACCGACCAGGCCCAACAGATACTGCAGGAACACCGGGTCGATACCGATGACGCCATCAACGTCCTGTCCATACTGGGACTTCCACAGCGCGGCGACACGCTGCGAGTTGCGGGGCCAATCAGGCGAATAGGTATTGCCCGAGTTGTACAGGTTACTGTGGTTGCCGAACAGCGCCTCATCCTCTTCGTCGACGCTCTCGACTGCCTCATCCTCGCTGAGTCCAATGCGGGGAACAAACTCGCCAATCGACATCTGGCCGTCGGTGACCGAAATCAGGCCCTGCGAACCGCCAAAGCCGCCGCAAGCACGAATCTCGACGTTGTTCATGGCGTACATAAGGTAGTTGCGCGTCTGGCCGTTGGCGCCGAGCATCTGGGGAAGGATGGGGGCGACCTTCTCCGCCGCGTCAACCGCACCGTTGAGGGTGGCAAAGCCGTCCTTGGCCTTATCGACCAGCTCGGTCACCTGAGAAATATGAGTATCGCCAATGCCCTGGATCTTCTCGTTGGCGCTCTTGAACACCTTCGAGCTGCTGGAAAGCGAATCGGCGACCGCCTGCAGCGCGGACACGTTAATCATGCCGTCCTGGAACAGTTTGCCGGGCGTAGCCTGCGAAAGGTTATCGGCCATGGGAACCAGCGCATTGCTCGAGACATCGGACAGGGCATCAATCATGGTGCGGGCTGCGTTGATGTCACTGCCATACACCGGGATAAACGAAGCCGCCGTCCACAGCGGGCTCGAGGTCTCCGCCTTCATGCTGTTGCAGAGCTCATCGATCTTCTTCGCGTCGTCGGGCAGCGTCGAAAAATCGCCCGACGTGACCTTGTCCTTAAGGCCACCGACGATCTCGACAGCCTCCTTCGCTTCGCCCTTTACGGTCTTTGCCGAGTTAAGCAGCATAAAGCCGCTTGCGCCAAGCGCAACGAGAAGCACCGCGACTACAGCGGCAATAATGGCGCCGGTGTGACGCTTTTTGCGCTCGCCCTTGCGATGGCGATGACGGACCAGACCGTCAGAGGTCGAACTCGACGAAGCGACGCTACCGTAGTTCAAACCAAAATCGTAATAATCTTCCTTGGAACCCGAGCCCGCAAACTCGGCACCGCTATCATCCAGGCGGGCGAACGTGCCAGTCTCGGAGGCGCCGGTGTAAATCGTGCCAAGGTTACCCGTAAGCCCCGCGCCACCGGCAGAGGGAGTATTGTTGGCGGCCTTGCCGGCATTAACGTTGCCGGCGCCATTCGCGGCGTTGGCAGCACCCGCGTTGTTCGCGGGTACCGAAGGAGCCCCGCTCGGCTGCGACGTGGAGGTTGCACCGTCCGCAAAGACATTTCCTCTTGCACGGCCGGTCTTTTTTGCCTTTTGAGACTGCTCGTACAGAGCGGTAAACATCGCCGTCTCGCCCGGGGACACGCGCTTACCGGAACCGCCCTGTCCAGCGCCGCCCGGCGTGCCGGCCTTACCAGCCCCGTTCGGACGCGGCGGAACTGCAGGGCGGCCGCTATCGCTGCCCTTAAAGTGATTACCAGCCATAAAGAAATCCTCGCAATTGAGTCGCAATGAAAAAGTCCATAACGTTACTAGTTTATGGCATTTTGAGCATCGACAGCTAAACTCCAGACACGGACATCAATTGGCGAAAATGCGGCACAACACCTTTTCTGTCTTGGCGGCGGCGTCAACTACACCGTAAGGAACATCATCACGATGATCATGGAAAAGCCGATAAGGTCGGTCGGCAAAAACACCGTACCCAGCATAACGGCGCTGGTGATGGTCGCCGAAACCGGCTCCACAGTTCCGATGAGGCTCGCACGTACCGAGCCGATGTCCTTAACGCCCTGCATATAAAGCATGTAAGCAAAAAACGAGCCGATAACCACGAACACCGCGAGCGCCTCGATACCGGCAACATCGAGCGCCGGCATATGCGCCCAAGGCTGCACGAAGACGCATGAGACCACGCCCGCCGTGAGCATTGCCGAACCCGTGACGATGGGGCTGCCGTATTCGGGCAGGATCTTGGCGGGAATCACCGCCATACACGCGGCGCTGACCGCACACATAAGACCTGCTGCCAGGCCAAGCGGCGAGATATTCAGGCTGGTAGGGTCGCCGCCGGTGGCGATTAAAAAGGTTCCACCCAGAGCCAGGCCAATGCCGATGACTTCGCGAGTACGCGGCATGCGGCGATCGGTCACGCAGGCGTAGCCCATGATGATAACGAGCTGCAGGCACTGGAGCACCGTCGCGGTTCCGGCGTTCGTCAGGCGCACGGCCGAAAGATAGCAAAACTGGTTGAACAGCAGGCCAAAAGCGGTAAAGAGCAGCAGCTGCTTGCAATCGGCGGGTGTGGTCCAGAGCTTAATCAGGCGCTCGCGGTCGCGCGTAACAACCACGGCCATAAAGAGTAGACCGGCGAGAATCTGACGCACGCTCATAAGCCACAAGGTATCGACGTGGTAGGTATCGAACAGAAAACTCGCGCTGGTGCCCGAGAAGCCCCAAAACGAACCGCCCACCAGCGTAGCCAAGACGCCCGTGATCATCTTGCGCGTCGAAGCGCTGTTCAGGCGCCCGCGCCAGGCGCGGCGGGTGCTACGGCTGAGCTCGTCGGTGCCCTCGGGCACATCAATGTTCGATATATCGGTCATCGGCACCGAAGCCTCTGCACCTTCGACCTGCTCGACACACTCTTTGCTCATTCCACTCCCCCGAAACAGCCTGGAAGCAATTCGGCTTACCTTACCACGGCGAAGGCACCAGCTGGAGGCTTGTCCGCTTATCGGTAGGACAATTCCGCAGGCGTCTTTCCATAGCTCGATACCGCAATGGCCTTGCATTAGTCGACAGCCAAATCGCGGCAGCAGACTCTTTTGAAATGGATATGACAAAGCCTCCGAATTCCACAATGTAAGCGATTTTTAAAAATGTTCTTGCCACCGAGTTCAGGCTCCGTTATATTATCCCTTGCGCACTTGCGCACCCTTGATCGGGCGTTTAGCTCAGGGGGAGAGCGCTTCCCTGACACGGAAGAGGTCAGAAGTTCAAATCTTCTAACGCCCACCAAATGTTCGCAGCTCAGAGGCTATGTCTCTGGGCTGTTTTGTTTTATGTCGCCAAATCAGCTGGCAACTCCAACCACCCAAACAACCACCCTGCCCATACACAAAACCGCGTCAGCGACCCAAGTGCCTATCCCGGCTGACTCCGCAGTCCATCAAAACCGCCCCAATAGCCACCGAGGCCGAGACCAACACGTCTCGAACCCATCCGCACCGCAACTTCTCAGCAAAACGCCGCGATGTCTGCGCCCTGCGGTATCCTTGAACCACTTGCACCTGCAGTACCAAGGAGCCGCCATGCGCACCGAGCTCGATGTCCCCTTTTCGCACAAAGAAGAAGCCAAGGCGCTGGGCGCCAAATGGGACCGGATCAAGAAGATCTGGTATGTACCCAGCGGCGTCAACCCCGAGCCTTTTGCCGAGTGGCTGCCCGGTGTTGACAGATCCGACCCCTCAGCGCCGTATATATATCTAGTACTGGGCAAGCGCGAGTGCTGGAAGTGTCACAAAGAGACCTCGGTCGCGGCCTTCGGCATTCCCTATCGAGCCGATAACGACGAGAGCATCGCCATCGCGCACGCGTCCAACGAAGCCGGGCACATTGCCATCGACACGGCCAACGCCAACGCACTCGCCATCGTGCCCGCTCTTGGCTGCGTACCAGGCGAGATCCGCGACTATCTTTATAAGCGCTGCGGCTACAAGCCCGTAGGCGCGCGAGCCTCCAAAGCCCCGTCGCTCGGCAACACGTGCACCAGTTGCGACGCGCTGCAAGGCAGCCGCTATCTGTTCGAGGAGCCCTCGTCCCCGTTTGCCCTCACTGCCATCAACAAGCTGCCGGCACTGGAGTTTGTGCGCGTCGAAGTTGCCGGCGTCTTTGGCGTCCCGGCCACGCATACCGACTTTGACCAGGCGCTCTTTACCTGGGCACGCGACCATCACGCCGAGTTCCACAAGCAACTCGGTGAGGGGATTTATTTGTAGAGACGGAGAAGCCTTCACAGCCAGCTCCTCCGCATCACCTATCCCTCGTCGCCGGCGTCATACACGATATCGAGGCCACAAACAGGGCATTTCTCCGGATACACCGGCATATGAACGCCTGTCTGTTTTCTCACTTCGTCGCTGAGCCTGTCGCGCGCATCGATGAACCGAATGTCGAGACACTGTATTTGCGAGCCACAGCAAGGGCAGGTGACGACAAACGACCCGCAATCAACCTCTACGCTCGGAAACATATTGTTGTCTATAAGGGCACACGGCAGTTTTCCGTACTTCCCCATCGCAATATCGCCTCGCCAGCTCATACACGCTCCCCTCTCGCTATACAAATCAGGAAGAGCATGCACCGGCGGGCGTGCGCGAGATTGCATCGCCACGCGATCCGATCAAACAATACGATCGTCAAAGAATGCCAAAGCCAAATACGCTAATACGGCAGAAGCCCCGCCTTTTCACGCTTCTTTTCCGAGCGATCGAACTCAATGCGATGGGCCTCAAGAAACACCGTATCGGGTCGCCACTGACGCTCATTCGGCTGCCTTAGCGTCGCACCCGCAAAGGAAACGTAGTCGGTCTTATCCAGCAGGTACGATCCACACAGCCGATATTCACCACAAACAGGCTCAAACGAAATCAGGTGAGCATCAAATAGGGAATGAAGGTCGCGCCGAAGCAGAATGCCGTTGCTGGCAACCTGCGATTTGGGTCCCGAGTAATTCTCGATATGCGCAGCCTCCAGAGCTTCGCTGACGCCGCAGTCCGACACCGCACAACGGCCGTCATAGGCGGCAACGAGCTGCTTGCGGAACCATTGTTGCCCCAATCGCTCGCGCCTTAACGCATAGCGGACCTTTTCGTCGTCGGTCGCACCCTGTCCGGCAAACTCAATATCGACGGGCATGAGCTTCAGATAACTCATGTCGGGTGCAAAACGTGGATCCGGTCCGCCTTTATGAACAGGACCGTGCAGAACAAACCATTCGTTTTCGGGCTCGAACCGCTCAACAAACGCAAGGCCGAGCACCTTATAGCCCACCTCGGTTGCAAATATGACTCCGACTGGGACGCCACACTCCATGCAGTTGAGCATTTTACGGTTGTAATTCTGGTCTCGAAAACCAACGGTACCCGGCGCTTGAACCGAGTACTTAATGACCCACGTACCATCGTCCAAATAGAGCGGAGGCACATCGGTGTAGAAGCTCTTTTTAGAGTTATGGACCGAAAGCGCAAAGATCTTATTGGGATCTTGCTTCACCCGATCCTGGCCCGGCCAGAAGATCCCTGAATCCCGCGTTACGGGAAAGAAGTCCGAGCCAATTCTCAAACGGTACTGATACTGAGGGCCATCTTCCTTGGTGTGGTGCGGAAGGCTGGTCCAAACGCCGCCGCGCTGTTCCTCACCCAGAAACCACTCCCATGCCTCAACGTATTCGGAAGGCACGAGACTGCAGGCGCGGTCATAGCTTGGTCCATCCATCAACGGAACAGCAAGGTCAATGTCGTTCATCGCCAGCACCTACAACCATACGAACGCGAGTCATGCCCCTCAATAATATGGCCGAGAGTCAATTATTACGAGATCTCATTCCGCGATCGGCACATCGCTGATGCTCTCGGTTTGCCGCTGGCGCGCTTGTACCCCGCTACCCCACTCCCCTGTATACTGATGTAGCACGTGTTTCTTCCGGGCTTGTTGGGCCGGATTGTTCATGGGAGGGTCTTATGGCTGCTTCGAATCCGCCTAAGGGGAGCGTTTCTTCTTCGTCCATCAAGCCGGTTACACGCAAGGCCGTGCGTTGCCAGCGCGAGGTCGCTTGGCTTGTCACGCAGGCGGCGGGCAGGCTTGTGGCGACCACTCAGGACGTCAATGCGCCTACGCCGAGCTTTGTGTTAGCGGCGGCGCTGGATTTTGTGCGCCAATTGGAGCTTGCCGCGCAGGATGCCAACGGCCACCTCGACTACCAGAACGTTATGGCGCCCGACCTGCAAACGTTCTGTCACATGGCCAAGTTGCCTGCCGCGCCCAATGCGCTTTCGGACGCAGGCTACATGTTTACGCTCTCGGGCGCGGACCTTATCCGCGATATCTATGCATACTGCAGCGAGCTCGCCGAGCGCCATGTCTTTGACGCGGCTGAAGTCAAACCGGGATATGTCATCAAGCTGGTTCTTAGGCTGTTCTTGATGGACGGGTTCGCGGCCATGCCGGCGTAAGCCGAGTCTTTAGCATCACCGTCAACTGGGCAACAACCGCTTAACCTTAGTGGGCGCCAATCGAGGGTCGATTATTGGGTCGCCTCGTCCACTAACGCAAGATGCCTTGGACGGTCGAGGTACGGCGCAGGTTTTTGGCGACAGCCGCGACAGTATCCGAAATCATCTCGTCCAACCATCCCTCACAGATTGTGCGGTCCATGAACCTCAGCGACTCCGCCGTGCCTTTCCGGGTCCCCGCATAGACAACCATGTCGATAAAGAGCTTGGGATAAAACTGCTGAGGGCAGGTGCCCGCAACTTGGAGTCCAGCCTTGGTGACATTGCCCTGGGAATCAAGGAAATCCGCGGATAGATTTCCCTCGTCTCTCAGTTATCTCTCAAAATTATCTCTCTGTCTCTTATACACATCTCCGAGCCCACG
>CABRHR010000004.1 GCA_902470835.1 uncultured Collinsella sp.
TGAAGGGAGCGCTCCCGCAAACTGCCTCTTGACAACTTATAGGAGCGTCGGTTTTGTTTTCGCACTTTTCAGCATGGTCTGGGCTCTCCGCGTTAACGTAGTAGATGGGCCCCTTTTGTGGCAAGGGGCCGACCTGCGGCTCAGGGTAGCCAAAAAAGCCCCGTCCCAAAAAGGCTGTTGGAAGTTGCGGTGGAATAGTTCCTGTTTTTGCAGCTGAAGGCTTTGAGCAGGAACTATTCCACCGCAACTTATGAGGGGGCGGGGGATGCGATAGTATTGCATGGTGGTATTCGATTAACCGAGGGTTTATCCGAGGGCTTTATGGAACAGCAGCATTATCAGAGCCTGCAAGACCAGGCGTACAACGCATTGCGGTCCAAGATCATCTATGCCGAGCTCAAGCCCGGCACGCGCCTTTCGGCGATTGGTCTGGAAAAGGAGACGGGAATCGGGCGCACGCCCATTCGCGAATCCTTTGTGCGCCTGCGTGAGCAGGAGCTGGTGGAAACGCGTCCCAAAAGCGGCACCTATGTATCAAAAATCAGCATGGAGCGCGCCGAGAATGCCTGTTTCTTGCGCGAAAAACTCGAGAGAAGCGTGCTCATTAAATGCTGCTCTGCCGCCACGCCCGAGCAAAAGCATCGGCTCGAGCAGATTCTTGCCGAGTCCGAGTCGCTCGACCATAGCGAAACGCGTCGTTTCTTTGACCTGGACAACCTGTTCCATGAGACGTGTTTTGAGATTGCCGGTCGTCACATGTTGTGGGATTGGATGAAGAGCATCAACACGCATTTTGAGCGATACAACTGGTTGCGTATGGTGTCGCAGGATTTGGATTGGGAGCCGATTCGTCGGCAGCATCGCCGGATTCTCGAGGCCATTAAGAGGGGCGATACCGACGCGGCGAGCTATCTGGCAGAGACACACCTGCACCTGATGCCCGAAGAGCAAGGTCCGGTTATCGCCTTGCATCCCGACTATTTTGAGCTGTCCAAAGACTCGGCCATCTAACTCGTCCCCTTCATTAGTTGCGGTGAAATAGGGATTGTTTTGCGGCTCTGATGGTGTAAGCAGTCCATATTTCACCGCAACTGCTGGGGCACTATTGGGGCACAAAAAAGCTGCGGCGCCGCTTGGAGGAAAAGACCGGAAGCAAAGGTCCATTCCTCCAGACGGCGCCGCAGCTGTTTTGATGGCTCGGCTTTTACCGAAGTGGCTCAGTTGAGCGCGACTGCCAGCCGATTATACAAAGCGGCTCGGGGGCGTGTCGCTTCCGTCACGTTCTATCAGCATACAAGACGGTTTTGGTTCTTGTTCGTGACGGAAACGGCGCGCTTCCGAGCCGCTTTAAAAGAAAGGGGGCGAGGTCTAGGGCACGCCCCCTCTCACGATAGAGAGCTAAACCTAGCCGCGGACTTTCTTGACGACGTCCATGGCCTCGCGGGCGATCTGCTCGACCTTGGAGAAGTCGCCGTCGGCAAACAGGGCCGGCTTGACCATCCAGGTGCCACCGCAGGCGATGATGGCGGAGGAGCTCAGGTACTCCTCGACGTTGGCGGTGCTCACGCCGCCGGTAGGCATAAAGCGGTGGCCGACAAACGGAGCGGCGAGGGCCTTGATGGTGTTCAGGCCGCCATACTGGGACGCGGGGAAGAACTTGGTGACCTTGAGGCCCAAGTTCTCGGCGGCGGTGACCTCGGAGGGGGTTACAGTGCCGGGAAGGACAGGCAGGTCGATATCGATGCAGTGCTTCACGACGTCCTCGTTGTAACCCGGGGAGACGATGAACTTGGCACCGGCGGCGCGGGCCTGCTCAACCTGCTCGACGGTCAGGACGGTGCCGACGCCAACGCACATCTCGGGCTCGGCCTCGGCCATAGCGGCGATGCACTCGGCGGCGCAGGCGGTGCGGAAGGTGACCTCGGCGGACTTCATGCCAGCTGACATAAGGGCGTGGGCGAGCGGAGCAGCGTCCTCGACCTTGTCGAGCACGACGACCGGCACGATACCCAGGGACTCAAGCGTGGTGTAGAACTGATCGAACATGATGTTCCTTTCGATGTATGGCGCGCATGGGCGCGTGATTGCCAAATATGCTGGTCAGGAGCCGATTTTGGATTGGTTATCGGAGGCACTGCTTGGGGTTCAAGCAATTCCAAAACCGGCTGCTCGACCAGTCATGTAGGGAATGTCAGGCAAAACCGGAATGGGACTGGTGGTTTTGCCCGGCCGGAGGAATCGGGGAGCGGGCCGCAGGGGTATGGGATTGGAAAGCTGCGGCCCGCGGAATGGGGAACGAATTAACGGGCGACGCGAGTGCCACCGTCGGCGGCGGATGCTACAGCGGCGATCTCGTCGGCGGTCACCAGGTTGGAATCGCCCTTGATGGTGAGCTTGAGGATCGAGGCTGCAATCGCGTAGTTGACGGTGTCCTGCGGGTCAAAGTCGTTGGTGAGGGCATGGACGAGGCCGGCGTTGAAAGCGTCGCCGGCGGCAACGCCCTCGAGCACGTGCACGTCGTGAGCAGGGGAGAACCAGTGCTCGCCGCTCTCGGCGTCAAAGAGCATGCCCATCCAGATGGAGCGCTCGACGCAGGAGATGTTGCGGACGACCGAGGCGACCTTCTTGCAGCCGTACTCGGCGCAGATCTGGCGGGCCATCTCGACGTAGGTGTCGCGCTCCTCGATGCCGTGGGCAAGGGAACCGGAGACGCAGGTCATACCGAGGCCGGCAGGCGCATCCTCGTCGTTGGCGATGCAGATGTCGACGAGCGGCAGGAGTTCCTTCATGGTGGCCTGCGACTTCTCGGGCGACCACATCTTGCCGCGATAGTTCACGTCGCACACGGTGGTGATGCCCTTGGCGCGGCAGGCGGCGAGTGCCTCCTTGCAGGCGGCGGCCATCTCATCGGAGACGGCGGGGGTCACGCCAGAGAAATAGAAGACATCGATGCCCTTGAGGATCTCGTCCCAGTCAAAGACGTCGCGTTTGGCCATGTTGATGGCAGAGAACTTGCGGTCGTAGACGCAGCCGTTGCCGCGCTGCGAGGCACCGACCTCAAACACATAGGAGCCAAGACGGTCGCCCTGACGCACGACGCGCGTTGTGTCGACGCCGTAGGCCTTCAGCGAGCGCAGCGCGCACTCGCCTAGGCGGTTGGCCGGAACAACGGAGACGTAAGCGGTCTTGTCGCCCTGGTAGGCCAGGGAAAGCGCGGTGTTGGCCTCGGCGCCGCCGTAGCGAACGTCAAACTCGGTTGCCTGCTCAATACGCAGGTGGTCTTTGGGCGATAGCCTCATCATGATCTCGCCGAAGGTAAGAACCGTTTTACCCATGGTCGCGTAGCTCCTTCTTGCTCGTGCGTACACCTTTGATATGGCGTTGGCACGCAGGTGCCAAGACGGTAGGGTGCGTCTTTGCACCTGCGTGCCAACGCTTGCCGAAATCGGTTTACGAAATCGGTTTCGTTTCGAGTTGTAGTATACTCACCTACAGTGTTTTGCAACCGAGATTTTTAAAAAAATGCCTAAAATGGCTCAGACCGCCGACAATTGGGAAACGGGGTGCGTTATGGCGCAGATGAGAATCAAGGACATTGCCGCCGAGGCGGGCGTGAGCCCGGCCACGGTCTCGCGCTATCTCAACAACCGCCCCGGGCAAATGACCGAGGAAACCCGTGCTCGCATCGCGGCGGTTATCGAGCGCACCGGCTATCGCCCGCGTGCCGCCGCGCGCAATCTGCGCAGCTCGCGCACCAACCTCATTGGCGTGATCCTGGCCGACATCGCCAACCCGTTCTCGAGCGCCATGCTCGAAGGGCTTTCCGCCAGTGCCGCCGCGCGTGGCTGCTCACTTATGACGGCCATTAGCGGCAACGACCCCGCTAAGGAAGCGGAGTCGCTCGCCAGACTTATCGATGCTGGCGTGGACGGTCTGGTCGTCAACACCTGCGGAGGCAATGACGAGGCGATCGCCGCGGCAGCGGGACGTCTGCCTGTTGTGCTGCTCGACCGCGATGTTGCCGACGGCGGTGTCGATCTGGTGACATCTAACAACCGTGAGCTGGTCGCTGGCTTGGTAGACGCCTTGGCTGCTGCGGGCAGCGAGCGCCTGTGCCTGCTCACCGAGGCGAGCGACGACAGCCCCGTGCGTCGCGAGCGCGCCGAGGCCTTTACCGACGAGCTGTCGCGACGCGGCCTTGCCGGCGAGGTTGTCACCTTGGCCGATGGCGGTGCCACGGGCGTTGGTCGCTTGGACGAGACCATCCGCGGCTATGCAGGCAAAAAGCTCGGCCTCATTGCCGTCAACGGCCTGGTTTTCCTGCGTCTGACCGAGGCGCTGGCGCAGCTTGGTCCCTCGCTGCCGGCGGGGCTCAAGATCGCGACGTTTGACGACTACCCTTGGAACCATGTGCTCTTTGGCGGCGTCACCACGGCCGCGCAGGATACCCTCACCATTGCCGAGCGCGTGGTCGAGCGCCTGTCCGAGCGCATCGACGTCGTTACCACCACCGTGGGCGAGGCCGCAAAGCTGGCGCCCAAACGCATCGAGGTTCCCGGTCACATCGAACACCGCGCTTCGACCTCGCGCTAGCCGCTCGTTCGTAACTGCCTGTTCGCACACGTTTTTTGAGCGCTTGATACGCTTTAACCCTGCGGAAACATTTTTCTGCGATAGTATCTGCGATATAGACCAGTCGAAACCCGCCCGAAAGAAAGGGGAGCGACATGAACCAGCAGAACATCGATTACGTACTCCGCTCCGTAGAGCAGCGTGACATCCGCTTTGTGCGTCTGTGGTTTGTCGACATTCTCGGCCGCCTCAAGAACTTTGCCATTAGCCCCGAGGACCTCGAGGTCGCTTTTGAGGAGGGTATTGGCTTTGACGGCTCCGCCATCGAGGGCTTTGCCACGCCCGAGGAAGCCGATATGCTGGCGTTTCCCGATGCTTCGACCTTCCAGATTTTGCCGTGGCGCCCGAGCCACAACGGCGTCGCCCGCGTGTTCTGCGACGTGTGCACCCCCGATCGCAAGCCGTTTGCCGGCGACCCGCGCGATGCCCTGCGCCGCATGTTCCGCAAGGCCGAGAAAGCTGGCTATCTGCTCAACGTGGGCGCCGAGCTGGAGTATTACTACTTCCCCGACGAGCACACCCCCGAGCCGCTCGACAACGTGGGCTACTTTGACCTTTCGGTAAGCGATGCCGCCCGCGACCTGCGCCGCAACACGGTCCTCACGCTCGAGAAGATGTCCGTGCCCGTGGAGTACACCTTCCACGCCGCCGGCCGCTCGCAGCACGGCATGAGCCTGCGCCATGCCGAGGCCTTAAGCATGTCCGACGCCATCACCACGGCAAAGCTCATCATTAAGCAGCAGGCCTACGAGAGCGGTTGCCACGCCTCCTTTATGCCCAAGCCGCTGGCGGGCGAGGATGGCAGCGCTATGTTCCTGTGCCAGTCGCTGTTCGACCACGACGGCAACAACGTCTTTTGGGGAGAGGACGACGAGAAGTACCATCTCTCCGACGTCGCCAAGCACTACATGGCCGGCATCCTGGCGCACGCGCGCGAGATTAGCGCCATCACCAACCCCACGGTCAACTCGTACAAGCGCATCACCACGGGCGGCGACTCCGTGCCGCAGTACGCCACGTGGGGCCTGCGCAACCGCGCGAGCATGGTCCGCATCCCGGTCTACAAGCCCGGCAAGCAGCTGTCCACGCGCATCGAGCTTCGCAGCCCCGACCCCATGGCCAACCCGTACCTGGTCAACGCCGTCACGCTGGCGGCTGGTCTGGACGGCATCGAGCGCAAGCTGGAGCTCCCGCCCGAGGCCACGGCCGAGACGCTCAAGCTCACCGACCGTCAGATGCTCGAGGCCGGCTACACGCCGCTGCCGCGTTCGCTCAAAGAGGCGCTCGACGTGTTTGAGGACTCGCAGTTTATGAAGGATGCCCTCGGCGAGCACATCCACAGCTTCTTCCTCAAAAAGAAGCGCGACGAGTGGCATAAGTTTGAGTCTACGATCACCGAGTGGGAGATCAAGCACTACCTGGCGAACTCCTAATCGCGCTGGCTTGTTCCAGTACGATTGAGCTCATTTCTTTGGAGGCCGATATGTCCGAAAAGAGTGCCCTGTTCATGGCGCGCACGACGCGCTTCCACGAGTTTGCCCGCAGCTTGACGACCACCCTGGGTGTCGAGGTGAGCCTGGCAACCCCCGATTCGCCGACTGCGGCGCACGACTTTGACCTGCTGATTCTCGATTCCGATGGCATCCGCAGCGACCGCATCGATCAGATTGCCAAGTGGCTTGACGATCGTGGCGGCGTCCCCATGTTGGTGATTGTCGACGACGAGGCGCTCGGCACCCTGCGTCTGCCGAACCACGCGCATGCCGACTTTGTATGCCCCACGGCGACGCCCAACGAGCTCAAGGCTCGTGCGCAGCGCCTGATGGGCGAGGAGGAGACCGTCACCGCCGACGATGTGCTCAACATCGATAACCTCGAGATCAACCTGGCCACCTACCAGGTGACGCTCGATAACGAGCCCATCGACCTGACGCTGATGGAGTACTCGCTGCTGAGCTTTTTGGCGACGCATCCCAACCGCGCCTACAGCCGCGAGGTGTTGCTGCACCGCGTGTGGGGCTTTGAGTACTGCGGCGGCACGCGCACCGTCGACGTGCACATTCGACGCATCCGCTCCAAGGTGGGCCCGCAGATCGCGGCACACATCACCACCGTCCGCGGCGTGGGCTATCTGTTTAAGGACTAGATTTCCACCACAAAGGGGACAGGCACCTTCGTGGTGGTTTTGACGCAGGTGCGGGTTCCCCTCGAATCTGCAACAGAACTTAAGCCTTCCTAAAAGATTGCGTTCTCATACACGTTCGCCCGCATATTGGGGTACAACTCAACGTGAACAATGATGGCCCGCCACGTGTTTGGCGGGCCTTTGGTTATTTGACGAAAGGATCGCAGCTATGAGCGAGAACGATTCTCAGCGTCCTCAGGACGCGGGCAACGCCGGCGAGACCCAGCAGCAGCCGCGCGTGCAGGTAGAGTCGACGCCTGCCGACAGCAACATTCCCTACGTGCAGGCCTACGACACGCAGACCGGAAAGCCGCTGGGCAGCCAGCAGGTTGTAAACAAGCACACGGTGGTCAAGACCAAGACCAAAAAGCTGCCGATTTTTATTACGGCGCTTGCCGGATGCGCCTGCGGCGCCCTGCTGGTCATCGCGCTCATTATGAGCGGCACGCTCAACATTGGCGGCGGAAAGAATGCCGTGACGGCGGGTGCTTCGGGTTCGTCGACGCAAAAGATAACGATTGATTCCGAGGACACCACGCTGGCCGAGGCCGTTTCAGCCAAGGCGTTGCCCTCCGTGGTTTCCATCGCTGCCACTTCGAGCGGTAGCCAGAATGGCTCGCTTTCGCAGTCTGCCGACGAGTCGGACGGCTCGGGCAGCGTCGGTTCGGGCGTAGTGCTCGATACCGAGGGCCACATCCTCACCAACAACCACGTGGTCGATGGTTACGACCACTACGTGGTGACCATGGACGACGGCACCACCTACGAGGCCGAGTTCGTGGGCAACGATGCTTCGAGCGACCTGGCCGTCATCAAGCTCAAGGATGCAGACGCCTCCAAGCTCACGCCGATTGCGATCGGTGATTCCTCCAAGCTCAACGTGGGCGAGTGGGTCATGGCGATCGGCTCGCCGTTCGGCAACGAGCAGTCTGTCTCCACGGGCATCGTCTCGGCGCTCTATCGCTCCACGGCCATGAGCTCTACCAGCGGCAACACCATCTACGCCAACATGATCCAGACCGATGCCGCCATTAACCCGGGCAACTCCGGCGGCGCGCTCGTCAACGACAATGGTGAGCTGGTGGGCATTAATTCGCTTATCGAGAGCTACTCGGGCTCCAGCTCGGGCGTGGGCTTTGCCATTCCGGTCAACTATGCCAAGAACATTGCCGACCAGATCATCGACGGCAAGACGCCGGTTCATCCGTATCTGGGCGCCACGCTTTCGAGCGTCAACGCGCTCAACGCCCGCACCAACAAGCTGAGCACCGATAGCGGCGCGTACGTGGCGAGCGTCGTCGAGGACGGTCCCGCCGCCAAGGCTGGCATCCAAGAGGGCGACGTCATCACCAAGCTGGGTGACGACGAGATCACGAGTGCTGACGGCCTGATCATTGCGCTGCGTAGCCACGAGGTGGGCGAGAAGGTCGAGATTACGCTCGTGCGCGGCAAGGAAGAGAAGAAGGTCACCGTCGAGCTGGGTTCCGACGAGGAGCTGCAGAACCAGCAGCAGGACGACAGCTCGACCGACACCGGCAATGGTAGCATCACCGACGAGCAGCTGCGTCAGTACCTGGAGGAGCTGTTGGGCCAGCAGGGCCAGGGTCAAGGCTACGGTCAGGGTTTCTAACGAGCCGTATCGCACATATCGAAGCCAGGGGGGCTGTCCCATCAACGCGGGACAGCCCCTCTTTACTTATTGATCCGTTGGGGACGGAGGAAAACGGATCATTTGGAAACGGCAAGGACATGGTTTGATCGCGCGATCCACCCCGATCCGACGGCTGCCGATTCGGTGCGGTTTGAGACCGCTATTCGGCCCCTTTGCGACCGGTGGTACTCTAGTATCCGTTTGAAATCGAGCGAAGGAGTGCCGCTATGGAGCAATCGAGCCTGTTTGGTGACGGCGTGGACATCGATACCGAAACGCCCGCGAGCGCGGATGCCGCCGCACCGGCCGACGCCCGTGCCCAGGCGGCAGCGCGTGCGGCCGAGCTGCGCCACGAGCTCGATTACCACGCCTATCGCTACTACATGCTCGATGCGCCCGAGATCACGGATGCCGCCTTTGACAAAATGCTCGTTGAGCTGCAGGAAATCGAGGCAACCTACCCCGACCTCGTGACGCCCGACAGCTACACCCAGCGTGTGGGCGGCTACGTGAGCGAGCAGTTTACGCCGGTCACGCACATGGCACGCATGTATTCCATGGATGATGCCATGGACTTGGACGAGCTCGATGCGTGGCTCCAGCGCACCGAGGATGCGCTCGGTGCCGGTAGCGTCACCTATACCTGCGAGCTTAAGATCGACGGCTTGGGTGTGGCGCTTACCTACCAAAACGGCACCTTCGTGCGCGCAGCCACGCGCGGCGACGGTACCACGGGCGAGGACGTGTCGCTCAACGTACGTACCATCAAGGACGTGCCCATGCACCTGTCCGAGCCGGCGCTCGCTCACATGGGTGCCGATCGCGAGCGTACAATCGAGGTCCGCGGCGAGGTCTACATGCCCAAGGGTAGCTTTGTGCGCCTGAACGACGAGGCCGATGCCGAGGGCCGCGACCCCTTCGCCAACCCGCGTAACGCCGCTGCCGGGTCCTTGCGCCAGAAGGATCCCAAGGTTACGGCGCGTCGCGACTTGGCCACCTTTATCTACGCCATCGCCGATACCGACCCGTTGCACGTCCATAGCCAGCGTGAGTTCCTCGATTGGCTGCGCAGCGCCGGCTTTAGCGTCAACCCCAACGTGGCCCGCTGCGCCACGCCGGCCGAGGTCCACGAGTTCTGCGCCCAGGCGCTCGAGCATCGCGGCGACCTAGACTACGACATCGACGGCGTGGTCGTAAAGGTCGACAGCTTTCAGCAGCAGCTCGACCTGGGCTTTACCGCCCGTGCACCGCGCTGGGCCATCGCCTTTAAGTTTCCGCCCGAGGAAAAGCAGACCATCCTGCGCGAGATTCGCATCCAGGTGGGCCGCACCGGTGTGCTCACGCCGGTCGCGGAGTTCGATCCGGTGACGGTCGCCGGCTCCACCATCGCGCGCGCCACGCTGCACAACATCGACGAGATCCGCCGCAAAAACGTGCGCGAGGGCGACACCATCATCGTGCACAAGGCGGGCGACGTGATCCCCGAGGTCGTGGGTCCGGTGCTCGACAAGCGGCCGGCCGATTCTGTCGACTGGCAGATGCCCGAGGTCTGTCCCGTGTGCGGCAGCCCCGTGGTGCACGAGGACGGCGAGGTCGCCTACCGTTGCGTTTCCATCGACTGCCCCGCGCAGCTCAAGGAACGCCTGCTCCACTGGGTGAGCCGCGGCTGCATGGACGTCGACGGCCTGGGTGACGAGATCGTCGACAAGATGATCGCCGCCGGCCTGATCCACGACGTCGCGGACTTCTACCAGCTTACGGTCGACGACATCGCCGGCCTGGACACGGGCCGCGTGTACGCGAGCTCCAACAGCAAAAAGGGCGTCAAGAAGGGCGACCCCATTCCGGTTGGTCTCAAGACGGCCGAGAAGATTATCGCCGAGCTCAACAAGTCCAAGAGCCAGCCGCTCGGGCGTGTGCTGTTTGCCTTGGGTATCCGCCATGTGGGCAAAAGCGTGGGTGAGGTCATCGCCGAGCGATTCCTGTCGATCGACAAGCTTATCCTCGCGAGCGAAGAGGACATCGCCGAGTGCGAGGGCATCGGTCCCAAGATCGCGGCGAGCGTCAAACAATTCCTGGCCGTGCCCGAGAACCTTGCCGTGCTGGAGCGCCTGCGCCAGGCGGGCCTGTCGCTCGAGGTCGACCTGGGCGCCGCCCATGCGCAGGCTGCAGCCGATGCCGGCGTAGCAGGCGAGCTCGCCGACGCGCAGCCACTCGCGGGCCTGACGTTTGTGTTGACCGGTACGCTCGTCAACCGCACGCGCGACGAGGCGGGCGCCGCGCTCAAGGTGCTCGGCGCCAAGGTTTCGGGCAGTGTATCGAAGAAGACGAGCTACCTGGTCGCCGGTCCCAAGGCGGGCTCCAAACTCACCAAGGCCGAGCAGCTGGGCGTGCCCGTGCTGGACGAGGATGCGCTCGAGCAGATTCTCGCTACCGGTGAGGTGCCCCAGGCTTAAGGCATTGATAGCCAGATAGAAGAACCGCCCGGAGAGCTTAACGCTTTCCGGGCGGTTTTTATTTGGATGCGGTAACAGGCACCGTGATCTGCGTCACGTAGGTCGCCGGGTCGTCGCTGATGATGTCGTCGATGAGGGCGATTTCGCGCGAGGGACCGGCGGGTGTCAGGTTATGTTCGCGCATATAGCCGAGCAGCTGCTCGTAGCGCGGGTCCGCTTGCCCGTGCGTGCCACGAAAGCTAATGGTCAGGCAGCGCGTGGCGGGCCGCACCTCGACATCGCCCAGGTATTCATCGGTATCGTCGAGCAGCAGAAAGACCTCGTCGTAGCCGTCAAAGTCGCCGGCGGCCAGGCGCTCGGCGCTAATCCCGACGCCTAAGTTGCCCAGAAAGACAAAGGTCTCGTGCTGGCCTTTCTGCAGCTGACGAATCTGCCACTCCAGCGCATAGGCGTCGGTAGGGTTGACGCGTTCGCGCAACACGGCGCAGCGAAGCTCGGGCGCATCGATTGTGCAAATGGTATCGAGTTCGGTGTTCAAGGCATTGTGCAGCAGGGCAAGCCGGTTATCGATCTTGCGCGACACGCGCTCCAGCTCGCGGCGCTTGCGCTCGATGAGCTCCTGCTGCTGAGCCAGCTGCCGCTGCATGAGGTCCACATCGCGCGTGGTCACAAACTCACGGATCTGCGCGAGCGGCAGGTTGAGAACGCGCAGGTGGCTGATGGTGTTGAGGGTGGAGAGCTGCCGCGATCCGTAGTAGCGGTATCCACTCGCCGGATCGATGTGCGCCGGGTCCAGCAAGCCCATCTGCTCGTAATGACGTAGCGTCCCAACGCTCAGGTTAAACAGGCGCGCCACCTCGCCAATGCGGAGCAGGCCCTCAGTATGTTCACTTGGCGTGTCGGTCACAGGACCGCTCCTTTCAATAGGGTCGGGGAGGGGCGCCAGACTCGCGTCGCCCCGCTACGCTGCCAACTTGTCAAAAGCCCCGCGCCGGTTGAGCGCGGTAAACGCGACAACACAGATGACTGCCGACAAAATCGATCCGCACGGCGAGGCGATACCCATGGGAAACAGCGTGTCGGAATATGCGTTCGACAGCAGCCAAGCGCCGGGCACGCGAATGAGCGCCACGGCCAGCACGTTGTGCGCAAAGCCGATGTAGCTCTTGCCATACGCAGCGAAAAAGCCACTAAAGCAAATGTGGATGCCGGCAAAAATCGCGTCGAAAATATAACTGTGCATATAGCCGGTACCGGCCGCGACCACCGCGGCGTCCTTGGCAAAAAAGCCAATAAACGCCGGAGCCACCAGCCACATCAGCACCGTGATCAGGCAGCCATACACTACCGAGATGGTCATGGCGTCCTTGAGCACCTGACGCGCGCGATCGCCCTTGCCCGCGCCGGCATTTTGCGCCGTGAGTGCGCTGACGGTGGCGCCCATGGAGCTCGGCACAATGAATAAAAAGCTGATCATCTTCTCGACCAGGCCCACGGCGGCGGCGTCGACGAGCCCTCGGTGGTTGGCGATGACGGTGATAAACATAAACGCCACCTGGATGCAGCCGTCCTGCACGGCCACGGGCACGCCAATCTTAAGAATGCTGCCGAGCACCTCGGGCTGGGGGCGCAGGTCGCTGCGCTTAACGTGGATGTTCGTGCGGCGGCTCTTGAGCCACACGAGCGCGAGGGCAACGCTGGCCGTCTGCGCGGTCACCGTGCCGAGCGCCGCACCCACGGGGCCGAGCCCCATGTGGCCGATAAACAGAAAGTCGAGCGCGATGTTGATGATGCATGCCACGCCGATCACGTACATGGGCGAGCGCGAATCGCCCAGGCCGCGAAAAATGGCCGAGAGGATGTTGTACGCGGCGATAAACGGAATGCCGGCAAAGCAGATGCGCAGGTAGGCGGCAGTGCCTTCGACTGCCTCGGGCGGCGTGCCAATGAGCGCCACAACCTGCGGGCACAGTGCGAGCAGGACAGCGGCCAGCACCACCGAGACGCCCATAAACAGCGTGATGGTGTTGCCGATGGCGGTCTCGGCGCGGTCAAACCGGCGCGAGCCCACGGCGTGGCCGACGATAACCGTCGTTCCCATGGCCAGGCCCACGAGGGTTACGGTAATGATATAGAGCGTCTGCGCGCCATTGCCCACGGCGGTGATGCCGGCGGCGCCGCTAAACTGTCCCATCATGTACAGGTCGGCCATGCCGTAGAGCATCTGCAAAAAGTACGAGAGCATATAGGGCAGGGCAAAGACCGCGATGGTCTTAAGGACATTGCCGCGTGTGAGGTCGTGTTCCATGGGCGGGGCTTTCTGGCTTGGTTCGTTTAGCTACCAGTGTAGTGAAAACCCTATAACGATTGTAGAGTCAAGGTTTGAGTCGAGGACAGGGCGAAAAAAGTGAGGCCCATGATTATTTCCAACTGAATACAGATGCGCACTATGCCTGTTTGGCACGTTCGTTGGCCTTGCAGAAATCGGTTTCGCGTCACTTGACACCATCGCCTGTCGCGCAATAATACGTGCGTTTGCGAACAACGTTTGATGGGGGATGAACCTGCGTGCGCAATCTCAAAATCTTGTTTTCCCATTTGGGGGCATACCGCCGCGATGCCATTCTCGGCGTGATTTTCGTCTCGGTCGAGACCGCGCTCGAGCTGTTTATCCCGGTCATCATGGCCAACATCATCGACGTGGGCGTGCCCACGGGCGACGTCAACTACATGCTGCTACAAGGCGCGTGCATGCTGGTGTGTGCGGCGTTTTCGCTGGTATTGGGCCTGGGCTACGCACGCACGTCCGCCCGCGTGGCTTCGGGCCTGGGCGCCAACCTGCGCGAGGCCGAGTATCGCAAGATTCAGACGCTCGCCTTTGGCAACCTGGATAACTACGACGCCAGCTCGCTCGTCACACGTATGACCACCGACATCACCGTCATCCAAAACGCCATCGGCAACGGCTTCCGCCCCATGGTGCGCGGCCCGGTGACGCTCGTCGTCGGCCTGGTCTATGCCCTGGTGCTGTCGCGCCCGCTCGCCACGGTCTTCGCGATTATCCTGCCCGTGCTGGCGATCGTGCTGGGCGTCATCACCTACCGCGTGAGCCCGCTCTACCGCCAGCTGCAAACCTCGATGGACCACCTCAACGGAGTGATGCAGGAGGACCTCACCGCCGTGCGCGCCGTCAAGGCGTATGTGCGCGCCGAGCACGAGGAAGCTAAGTTCGATACCGTCAATACCGAGCTCGCACGCACGGCGACGAAGACCTTCGGCAACGCCGTGCTCAACCTGCCGGTGTTTCAGCTGTCGATGTACGTGGCCGCCATCTCGATCCTGTGGATCGGCGGGCGCATGATTATTGCCGGCGAGCTGGGCGTGGGCTCGCTCACGGGCTTTATGAGCTACGTCCTGCTGATCATGAACTCGCTCATGATGATTTCCAACGTGTTTTTGCTGCTCACTCGCGCGCTCGCCAGCGTGGAGCGCATCTCGCGGGTGATCGACGAGCAATCGCTCATCCAGGCGCCCGCGGCAGACGTGGCTGTGCGCGAAGTGGCCGACGGAAGTGTCGAGTTCCGCGACGTGTCGTTTAAGTACCGCGCAGATGCTGCCGAGGATGTGCTCGAGCATATCGACCTTCGCATCGAGCCGGGCTCCACGGTGGGCGTGCTCGGCGGCACGGGCTCGGGCAAGAGCTCGCTCGTGCAGCTCATCGCGCGCCTGTACGACGCGACCGAGGGCGCCGTGCTCGTGGGCGGGCGCGACGTGCGCGACTACGACCTGGTCGCCTTGCGCGACGCCGTGGGCATTGTGCTGCAAAAGAACGTGCTGTTTACGGGGACCGTGCGCGAGAACCTGCAGTGGGGCGCGCCCGATGCCACCGACGAGGAGTTGTTGGATGCCTGCCGTGCGGCGTGCGTGGACGAGTTTCTGGACCGCATCGGCGGACTCGACGGCGAGTTGGGCCAGGGTGGCGCCGGTGTTTCGGGCGGCCAGAAGCAGCGCCTGTGCATCGCGCGAACGCTGCTTAAGCACCCGCGCGTGCTCATTTTTGATGACTCGACCAGTGCGGTCGATATGGCGACCGACGCCAAGATCCGCGAGCATATCGCTCAGATTCCCGACACGACGGTGATCATCATCGCCCAGCGTATCGCAAGCGTGATGGATGCCGACCGCATCGTGGTGCTGGATGACGGCCGTGTCCACGGCGTGGGCACGCATGAGGAGCTGCTGGCGGGTGACAACATCTACCAGGAGATTTACGCCTCGCAGATGGAGTTCGCGGGTGATGTGAGCGACGACGGTGATGCCGACGACGCGAACGATCCGTTTTCCTCCGTCGCATACGGATCATCTCTGGAAGGGGGTGAGCGCCATGCCTAAGACTTCCGCTCAGGCTCGTCCGGCCAATTTGCGTCGAACGCTCCGCCGCTTGCTCTCCTACATGGGGCATGCCAAGTTCTCGCTGCTGGCGGTGGGCGTGCTTGCCTCCGTCGCGGCCATCGCGAGCCTCGCCGGCACCTATATGGTGCGCCCCATCGTCAACGGTCTTGCCACGGGTGGCGAGGAGCTACTCGCCAAGCAGGTTATCCTCACGGCAATCATCTACGCCGCGGGTGTGCTCTCGGCCCTGGGTTACTCGCAGATTATGGTGCGCGCGGCCCAGCGCGTGGTGTCCGACATCCGCCGCGACCTGTTCGCGCACATCCAGACGCTGCCGCTCGGCTATTTCGACAGCACGCGCTCGGGCGACATCATGAGCTTCTTCACCAACGACGTCGACACGGTCTCCGAGGCACTCAACAACAGCTTTGCCAACGTGATTCAGGCGACAATCCAGGTGATCGGCACCACGGCCATGCTCATCATCCTTAACTGGCGGCTTACGATTATCACGCTTGTGTGCGACGCGGCCATCGTGCTGTACGCGCGCTACTCGGGCATGCGATCCAAGCGCTTCTTTGCTGCCCAGCAGGCGTCACTCGGTGATCTGGACGGATACGTTGAGGAGATGGTCTCGGGTCAAAAGGTCATCAAGGTTTTTAACCATGAGCAGGCCAACGTTGCCGGTTTCGATGCGCGCAACCAGGAGCTGCGCCGTACCGGTGGCGCTGCGCAAGCCTATGCCAACTCCATGGTGCCCATGACCGTCGTAATCGGCTACGTCAACTACGCCATCGTTGCCGTCGCGGGTGGCATGCTCTGCATTAACGGCCTAGCCGATGTGGGCGCGCTCGCGAGCTACTTGGTCTTTGTGCGCCAGGCGGCCATGCCCATCAACCAGTTCACCCAGCTCGGTAACTTTTTGCTTAACGCGCTGGCCGGTGCCGAGCGCCTGTTTGCCGCCATGGACCTGCAGCCCGAGGTGGACGAGGGCCGCGTGGAGCTGGTACAGACGGGCGACGCCGCGTGGGCGTGGAAGATTCCCGAAGGTCAGGGCGTGGGCGCGTACGGGCACCTGCATGATGTTGCCGCCGAAGCCGCGTCGGGCCGCGCGGTGAGCGCCGACGGTACCGAGCTTGTCACGGGCCTGGTGCCACTTGCCGGCGACGTGCGCTTCCATGCCGTGGACTTTTCCTACGTGCCCGGCACCCGTGTGCTCACGGACCTCAACCTGTTTGCCAAGCCGGGGCAGAAGATCGCGTTTGTCGGCTCCACGGGCGCCGGAAAGACGACCATCACCAACCTCATCAACCGCTTCTACGAGGTCGATAACGGTGAGATCACGTACGACGGCATCGACGTCAAGCATATCGCCAAGGCTAGCCTGCGCGGCTCGCTGGGCATTGTGCTGCAGGATACGCACCTGTTTAGCGGCACCATTGCGCAGAACATCCGCTTTGGCAAGCTCGACGCGACCGACGAGGAGGTGCGTGCCGCTGCCGAGGCCGCCTGCGCCGACTCGTTTATCCGCCGCCTGCCTAGAGGCTACGACACGCCGGTCACGGCCGATGGCGCCAATCTGTCGCAGGGCCAGCGCCAGCTGCTCGCCATTGCGCGCGTGGCCGTGGCCGACCCGCCGGTGCTCATTTTGGACGAGGCAACCTCGAGCATCGACACGCGCACCGAAAAGCTCATCGAACGCGGCATGGACCGCATCATGCGCGGCCGCACCACTTTTATGATCGCGCACCGCCTGTCCACCGTCCGCGACGCCGACGCGATCATGGTCCTCGAGCACGGCCGCATCATCGAACGCGGCACCCACGAGGAGCTTCTGGCCCAGCACGGCGAGTACTGGCAGTTAGCACATGGCTTGAAAGAGTTGGATTAACCCGCCGGGGCGCAGTTGAACCTGGCCCTCCGCGTCCCTCACCCCGCCTCAAACCGTCCCAACATTCGACGTTTTTTGCCAATATCGGGAAAAGCATCGAATGTTGGGACGGTTTTTCTGTCATCCGATCGGGTGGAATCACTAACTTGCATGCGAAGGTGTGCGGACCCGTGAGCGGGGGAATAAGGTTGGTTATCCGACTCCATTGGAGGGCTCATGGACCTGCCGATTGTCCTGTCCCATAAGACTGCCTGGCTGTACCACAACGTGGCGCGCCCGTCCGAGCCGCTCTCGCGAGCAAGTAGCCTATACGATGAGGACTCGCTTGCTAACGAGGCGGAGCCGACTGCGAGCCTGCCCAAATTGGGGCTCGATGCCAAGGGGCTGAGGGCTTCAACGGCAGTTGGGATCGTTACCGACTATCTGGTTTCGCTTGGTATTCCACGAGAAGAGCTCGATCATATCGACACGCTCGTCAACTTCGATTTTGAGCGCTCGACGCCGGCTGGATTTAGGTGCCACGTGTTTGGGGCGCCGGTACCTCCAAGCCATCTTATCGAGGTGGCAGAGGGCCTTCTGGTGGTTGATGAGGTCATGTGCTTTGTCCAAGCGGGTTCGTGGATGAGTGAGCCCGAACAGCTGGAATATGGCTACGAAATCTGTGCCCGATACCATCTGAATCATCTGTCGACAGGCGATTATATCGAGATGGGGCAGAGGTATATCGTTGCCGACTTGATTGCTTATTGCAATGAGAACCGATCTCGTCAGGGGGCCATACGCGCGGTCGCCGTGCTCAAGCGCGTGCACGATGGCGCGCGGTCGCCCATGGAGACGGCCACCGCAATCATGGTCGTAGCAAAACGTTCCCAGGGAGGGCTGGGATACGCCAAGATCGAGCTCAACCATCGGGTCGATGTTCCCAATGAGTTCAAGTATCTCGCTAAGGCCGGGTATTTCGAGATCGACGTATATGCGCCTGCAAGCGGTACGGGGATTGAATACAACGGCTCGGACCATCTTGATAAACAGCGCAGCGCGTCGGATGCGGAGCGTATGACCGTGCTGAGCGCGCTGGGCTTTAGGATGATCGTCCTCACCGGGACTCAGTTTGCCCACCAGCTGCAATTGCACCGGGCGATGAACGCCATCGCGCTCGCTATGGGCCTTAAGTGCGACCGAAGCGAAGCGTTCCAGAAGCGGCAGAACGACCTGCGAGAATTCGTGATTCGGCACTGGGACGGCGGCCTTTAGGGACGTTTTGGTCCCTCTACGGGGTGCCGTGGGCACGCAAACCATCACAACATTCGACGTTTTTCGCCAAAAATGGGAAAAGCATCGAATGTTGTGATGGTCTGTGCTGAGGATGGGCTTGGGAAGCCGGTCTTGCTCGAAGTGACCTGTCCTGTCGTACGGGTGTCGGCATGATTCTCTCGTGGGGTATTATGTTTTCCGAAGAATAAAACGCCGTGTGAGGGGAGGGCTGCGTGGACGGGCGCGTGCAACATGACGGCTTTGGCCGCGATATCAACTACCTGCGCATTGCCGTTACCGACAAGTGCAATTTCCGCTGCATCTACTGCATGCCGGCCGACGGCGTGGCGCCCCGTGCGCACGACGAGCTGCTCAGCGCCGAGGAAATCGCCCGCTTTGTGCGCTTGGTGGCGGGGGAGGGCATTCGCCGCGTGCGTCTGACGGGCGGCGAGCCGCTGGTCAGCCGCCGTATCATTCCGCTTATTCGTGACATCCGTGCGATCCCGCAGATCGAGGATATCTCACTTACTACCAATGGCGCCCTGCTGCCCAAGCTGGCGCCGCAGCTCAAAGATGCCGGGCTTAACCGCGTCAACATCTCGCTCGACACGCTCGACCCTACGATCTTTGGAAAGATCACGCGCCTGGGCCGGCTCGAGCAGACCGTGGCGGGCATCGATGCGGCACTGGCCTGGGGCTTTGAGCCCGTTAAGGTCAACTGCGTTGTGGTGCGCCGGCTCAACCAGGATGTAGCAGCCCTCGCACGGCTGACCGTCGACCGCCCCATCCACCTGCGCTTTATCGAATACATGCCCATTGGCGACGAACGTACGAGCTCACATTGCGCCGTGGACCCGCATGCGCCTGCGCTCAATCCCGAGCTGTGGGACGCGAGCGATACCGTGCCGAGCGACGAGCTGCGGGCGCGCATCAATGCCGGGGCCACCGCGGTGGGTCTGGGCGAGCTTGAACCGCTCGACATCAACGACGCTCCTGCCGGCGCGGGTCCTGCGCGCTACTGGCACTTTCCGGGCGCGGCGGGAACGGTTGGCTTCATTAGCGCCATGTCCAACCATTTTTGCGCGAATTGCAACCGTCTGCGCCTGACGGCCGACGGAAACGTGCGTCCGTGCCTGTTCAGCGATGCCGAGTATTCGGTGCGCGACGCGCTGCGCCGTGGTGATGATATGCAGGTACTTTCGATTTGGCGCGATGCCGTGGCCCACAAACCGCAGGAACACGCGATAATTGAGGGCACGCAACGATTTATGTCCCAAATCGGAGGATGATCATATGGCCAAGAGCAGGTACGCCGATGCCACCAAGGCCGCTCGCAGGGCCGCGATGTCTGCCCACAAAGTCACGGCTGCGGCGAATGCTGGCAACGCCGACGCGTCCGCGCAGCCGTCTGCCAGCGCTGCCACCGAGCCCGCCCGTGACGCCCGTCGCGACGAGCTGACGCACGTGGACGCCAAGGGCGAGGTGCGCATGGTCGACGTGTCCGACAAGGCCGAGACGCATCGCATTGCCATCGCCGAGGGCACCATCCTCATGCATCCCGAGACGCAGGCCATGGTGTTGCAGGACCGCGCCAAAAAGGGCGACGTGCTTGCCTGCGCGCGCGTGGCGGGCATCATGGCCATCAAACGCACGAGCGATATCATCCCCATGTGCCATCCGTTGCTCATTACCAAGAGCAAGTGCGACATTGCGCCCATCGCTCCGGCGGGAACGCCGGCCGAGGACGTGCCCGAGGGCTGGGCGCCGGCGCGCGCGGACGGGCAGGTTGGCTTTCACGTGCTGGTCACGGCCGGCGTGACGGGCAAGACGGGTATTGAGATGGAGGCTCTGACCGGCGCGAGCGCTGCGTGCCTGACCATCTATGACATGTGCAAGGCAGTCGATCGCGGCATGGAGATCGTCGACGTACGCCTGCTGCACAAGGAGGGCGGCCGCTCGGGCGTGTGGGATCGTGCAGAGCGTCAGGCCGCTGCCGTTGAGGCCGTGGCCGCTGACGGTGCCGCGCCCGCGAGCGCACCTGCCGCCGTCGCGCCCGCAGCTCCGGCACTGGCCGTCCCCGCGATCGCGTTTATCGGCTACCAAAACTCGGGCAAGACTACGCTCGTCGAGAAGGTTATCGCCGAGCTTACCCGCCGCGGCCTGCGCGTGGGTTCGCTCAAGCATCATGGGCATCACGGCTTTGATATCGACGTGCCCGCTAAGGACACCTGGCGCCATCACCAAGCCGGCTCCAAACACGTGGGCCTCATCTGCGCCACGCGCTGGGCGGAGTACGCCGACACGCGCGAAGAGGATGAGATGCCCGCGCGCGAGCTGCTGTCGCGCTACAACGATGTCGACGTGGTGATCATCGAGGGCTACAAGACCGAGGGCTTCGACAACATCGTCGTCGCGCGCTCCGGTGTCGACCGTCTGCGCGGCAAGAGCTCGCTCGACCTGGTCGACGGTCACACGCTGGCCCTTGCCTGCAACGAGGCCCTGGCGCGTCAGGCCTTCGACGCCGGCTTTGCGACCCGAGCCATCAACATCAACGACGCCCGAGCCATCTGCGATCTGATCCAAGATCATCTTTAAGGCTTGGCGCTGCGCCGGCCCCAAGCACCCCATCTCGCCCCTCAAGCCGTCGCTCGCGTACCAAAGTACGCGTCGCTCCTCTTTCGGGGCGACCTGGGGCACTTGGAACCGGCTCGCTGCGCTGCCATAACCTGCCAAAAAGGGACAGGTTTATTTTGGCAGGTTTTATCTGGGCAAACGTCATTTCCACCACAAAGGGGCCAGGCACCTTTGTGGTGGATTTTGCTTTGGTAGATGCGTGGGACATGCCTTACAATCTACCAAGTAGTTCATGACGGGCGAAAAACGGAGAGAGGGGCTCGATGCGTCCTTAATGTTTCATGCGGATAGATTGATTTGACAGACGGTGGCGAATGCCCGCCGCCCGTATTCGTATGAAACAAGGAGTCTCTATGCTCGCCTCTCTTTTCTCAAAGCCTCAATCATTGCTGTCCGTGCAGGCCAAGCGCCTGGTGGCGATGCGCTTCCTCATCTACACCGGTTTTCAGACCAGCTACTTTATCGGCGTCATCGGAACGCTCACCTATGCGGACGGCGCTTCGGTCGTCGCGACATCGCTGGCCGTCCTTTTTATGAACGTATTCGTGATCTTGGGATCCTTTGCGGGTGGCGCTGCGCTCGACGCCTGGGGCCCGCGCCGTCATTTCTTGCTGAGCATCGTCGGCACGCTGGCAACCGGCGCAGCGATTCTCGTTTTTGGCAGCGCGACCGGCATCGTCCTGCTCGGCGCGGTGCTCCTGGGCTTTGTGATGGGGTTCGCCCAGCCCATCGCCACATCCTATCCGGCCTACCTCACCGACGATCCTGTCGAGCTCAAAGACATCAACTCCGCCATCGCCATGTTTTCAAACGTGAGTATCATCGTTGGCCCCACGCTGGGCGGCTTTGTCGCGGCGGCTGCATCGTCACGCGCGGTGTTCGTGCTCATGATGATCTTTACCGTACTGGCGCTCGTCGCCGGTTGGGGCTTTAGGCCGCAGACCAGCCATGTTGCCGGGGATGCGGATGCCGATTCAGCAGAGGAAGGGGAGCGTGCGGGGCAAAGCTCCAACCCCAGCACATCCTCTCGCGTCACCTTCGCGACCAGCATCAAGACAGTCTTTACCAACAGCGTCCTCGCCCTACTGTTCTTCATCATCTTCCTCTCGAACTTTGGCTACGGCGCCTTCGATCCGCTGGAGTCGTTCTTCTATCGCGATGTCCTGCACGTCGGTGTCGAATGGATGGGCTGGCTCTCGTCGGCCTGCGGTGTGGGTGCAGTGCTGGGCGCTGTACTCGTGCTCCGCTTGCCGTCGCGCTTCGTCAGCCTCAAAACGCTGCTCGTGGCACTCATGTCCGTAGGCCTGGGAAGCCTGCTCTACGTGGGAACGCCGTACGTGGGCGTAGCCCTTGTCGGCCAGGTTGCCCTGGGCGTGGCCTGGGGCGTCGTCAACCCGCTCCACAACACGATCGTGCAAACGACGGCACCACTCGAGCAGCTCGGTCGCGTCAATTCGGTCATGGGCTTTGGCAATATGTTCGCCGGTGTGGCCCCGCTGGCGATCGCCCCGTGGCTGGCGGCAACATTTGGCGTGCAGCAGACGCTCATAGGGGCGGGCATGGTCGTGACAGCGGTTCCCGCGGCGTTGCTGTTGTTTGGACGCTGGCACTTGGATCGTGCCGCAAGGCAGTAAAAACCATCACAACATTCGATGAAAATCTCGATTTTGCCGAATAACATCGAATGTTGTGATGGTTTGCGCCCCGGGTCCGGCCACCCTTCGGGTCCGGCCACCACAAAGGGGCCAGGCACCTTTGTGGTGGTTTTTGCTTTGACGGGCCGCGCCTGCGCCTTGGTATACCATGTACACCATTTCCGACCTCATCCAGCATCGCCGCACAACCCAGAAAGGCCCCCATGGACACCACCTTCAGCCACATCAAAGCCGTGTTCTGCGATATCGACGGTACGCTGCTCACGAGCCAGCACACGGTGTCCCCGCGCACCGTGGCGGCGATCCGCGCCCTGCGCGAGCGCGGCGTGCTCTTTGGCCTGTGCACCGGGCGCGACGCCCACGCGACCGAGGCCATGTACGAGCTCTGGGGCATCGAAGGCCTGGTAGACGTGCTGGTGGGCTGCGGCGGCGCCGAAGTCGTCGACCGCGCGCACGGCATCAACGAGCTGAGCTTCCCGCTACCGGGCGAGACCATCGCGCGCATCTGCGAGCACATGGCAGGCCTGCCGGCAACGCCCATTTGCCCCCGGGACGGCGTACTCTATGTGCCCGAGAGCAATGCGTGCGTCGAACACCTGTCGCGTGTCGACGGCGTGCCCTACAAGGTGGTCGACTTTGCCGTGTTTTTGCGCGGGCCTCAGCCCAAGGTGATGTTTACCATGGCGCCCGAGGTGATGCCGCAGGTCATCGAACGGGCGTCGTCGCTCGCCGATGACACTGTTAAGGCAGCTGCTCTACAGACCACGCAGCGACTCTACGAATTCATGGATCCGCGCGTGTCCAAGACGCGCGGCCTTGTGCGCGTGGCGGAGCTCAACGACATGGAGCTCCAGAACATCTGCGTGTTTGGCGATGCCGATAACGACACCTGCATGGTGGCCGACGCCGGCGTGGGCGTAGCCATGGCAAACGGCAGCGACGCCACTCGTGCCGCCGCCGACTTTGTAACCGCCAGCAACGACAAAGACGGTATCGCGATCTTTATCGAGGAACATTTGCTGTAGCGTTGGAGGAGAACCACCACAATGGGGACAGGCGCCTTGTGGTGGTCGGGGGCTTCTAAACCATCACAACATTCGATGAAAATCGCGATTTTGGCGAAAAGCGTCGAATGTTGTGATGGTTTTCGTTGTGGGCGGGATGCTTTTCGCTGTGGACAGGACGGTTTTCGCTATGGACGGTGCGATTTCGCAGCAGAACCGCCAGCTCGTTGCCTGCCAGCCCGCCGCCCTCGTTACGTTTTCGCTGCATTTGGGTAAAGCGCCTGCTCCAAGGCGCCCTTGCCCTGTATACTAGAGCGGTTTAACTGTTATGCGGAAGGGAGCGCCCATGGCACTCAGCGAGAAAGACGTGCGCGGCATCGCCGAGTACGCAAAGATCGCACTGACCGATGACGAGCTCACCCAGATGACGTCCTACATGAACGACGCCGTCCAGATGCTCGAGCCCGTCTTGCAATATGACTTGCCCGACGTGGAGCCCACGTTCCATCCCATCGGAAGCCTGTCCAACGTGATGGGCGACGACCTGCGCGAGCCCGAGCGCGACCTGCCGCTCGACGTTGCGCTGGAAAACGCCGGTAGCGCGCGCGACCGTTACTTCCGCGTGCCGTCCATTTTGGGAGAGGGGGAGAGCGAGTAATGGCGCAGAGCTTCGATTCCCTTACCGCCGCCCAGATCGCTGCAGGCGTTGCCGCCGGCGACTTTACCGCTACTGAGGTGGCCCAGGCCTCCTTTGCCGCCATCGAGGCACGCGAGGGTGGGGTCCAGGCATTCCTGCAGGTGTCGCCCGAGCTCGCGCTCGAGGCGGCCGCGCGCGTGGATGCCGACCGTGCCGCCGGCAAGTCGCTGCCCCCGCTCGCGGGCGTGCCGCTGGCTATTAAGGACAACATGAACCTCGTGGGCACGCGCACCACCTGTGCCTCCCGCATGCTGGGGGACTACCAGAGCGTTTACACCGCCACTTGCGTCCAGCGTATGCTCGACGCCGGCTGCCTGCCCATGGGCAAGGCCAACATGGACGAGTTCGCCTTTGGTAGCTCTACCGAAAGCTCGGCCTTCCATCGCACCAACAACCCTTGGGATACCGAGCGCGTGCCCGGCGGCTCCTCGGGCGGCTCCGCTGCCGCCGTCGCCGCGGGCGAGGTCGCGCTTTCGCTGGGCTCGGACACCGGCGGCTCCATCCGCCAGCCGGCGTCGCTGTGCGGCGTGGTGGGCTTTAAGCCCACGTACGGCGCTGTGAGCCGTTACGGCGTGGTTGCCTTTGGCTCGTCGCTCGACCAGGTGGGTCCCTTCGGTCGAACGGTCGAGGACGTCGCGCTGGCCATGAACGCGCTCACCGGTGCGGGCCACGATCCGTACGACTGCACCAGCCAGGATTGCGCTGTCGACTTTACAGAGCACCTCAACGACAGCATCGAGGGCAAGCGCGTGGGTATCATCCCCGCGTTTATGGAGGCCGAGGGCTTGACGCCCGAGGTCAAGGCCGCTGTTCAGCGCGCCGCCCAGGAGCTGCAGAATCAGGGTGCCGAGCTCGTGGAGGTCGACCTGCCGCACCTGGACGCCGCCATCGCCGCCTATTACGTCATCGGTCCGGCCGAGGCGTTCTCCAACCTGGCCCGCTTTGACGGCATTCGCTACGGCTACCAGGAGGAGGGCTGCGCCAACCTGTCCGACCAGAGCTCGCTCAGCCGCGCCCACGGCTTTGGTGCCGAGGCCAAGCGCCGTCAGATGCTCGGCGCCTACCTGCTGAGCTCGGGCGTGTACGACAAGTATTACTACGCCGCGCAAAAGGCCCGCACGCTCATCACGCAGGATTACGACGCCGCGTATGCCAAGGTGGATACGATCCTGATGCCCACCTCGCCGCGCACGGCCTTTAAGTTTGGCGAGATCAGCGATCCCACGCAGATGTACCTCTCGGACCTGTACACCATTTCGCTCAACATTTGCGGCAACGGTGGCATCTCAGTGCCGCTGGGCCTGGGCGAGGACAGCAAGCTGCCCGTTTCTGCCCAGCTGGTGGGCCCTGCGTTTAAGGACCGTCAGCTGCTCACGTTTGCCCGCGCCCTGGAGCGCGGCTTTGCCGATGCCGCCACGGGAGCGCCTGCGCTTTCCGTCGCGCCCGATTTTGCCGGGAAGGGAGGCGAGCTGTAATGAAGGAGCTTTCCGAGGTCCTGCAGGATTGGGAGGCCGTGATTGGCCTGGAGATCCATACTGAGCTCACCGCACTCGACACCAAGATGTTCTGCAACTGCAAGCTCAGCCACGATGACGAGCCCAACGCCAACGTGTGCCCGGTATGCCTGGGCCTGCCCGGCGCCCTGCCGGTGCCCAACAAGCGCGCCATCGAGAGCATCGTCAAGGCGGGTCTCGCCACCAACTGCGAGATTCAGCGCCACTCGATGTTCTACCGCAAGCACTACTTCTATCCCGATATGGCCAAGAACTTCCAGACTACGCAGGGTCCGGTCGCCTTTGCCATGTACGGTCACCTGGACCTGGACGTGACCGGTCGCGGTGCCGCCGAGCGCCCAGACTGCGCGTTTGGCGAGGCCGAGGCCCAGAGCCTGGCGAGCGCCTCTGCCAACGCCGAGGGCCTGTCCACGTCCATGACGTCGACCATGCGCGAGGGCAACCAGCGCGCCGGTCACCTGGCCAGCTACGACGCGTCCAACCTGCAGATGCCCGAGCGTCGCGAGGACGGTTCCTACACGGTGCCCATCCGCATCCTGCGCATCCACATGGAGGAGGACGCCGCCAAGATGGTGCACGTGGGCGGTGCCGAGGGCCGCATTACCGCCGCGGCCGAGTCGCTCGTCGACTACAACCGCTGCGGTACGCCGCTCATCGAGCTCGTTACCGAGCCCGACCTGCGCACGCCCGAGGAGGCCCGCCTGTTTATGGAGAAGCTCCGTCGCATCTTTGTGACGCTGGGCATTTCCGATTGCTCCATGGAGAAGGGTTCCATGCGCTGCGACGGCAACGTGTCGCTGCGCCGCCGCGGCGAGACCAAGCTGGGCACCAAGACCGAGCTCAAGAACCTCAACTCGTTCAAGAGCCTGCACGACGGTCTTGCCTACGAGATCTGCCGCCAGGCCGAGGTGCTCGAGGAGGGCGGCATCATCTACCAGGAGACCCGCCACTGGGAGCCCAGCCGCAAGCGCACCGTGGTCATGCGTGTGAAGGAGACGGCCGACGACTATCGTCTGTTCCCCGATCCCGACCTGGCGCCGTTCGATCTGGACGACGAGTTTATCGACCGCTGCCGTGGCGAGATTCCCGAGCTGCCCGATGCCAAGCGCGCCCGTTTTGAGGCCGACTTTGGCATTAAGGCGGCGGACGCCGAGCAGATTGCCGGTGACCCCGAGTTTGCCGAGTTCTTTGAGGCTGCCGCTGCCGGTATGGCTGGCAAGGAGGCCCAGACGGTCGCAAACCTGCTGGTGAACGAGATGATCGCCTACCTTAAGGGTGCGGGCGTGTCGCTCACCGAGTCCGGCATCGCGCCGGCTCAGGTGGCGGCTCTTGCCAAGCTGCTGGCGACCGATGCCATCAGTTCCAACCAGGCGCACGAGGTCTTTGAGGCCATGGCTCAGACCGGCGACGACCCCAACAAGATCGTCGACGAGCGCGGTATGCGTCAGGTAAGCGATGCCGGCGCGCTGCAGCCGATCGTGGACGAGGTGCTGGCAAACTGTGCCGATCAGGCGCAGCAGTATCGTGACGGCAACCAGAAGGTCATCGGCTTTTTGGTGGGCCAGTGCATGAAGGCGAGCCGCGGCAAGGGCAACCCGAAGCTCTTCAACGAGTTGCTGAGAACGTCGCTCTCGTAAGCGGGAACCCGGGAGCCCCGGCAGGGCGGGTGCTTCCTCAAAATTTCGAACAGTCCTGCGCAAGACGAAGGCCACATTAAGTGGCCTTCTTTGCGTGCGGAACTCATTTTGAGGAAGCACCCGCCCTGCCGGGGCTCCCGGGTTCTGTGACGACTCGGCCGTTCGGGTCAGGCGGGCTGAATGGAATAGAGTGAATGGGCGCGCCGTTGGCGCGTCCATTTTTGTGCGGGTGACAAAGGGACTGTCCCTTTGTCACATTGCAATAAATGTGATGAAAGTGTGGCGAAATGAGCTTAAAACTTCTGTAAATGTGATAAATGTCACGTTTTACCTAGGGTAAAATGTGGGAAATATCACGTTTACGGAAGTTTCTTTGCGGGAGATTCGGTCATGCAGCGAGATATCATTGCCAAGCTTAACGCTTGGAAAGCGTCAGAATATCGTAAGCCGCTTATCCTTAAGGGGGCGCGCCAGGTTGGAAAGACGTGGGCGCTTAAGGAGTTCGGCCGAACCTCGTACCTCAATTTTGTGTATCTGACGCTCGAGGAGCCGTCACCTGGGGTACAGAGCGAGTACGCTCAGTTTTTCGAAGGTACGCGCGATCCTCGACGGATCATCTCAAATCTTTCCCTGGCACTTGGACAGCCTATCGAACCCGGCGAGACGCTGCTTATTATTGATGAGATCCAGGATTGTCCTCCTGCAGTCGGCGCCCTTAAATACTTCTGTGACGAGGCCCCCGAGTATCACGTCGCATGCGCAGGGTCTTTGTTGGGCGTTCGCTTGTCCCGTGAGACCAGCGCTTTTCCGGTGGGAAAGGTCGAGTTCATGGAGATGCGCCCCATGAGCTTTTCCGAGTTTCTGAAAGCCGAGGGCGCTGCAAACTACGACGAATACCTTGGCGGCCTGGATCAGATCGAGACAGTGCCCGATTTCTTCCATGTCCGTCTCGTCGAGCATCTTCGTCGTTATTTTGCATGCGGCGGCATGCCAGAGGCTCTTGGCCGGTGGGTGGAGACGGGCGATATCGTTCAGGTCGATAAGGTGTTGTCTGATCTCTTGGATTCCTACGAGCGCGATTTTGCCAAGCATGGTGGCCGTGCGCAGTTCGCCAAGCTTTCGCAAATATGGAACTCGATTCCAGCTCAGTTGGCGCGCGAGAACAAAAAGTTCGTTTGGGGTGCGGTGCGCGAGGGGGCTCGTGCTCGAGAATACGAGGATGCTCTGGAATGGCTTGCCGATGCTGGGCTCATCACGGCGGTTCGCCTTAATGCTGCCGGTGGTGTGCCGCTCTCTGCGTACGATGACCTCAAGGCATTTAAAGTCTACTGTCTTGATGTCGGCTTGCTGCGCCGCATGGCAAGGCTGGATGCGTCCGCTTTTGCCATCTCGGATGCGCTATTTTCGGAGTTCAAAGGTTCGTTCGCCGAGAACTATGTGCTTCAGGCATTACTTTCACAGTTAGATGCTGCTCCGCGTTATTGGACAAACGAGAAGCCGAAGCACGAAGTCGATTTTTTGATTCAAGTCGGAAACGAAATCGTTCCCGTCGAGGTCAAATCGGGAGAGGTCGTTCATTCCAAGAGCCTTAAGTACTATGCCGACAAGCATGCGGAGACGACTCCATTGAGGGTCCGCTACTCACTTAAGAACCTAAAGCTCGACGACGGGGTGCTCAACATTCCGTTGTATTTGGCTGATCGATCTGTCCCTCTTATCAAAAAGGCGCTTGATTGTGCGCATCTTGACGTTTAGATCCTGGGTGAGCTGACGGGCGGCGGCTAATTAATCGCTCCGTTACGGCCAGGGAGCTTGGGCCTTAGCGATGCTTGCTTCGCCAAGCCGTGGGTGTCATGCCGGTGTATTGCTTGAAGGCTTGGGCGAAGGCGGCCTGCTGAGGGTAGCCTAGACGCTCTGCCACCTGCGCTATCGTGAGCGCGCTATCTGCCAAAAGGTCCTGCGCTCGCTCCATACGGCGTCTGCGAATGTAGGCGCCCAGGGACTCGCCGGTTTGGGCCTTAAAGGTGGCGCATAGTTTGGAGCGGCTTGTGTAGAGCCTCTCGGCCACCTCGTTGATACCCACATGTCTGCCTTTGTCGAGCGTGCGCTCAATCATTGCCGTTGCTTCTTCGGCCATGGTTATGCTGACGCGTGTGTCTGCCGCCTGCCGCGCCTGCTTGTGGGCCGCGCGCGAACAGGCGAGCTCCGCGACCATGGTCTCCACGATGCCCTGCATATAGACGTGTCCGCCTACGGTTTGGGCACGGTCCTCGTTAATCCGGCGCAGCGTGTGATAGATGGCAGACGTCGCTTCCTCGTGCCATGGCTCGGCAAACGCCTCAAAGATTCCCGCGAACTCGGTGGGATAGCGGTGCTCCAGTTCGTCAAAATATCCAGGCAAAAAGAGCACCGAGCGCGAGTGATAAAGTTCCCCCGCAAACAGCGGGCTTAATTCCTCGCCACAGCTATCTTGGATAAAGCTGCAAACGGCATTGTTTGGCCACGGTCCATGCGATGGTTTGAGGTTCGCGGGCGTTATGCCAGTCTCGGGCATGCATGTAAGTGTGGGCGCGCTGACTTCGCTCACGCAGGCGTACGGCTCGGGTGTGTATTCGGCCAGGTACATATCGTGCGTCGGGGTGATGAAATGCTCCATGACAATGCAGGCAGGGGAGAGAGGCATGATCCATGCGCGTCCGTGCGCCCGATCGTTTGCCACCTCGCCGGTAAAGACAGCGCCCTTGCCGGAAAGCTCCAGGCCAAACTGCTCAAATTGCGGTGCGTAGAGCTCGGTTATGTCGGTCGCAGCCCGATGCATTTTCAAAAGCGTCCCCTTCCTTTGCGAAAACGTCCACGCCTGGCTCGATTGTGTGCCTTGGCTAACATATCAATGATAAGTTGAGTACGGTTAACTCTCAAGCCGTTAGAAAGGAATCTCATGGCAAAGGGATCAAAAAGGGAAGGTGGAGGCATCGGCGAGTTGCTCGCGTATGCCGGTGACCGCAAATTCCTAACGTATTTGGGCATGGCGCTCTCGGCGCTCTCGCAGCTGCTGAGCTTTGGCCCGTACGTGTGCATTTGGCTTGTCGCGCGCGATCTGATCGCCGTGGCGCCTAACTGGAGCGAAGCCTGCGACATCGCGATGTATGGCTGGTGGGCCGTGGGTTTTGCCCTGGCAAGCATCGTAGCTTATTTCGTGGGGCTCATGTGCACGCATCTGTCCGCGTTTCGCTGTGCGTCCAATATCCGCAAGACTACGAGCGAGCACCTGCTTAAGCTGCCGCTTGGCTACTTTGACACGCACGCCACCGGTGAGCTGCGTCGTGTTGTAGACGGATGTGCCGCCTCCACCGAGACTTTGCTCGCACACATGCTGCCCGATATCGCAGGCGCCGCCGCCATGGTCGTGGGCCTGCTCGTATTGCTTTTCGCCCTCGATTGGCGCTTGGGCGCGGCATGCCTCATCTCGGTCGTCGTTTCATTTGGCGCCATGGCCACCATGATGAGCGGCAAAGGCGCCGAGTTTATGAAGGCCTACATGGGTGCACTAGTCAAAATGAACAAGACGGGCACCGAATACGTACGCGGCATCCCCGTGGTCAAGGTGTTTCAGCAGACGGTCTACTCCTTCAAGGCCTTCCACGATGCGATTGCCGAATACGCCGACATGGCACAAAGCTATGCGGGCACGTTCTGCCGAGGTCCACAGGTACTCAACCTTACCGCGCTCAATGGCCTTGTGGCATTCCTGCTGCCCGTGGCGTTGCTGTTGGCGCCGGGCGAGACGGACTTCGCGCATTTTATGGCAAACTTCACGTTTTACGCGATATTTTCGGCCGTGGTGCCGACGGCCATGACCAAGCTCATGTTTGTGGGCGAGGCCTCTCAGATGAGTGCCGATTCGCTGGCTCGTATTCGAAGCATCATGGATTCCAGGCAGCTCTCCGTGCCCGCCCAACCCAAGCACCCTGCCAGCAGCGACGTGCGATTTGAGGATGTGAGCTTTACCTACGAGGGCGCCGAAGCGCCTGCCGTCAACCATGCGAGTTTTAGCGTTTCCGCTGGTAGCACCCTCGCCCTGGTGGGTCCCTCGGGTGGCGGTAAGTCAACCTGCGCAAGCCTGATCCCGCGTTTTTGGGATGTTTCCTCGGGTCGAGTGCTCGTAGGCGGTGTGGACGTTCGCGATATGGATCCGCACGAGCTTATGGACCAGGTCGCCTTCGTGCTCCAGACCAACCAGCTGTTCCGGCAAACACTTGCCGATAACGTGCGCGCCTCCAAGCCTACGGCCACTGACGACGAAGTGCGTGCAGCTCTCTCCGCAGCTCAGTGCGACGACATTGTGGCAAAGCTTCCACAGGGCATCAATACCATGCTCGGTGCTGGCGGAGCATATCTTTCGGGCGGCGAGGTCCAGCGCGTGGCACTCGCCCGCGCGATCCTTAAAGACGCGCCTATCGTGGTGCTCGATGAGGCCACGGCGTTTGCCGACCCCGAGAACGAGGCACTCATCCAGCGCGCCTTTAGCAAGCTGGCGGCGGGTCGCACGGTCATTATGATTGCGCACCGACTCTCGACTGTAGTGGGCGCAGACCAAATCGTGGTGCTCAACCAGGGCAGCGTGCAGGAGTCGGGTACCCATGCCGAGTTGCTGTCCCAAGAGGGTCTGTATGCCAAGATGTGGGCCGAATACGAACAGGCCGCGAGCTGGAAGATCACTGCTGCGACCGCGGATGCCGCCGTCACGAAGGGAGGCGAGGCCTAAATGTTCGCCTCATTCCAAAAGAAGTATTTCCTATCCGATAAAGGCGTCGCCGGCGTAAAACGCGGCGTCTTCTGGACCACGCTCACCAATCTCATTACCATGGCCGGCATGGGCTTTTTATTCCTGGTTATGGCCGGCTTTGTCGAGCATCTCGCCAGCGGGGCTGACCTGCCGGATGCCCTGCCGATCGTGGGCGGCCTCCTGGTCTTTTTCGTGTTGCTCTTTGCCTCTAACTGGCAGCAGTATTACTACACCTACTGCATCTTTTACGAGGAGTGCGGCAAGCAGCGCATGGAGATCGCCGAGCGCTTGCGCAAACTGCCGCTGTCGTTTTTCGGCCGTCGTGATCTGGCCGATCTAACCGAAACCATCATGGGCGACGTTCAGACTATGGAGCACGCCTACAGCCACGTGCTGGGAGAGCTTTGGGGTGCCGTCATCGCAAGCGCCATTGTGTTCGTGGCGTCGCTGTTCTTTTGCTGGCAGCTGGCGATCGCGGCGTTTTGGAGCGTGCCCGTGGCCTTTGCCGTGCTGTATCTAACACGCGGCCCCATGACCCCGGTGTTCGACCGCGTGCGCGCCGAGAAGGTCAAGGTCACCGAGGCGATCCAGGAGACGCTCGACTGCGTGCGCGAGATTCGCGCCACCAACCAGGAGGCCCATTATCTTGAGGGGCTCAACGCCGTGATCGATGCCGAGGAGCGCGAGACCACTAAAGGCGAGCTCGCCAACGGGCTTTTGGTCAACTCCGCCTTTGCCATCCTGCGCCTGGGGATTGCCACCACGTTGGTCACGGGCGCTGCGATGGTCGCCTCCGGCCGGGTCGACTTTTTGGTGATGTTTGCCTTCCTGCTCATGGTGAGCCGCATCTATGCGCCCTTCGATCAGGCACTGATGCTGATGTCCGAGCTGTTTGCCGCCGAGTCGTCGGCCAAGCGCATGCGCTCCATCATGGAAGAGCCCGTGGCGCGGGGCAGCGAGCAGTTTGAGCCCGTAGGTCATGACGTGGTGTTCGATCACGTGGCATTTGGTTATGGTGCGGGCGAGGACGGCCGCGCCGGCGAGAAAGTTCTTACCGATGTGAGCTTTGCCGCCAAAGAAGGGGAGGTCACGGCACTGGTCGGTCCTTCGGGTTCCGGTAAGTCCACGGTGAGCCGCCTGGCCGCGCGCTTTTGGGACGCCACCGAAGGCACGGTCACCGTGGGTGGCGTGGATGTTGCGAGCGTCGATCCCGAGGTGCTGCTGCGCGACTACGCCATTGTGTTCCAAGACGTGCTGCTCTTTGACGACACAGTGATGGGAAACATCCGTCTTGGTCGTCGCGATGCCACCGATGAGGAAGTGCTTGCTGCCGCGCGTGCCGCCAACTGCGACGAGTTTGTGAGCCGCATGCCGCAGGGCTATGACACCATGATCGGCGAGAACGGCTCCAAGCTGTCCGGCGGCGAGCGCCAGCGCATCTCCATCGCCCGCGCGCTGCTCAAAGATGCGCCGATTGTGTTGCTGGACGAGGCGACGGCGAGTTTGGATGTGGAGAACGAGACCGTGGTGCAGCAGGCGCTCTCCCGCCTGCTCGCAGGAAAGACAGTTATCGTGATCGCCCACCGTATGCGCACGGTAGAAAATGCCGATAAGATCGTTGTACTCAAGGATGGTGTGGTTGCCGAGCAGGGCACTCCGGCACAGCTCAAGGCGGCAGGTGGAGAATTCGCCCGCATGGTTGCGCTGCAAAAGGAAGCTGCTGCCTGGCAGCTGTAAGAAGGGGCAAAGGAACAGTCCCTTTGTCACATTGACAATCGGTTACTCCGCATCGTTAATTTTCAAAAGGTTAGCTATGGCTGACCTAGATAGTTAGATAGAATTAAGGTATTTCAAAAGCGTGCTCGAGCAAACTAATGAACTCGGGTGCTAAGGCACCATGCCGCGCTTGTGCGGCAAAAGGGAGAAGCAACATGAAGAAGTCGACTTTTAACACCCTGCTTGTCGGTGGCGGTTTTCTGCTTGGCACGGCCGGCATCAAGCTGCTTACCAGCGCTCCGGTAAAGAATGCCTGCGTGCAGGGTATCGCGTGCGGCATGCGCATCAAGAACGGCTACCAGGACATGGTCGAGCAGGCCAAGGCTAATGTCGACGACATGGTTGCCGAGGCTGCTTACATCACCCAGAGCGAGGCCGCTGCTGACGAGGCAGCCGAGTAGCGCTCCCAGGCACAAACTATGAGATTCTCGATTATCAGCGAGATCCCTGGCAGGACCCGCCTTCAGTTGGCGGGTCCTGTGCCAGAGAGCGATCTCGATGCGCTTCTAAAGCTTGGCGGCGACATCGATGGCGTGCGCAAGGTGCGCGTGTATAGCCGCATTGGCCAGATGGCGCTGGAGTACGACGAGCCGCGCCGCGCGAGCGTGCTCGATGCCTTGGGCGCGCTCGATGCTCAAGCTATCGCCGATGCCAAGTCGGGCTACGTGATGCAACTCGAGCCGCGCAAGCACAAGCTCGTCATGGATCTTGCCACACTTATCGGCGCCCACTACGCGCGCCGTTGGTTCTTGCCGACGCCTCTGCGTGCGGTGTTTGTCGTGGCCGGTTACATGGCATTTTTGCGCGCTGCCCTTCATGAGCTGGCACAGCCGCGCCTGACCGTTCCTGTGCTCGACGCTTCGGCCATCGGCATTTCGTTCGTCAAGCGTGATGTCGACACCGCGGGCCAGACAATGTTCTTGCTCAACGTGGGCGAGCTGCTCGAGGACTACACGCGCGCCATGAGCGAAAACGAGCTCATCAACTCGCTGCTCGATGTGCCCGACAAGGCGCAAAAGGTTGTCGGCGACACCGAGGTAAGCGTTGCCGCGACCGAGCTCGAGCCCGGCGATTTGGTCGCCGTGCGCACTGGCATGTCCATTTGCATCGACGGTGTTGTCGAGCAGGGGAGCGCCATGGTCAACCAGGCGACCCTGACCGGCGAGCCGCTGGCCGTCGAGCGCAGCGTGGGCGACGATGTGTTCGCCGGTACCGTCGTGGAAGACGGCAGCATCTTGGTGCGCGTGCGCGCCAACACGGCGCAGACCAAGCTCCGCTCGATCGTCTCGCTCGTGCAGACGGCCGATTCGCTCAAGTCCGAGGGCCAGTCGCACATGGAAGACCTCGCCAACAAGATCGTCCCGTGGAACTTCCTGCTCGCGGGCCTGGTTGCGCTTACCACCCGCAGCCTCATCAAGACCTCGGCGGCACTGATGGTCGACTACTCGTGCGCACTCAAGCTCACGGGTTCCGTCGCCGTCATGACTGCCATGAGCGATGCTGCCAAGATGGGTGTTATGGTCAAGGGCGCCAAGTACTTTGAGTCGTTTGCCAAGGCCGACACCATTGTGTTTGATAAGACCGGCACGCTTACCGAGGCGCAGCCGCGTCTTGCCTGCGTGCTCACCACCGATGGTTGGAGCGAGGACGAGATCCTGCGCCTTTCCGCTTGCTTGGAGGAGCATTTTCCGCATCCGGTGGCGCGTGCCGTGGTCAACGCCGCCCGCGAGCGCGGGCTCGAGCACCGCGAGCGCCATGCCGCCGTCGAGTACATCGTGGCGCACGGCATCGCTTCGTCCATTGAAGGGCGTCGCGCCATCATCGGTTCCGCGCACTTTGTATTTGAGGATGAGAGCGCGCAGCTCGAGTCCGACATTAAGGAGCAAATCGAGTCCCAGATGCAGGGGCTGTCGCCGCTGTACCTGGCGGTCGATGGCACCGTTGTGGGCGTGCTCGGTATCGAGGACCCGCTTAAGCCCGGGGTTCGCGAGGCCATCGCCGACCTGCACGCGTTGGGCGTTAAGCACGTGGTCATGCTCACGGGCGACTCGGAGCGCACGGCCGAGCGCATTGCTCGCGAGGCGGGTGTCGACGAGTTTAAGGCCGAGCTGCTGCCCGAGGACAAGTACGCGTATGTTGAGCGCATTAAGGGCGAGGGGCGCCACGTTGCCATGGTGGGCGACGGCGTCAACGATTCGCCGGCACTCGGTTTGGCCGACGTGGGGCTGGCAATGGGCGGTGGAAGCGACATCGCCAAGGAGGTCGCCGATATCATCCTGACCGATACAGATCTCGCCGCGATCGTGCGCCTGCGCCGCATGAGTCAGGGGCTTATCGACCGTCTGACGAGTTCGTATTCCAAGGTGATGCTCACCAACTCGGCGCTGTTGGCATTGGGTATTACCGGCATGATTACTCCGCAGGCGTCGTCGCTGCTGCACAACGGCTCAACGATCGCCTACAGCCTGGGCAACGCAAAGGCTTACCTGCGCTAGCGGACGTGTTCGCCCACGTTATCTGGCCTGCGCCCAGACGGCATCGGTGTCGTCCGGACGCAGGCCTTTTGCATTTGACCATTTGCTAGCTTCTCTATATAGTGTTGCTAGCGGTGCTAGCATTTGAAGGGAGCGGGATCAACGTGGGTGCTGTTAGCGGCATGGCGCAGGTGAACGTTCGCGTGGATCGCCAGGTCAAGGACCATGCGGAGGAAGCGTTGCGGCTTTCGGACAGATCACTGCCCGAGCTCATCAAAAAGGTCGTGGCCAAGGTCGCGCAGGGCGGCGGGCAGTGCGAGGAAGTGCTTGCGGCCGTCGACGACCGGCAACAGACCGTCGCGCACGATACTCCGTTCGCCGCGTCGTGGGCAGCGGCAGACCGGCTTTATGCAGATTTGGGCATCGCTGCGTCGCCCGTATCCGACGATCGCGATTGGGACGCAATCTATTCCGAAGCCATGGACGAGCGCTATCGCCAAAAGGGGATGATCCTGTGAGCGGAGCCCCTCTTAAAATCATGGTGGATGCGAATGTGTGGGTTGATTCGTTTTGTGTTGACCATGCCGAGTCGCTTGCCGCGCGTGCGTTTATTGGGCAGGCGACGGAGGCGGGGGCATCGCTGTTCTTTCCGGTGCATATCGCTAAGGACGTACTGTACGTTGTCCAACACGAGCTGAAGCGTGGCGTTCTTGCCAGCGGGGGAGCGCTCGACGAGGCTTCTGCCCGCGCGATTGGCGATGCGGCGCTGGCGTTTGTTCGGAATATGACCGAAAACGCTACGGCCGTGGGTGCAGATGCGTCGGACCTTTGGCTGGCCGACAAATACTTAGCGCTCCATCGCGATTACGAGGACAACTTGGTGCTCGCCGCGTGCAAGCGCGCGCAGGTCGATTACTTGGTGACCAACGATCGTAAGCTGCTCGAACATGCCGATCTTGCAGCAAAGACCCCGCACCAAATGATGCCGATTCTTGCTTTGGCCGAACGTGGCGGCGCGGCTATCGGTTGACGCGAACTGTTTGCGGGCCTCTTGGACGACGATGCGCCAAGGGACCCGCGTCTGCTATTTACAAAAGCTCGGCCTTAATGGCGGGGCTTTCTGCGAGCTTTTCGGCTGCCTTTTCGTCGGAGCTGTCGAGTGCTGCCAGACTGCGGTAGACCCACTCGTTGACCTGGGTGTTCTTGACGCCTGCAGTCTGCATAAGGGCGCCTACCTCGCGGATTGCTGCGAGCAGATCGGCTTTGGGACCCGCGAGCTCGACCTCGATGCCGTGGTAGGCGGCCACGCCGCGGTTTTCACTCACGTGGTCGATAAAGCCCTCGACGGTCTCAAGCTGCTGGGCGAGAGCTGCATCATCGTCAGCGTCCAGCGCAACAAGGGCGTTCGAAACCGTGAGGGCGGGATGTCCGCAGGGGACAAAGCCTTCGATGACATCCATAGCTTCGGTAATGGTTGAACCCAGGCCTGCGAGGGCATTGACGAGTTGCTGTTTGGTATCCATAACGGTCCTTTCGACGGGGCAATTTTGCTTGGCGAAAATATACGTGACGCGATCGGTAGCAAAAGTGCGAAGTGCGGCGCACATTGGGGTCTTCACAGCTCGTGCATAGAACAGCTGTCTGCCTTTAGAACGTGGTAAGATAGCTATCCACGAGCGGGGCTCGCCCCGCGTGTTCCTTGAAAAGTCGACGGTTATCGGGTGTTTGCAGGCCTGATACCATCCAGACTTTCCCAACATTCGGGGGCGACTGGTTTCGACACGATAGCTCTGAGAGAGGAAGCAAGCCGAGGTCTCCTCGCCTCGTTAAACAGGGGTACCGTCAAATTGAATTGACAACAACTCTTCTTTTGAGCCTATGGCTCTCGCTGCTTAGTTTATAGCGGCGCGTCAACCCGGTGATTTCCCCGACACCGGCGCGACGTCATGTTAGGGGAATGCTCCTGCGCACGTAATCGGTATGGCGCAGGCTAAGACCGAACCGGTTAGGACGCCGCGAGCGTGTCGCTGCGCGCAAAGCGTCCGAGACTAAACCAGCGACTGAGCTTGGAGATGCCAATCAGGGGGCTTTCGTGGACCGGAGTTCGATTCTCCGCGCCTCCACCATAAGCAACAGGCAGGTAGATATTCGTATCTACCTGCCTTTTTATTTCTAGTCCGTACCGCGGAGAATCGAACTCTGTGCAGGGCGCGAGCGTTAAACAAACGCGGAGCGTTTGTAGCGAGCGGGCGAGGACGCCGGCAGGCGGCCGAAGCCGGTGCGTATTTGCGAAGCAAATACGCGGATTCTCCGCGCAAAGCCTCAACCCTATATAGATGCGATGTTATCGAATCTCAGCTTGCCATGCGCCACATCAACGGAACCCCAAACCCGCGGAGAATCGAACTCTATGCAGGGCGCGGGCGTAAAGAAAACGCCTCAGTGACGCAGAGTGGGGCGTGCTTTCCCAATGGCAGCCCAGGCGGAAAGCACGTCCCGGAATTCACGCTCAGACTGGGACGTAGTTTCCGGATGACACATCAAGCGGAAGGCGCGTCCCGGAATCTAAGCGGGAAATGGGATTCATTTTCCTGATGACGGGCTCAGCGGAAAATGAGACCCGGAATTTGCTCTGAGAATGGGACACACTTTCCGCTTCACCTGCCGCCTCGAAAAAACCGCGCGCTCGCCATCCCAAAACTGGGTAGAAGAAAGCCGAAACGCAATCGCAGGAGGTCAACATGACTGCAGAAGATAAGGCAAAGAACGCCGGCAAGGTCGCGCTCGTCCTGGAGGGCGGTAGTTTTCGCGGGCAGTTTACTGCGGGCGTGCTCGACGTTCTCATGGAGGCCGGCGTCGAGATTGCGGCTGTCTACGGTGTATCGGCAGGTGCTCTCAACGGCGTGAACTACAAGTCGCACCAGATCGGCCGTGCCAACCGCATCAACCTGGCTTTCTGCAACGACAGCCGTTTCATGGGCGCCGCATCGTTTGCGTCCACGGGCTCCATTGTGGGTTACGACTTTATCTTCAACGATGTCCAGGACCGCCTGGATCCCTTTGACAACGAGACGTTCGACGCGAGCCCCATCGAGATGTACGCCGTCGCGACGGACATGCTGTTTGGAACCGCTGCCTACCTGCCGGTCAAAAGCGCCGTACTTGACCTCGATGCCGTGCGCGCCTCGACGTCGCTGCCGCTGGTGACGCCGCCGGTCGAGATAGACGGGCACAAATACGTCGACGGCGGCGTGGCCGATTCGGTCCCCATCGAGCACGTGCTGGAGGAGGCGGGCTTCGACCGTGCGGTCGTCATCGTCACGCAGGACCGTTCGTATGAGAAAAAGCCCTACGAGTTTTTGCCGGCCGCGCGTGCGCGTTATGCCGACTACCCCTATCTGCTCGAGGCTATCGAGACACGCCACGACCGTTACAACATCCAGCGCATGCACCTGTGGAAGTATGAGCGCGAGGGCCGTGCGTTGGTCGTCGCTCCGCAAAAGCCGGTCGAGGTCGGCCATGTCGAGCACGATTCGGCAAAGCTCCTCGACCTGTATATCCAGGGCCGTCAGGAGGCAAAGCGCCTGCTCGCGGAAATACAAGAGTTCGTTGAGCGCTAACGACGGCGAACCCTCAAAAAATGGCAGCAGCTAAAGAGCTGGAAAATCACGGCTCGTGGATGACATGTGCAGAAACTCTGGTCGGAGCCAAAATACCTGTTGACTCGTACGGCGAGCGGGGTAATATGGACGGGTTACTTGCAGAGCCCCGTGAATCTCTGTAACAACACGTACTGTACATGGAGGAGTCTAAGTGATTTCGAAATCGACTCACTACGCCAAGCAGGGCGAGGTCCAGCGCAACTGGGTTCTCGTCGACGCCGATGGTGCTGTCCTGGGCCGTCTTGCCACCCAGATCGCAATGATCCTGCGCGGTAAGAACAAGCCCCAGTTCACGCCCAACAGCGACTGCGGCGACTTCGTTGTCGTCATCAACGCCGATAAGGTCCAGCTTACCGGTAACAAGGCCGACACGAAGACCTATTATCGCCACAGCGGCTACAACGGCGGCCTCAAGGCTGAGAGCTTCCGCCAGGCTATGGAGAAGCACCCGGAGAAGGTCATCGAGCGCGCCGTTCGCGGCATGCTGCCCAAGACCACCCTCGGCCGTGCCCAGATGACCAAGCTTAAGGTCTACGCTGGTGCCGAGCATCCGCATGCTGCCCAGAACCCCACGAAGATTGAGCTGGAGGCTTAAAGATGGCTGAGAACACCGTTGTCTACCAGGGTACCGGCCGTCGTAAGAACGCCGTCGCCCGCGTCCGTCTCGTCCCCGGCACCGGCAAGGTGACCATCAACAAGCGTGACGCCGAGCAGTATTTCGGCCGTCATCAGCTCGTTGAGAACGCCCTTGCTCCCTTCAAGGTGACCGACACCGCCGGTCAGTTCGACGTTATCGCTCTGTGCGATGGCGGCGGCATCTCCGGTCAGTCCGGCGCTCTGCGCCTGGGCATCGCTCGCGCTCTTCTGAACGCTGGCGACTACCGTGCTGACCTCAAGAAGGCCGGTTTCCTTACGCGCGATGCTCGCGTGGTCGAGCGCAAGAAGTACGGCCTCAAGAAGGCCCGCCGCGCTCCCCAGTTCTCCAAGCGCTAAGGTTTTATCCCCTTTCGAGATACAATGTACAAGCGGGGCCTGCCGATTCCTCGGCGGGTCCCGCTTTTCTTTTTCGACTAGGGTGGGCGGTTGCATATCGCCTGCTAGGGAAGGAGCAATCCTATGCCCCAGAACATCTTCGGTACCGACGGCGTCCGTGGCGTCGCCAACGCCGATCTTTCGTGCGACCTCGCGTTTCGCCTGGGCCGCGCGGCGACCAAGTTCCTTGGTCCGGACATCTGCATCGGCCGCGACACGCGCCTTTCGGGCACCATGCTCGAGAGCGCTCTGACCGCCGGCATTATGGCCGAGGGCGGCCGTCCGCACTGCTGCGGCGTCATCCCCACGCCTGCCGTGGCGCTGCTCACCGTTCAGAACGAGCTCGATGGCGGCATCGTCATCTCCGCTTCGCATAATCCGCCGGAGTTCAACGGCATCAAGTTCTTTAGCCGCAAGGGCATGAAGCTTCCTGATGCTGTCGAGGAAGAGATCAGCGCCTGGGTCATGTCCGAGGAAGCCATGGCTGCCGACACGCTGCCGACCGGTGCCGGCGTGGGCCACATCATCAAGATGAAGGACGCCCGCAAGGCATATGTCGATCATGCCATCGATACGCTTGATGGCCTGAGGCTCGATGGCCTGGTCGTTGCCGTTGACTGCGGTCACGGTGCTTCCTGCCAGACCACGCCCGCCGCGCTGCAGCGCCTGGGCGCCACGGTCCATGCCATCAACACCGATTACTGCGGCACTGACATTAACGTTGAGTGCGGCTCCACTCACCTTGAGCCCCTGCGCGAGCTCGTGCTGCGCACCCATGCTGACATCGGTCTGGCCCACGACGGCGACGCCGACCGCGTGCTGTTCGTGGACAGCGAGGGCAATGAGATCGACGGTGACTACATCCTGGCTATCTGCGGTTCTGACCTCGCCGCTCGCGGCAAGCTCGCCAACTCCGAGATCGTCTCGACCGTCATGTGCAACCTGGGCTTCTCCATCGCTATGAAGGAGCATGGCTTCGAGATGGTTCAGACCGCCGTGGGCGACCGTTACGTTCTGGAGCGCATGCTCGCGGATGGCGCCGTCATCGGCGGCGAACAGTCCGGCCACATCATCTTCCTAGAGCACAACACCACCGGTGACGGCCTGGTGACGGCTCTGCAGCTGCTGGCCGTGCTCAAGCGCACCGGTCGTACCCTCACCGATCTTGCCGGCATCATGAAGAAGTACCCGCAGGTACTCGTCAACGTGCATTCCGACAACAAGGCTGGTCTGGACGATTGCCAGCCCATCTGGGATGCCGTCGCTGCTGCCGAGAAGGAGCTTGATGGCCGCGGCCGCATTCTGGTGCGCCCGAGCGGTACCGAGCCACTGGTCCGCGTGATGGCCGAGGCCGAGACGCACGAGCTGACCCAGCGCGTTGTCGACGACATCGTCGAGGTTGTCAAGCGCGAACTTCCCTAATGGTCAAAAACGGGTGCCAAGTGGTAAACTGTTAAGGTTATTTTGGTTGATCGGTATGTCCGAGGGGGAGCATGTTCACTAAAGTCCTAAGGTCTTTTGGTATGCGTGGTCGAGTCCTTACGTTGGATGCTCCCATCTCGGGTGACGTTATTCCGCTCTCCGAGGTAAACGATCAGACGTTTGCTACCGGCCTTTTGGGCCAGGGCGTGGCGATTCAGCCCACCGGAACGCGCGTGATCGCGCCGGCTGATGCCAAGGTCGAGGCTATTTTTCCCACGGGACACGCCGTTGCGCTTAACACGGTCGATGGCTTGGACGTGCTCATTCACGTTGGTTTGGATACCGTTCAGCTCGAGGGCAAGCACTTTACCGTACATGCGCAAGTGGGTGACATCGTCCATAAGGGCGATGTACTCATTGAGTTCGATCGCGAGGCAATTGCTGCCGAGGGCTACGATGTGACGGTTCCCATCTTGGTGTGCAACTCCGTTGAGTTCTCGAGCATCAAGGGCTCCGTTGGCGTGCATGTCGAAGAGATGGACCAGCTCATCGTTGCTCGCGAGCGCTAGCAAGTGCACGTGGCCATTAGCCTACAATTCAAACACGTTTACGGAGGGCGCCCTTGAAAGAGGACGCCCTCCGTGGCAAGATGGGATTTGTCCGAAGCTAAAAGGCTTTGGGTCACCGTGGACGGGCAGGGGCCTCGACGCGGTTAGACACGAGACACATACATTACGCGACCTCGCCCTGGTGGCCGCACACGTTGGTTGCGGCCGACGCGGGCCGCGGGCAAGTGCTTGTAAGGGAGCCTTGCCTCTCTTGTACGAGAAAGGACGCGTAATGAAGATCATTAAAGCTAAAGACTACGAGGATATGAGCCGCAAGGCCGCCAATATCATCTCGGCGCAGGTTATCCTCAAGCCCGACTGTGTGCTGGGCCTTGCCACCGGCTCCACCCCGATCGGTGCCTACAAGCAGCTCGCTGCTTGGTACGAGAAGGGCGACGTCGACTTTGCCGAGGTCAGCACCTACAACCTGGACGAGTATCGCGGCCTTTCGCACGACGATCCCCAGAGCTATCACTACTTCATGCGTGAGAACTTCTTCGATCACATCAACATCGACCTGAACAACACGCATGTGCCCGACGGTTCCAACCCCGACGCCGCCGCTGCCTGCTCTGAGTACGACAAGATCGTCGCCGAGGCCGGTTACCCGGATCTGCAGCTGCTCGGTATTGGTAACAACGGCCACATCGGCTTCAACGAGCCCGATGACCACTTCTCCAAGGGCACGCACTGCGTCGACCTCACCGAGAGCACCATTCAGGCCAACAGCCGCCTGTTCGACAGCATCGACGATGTTCCCCGTCAGGCCTACACCATGGGCACTCAGACCATTATGTATGCCCGCATGATCCTGGTCGTCGCCAACGGTGAGGCCAAGGCTCAGGCTGTGCATGACATGTGCTATGGTCCGGTTACGCCCGAGTGCCCGGCTTCGATCCTGCAGCTGCACACCAACTGCGTTGTCGTTGCCGACGAGGCCGCCCTTTCGCTCTGCGAGTAGCGCGAATCCTGCACCTCGACATAGCCTTGATTAAGGCCTCCGCTTTGCGGGGGCCTTTTTGTTATCCCTTTTTGCCCACTTGACCAAAAACTTGCCGCAAGCTTGACGAATGCCGGATGCCCAACAGCTTGATTCATTCTATACCAGATTCTATGCAAAAATGCCACTAGAAGGTCGTAGACGGTAGCGGGTGCTAGGCGAGTTGAATGACATGGCTGAACCTTGTTCATCTGCGTTACACTGCCGCTTAGATGGGACAAGCTGACAAGCTCATTTACCTGCTTAAAGACCGATTAGTCGGGGGATTAATAACAATCGGCCTTCGCTGTACAAAAACTTGCCGCTTGCGTACCAAAAGACAACCTAAAACACAAGGTCGCTCTATTCATAGCGCGGCTTGTATGGTCTTGCGGCTACAGTGTCCATACGGTCGAGTTGAGGAGCGGGCATGGTAAACGATTTGAGCGGTATAGACGACCTCGAGCTGATGCCGCTGGGCGGAGGCTATATGGTGCGACGCGAACGCTTGATGAATGAGCTTATCGCCAAGGGCCGAAAGGCTGGCATCGTGGTTCTTTATGCGCCCGACGGGTTTGGGAAGACCTCGGTGCTGCTGCAGTACACCCATGAGGTTAAATGCGACCCGACGCGAGGACCCGTGCGGATTATCGAGGCCGATTGCGCCATTGGGCGCGAGGTGTTTATGCAGCTCGAGGTGGTTACCGAAGAACTCAAAGACAAACCGCACTCCCTTATCGCGATTGATAATGTGCCAAACCTCGATCAGCACGATACCGAAGACCTCATCGACAGGATTCGCGGCCTGCGCGCTATGGGGATAGGGGTCTTTATCTCCTGCCGTCCTTCAAATCGTCAGCTGATTCATGGGCTGGGCGATTCGGTTAAGATCAATGCGCAGATGCTCAAGGTGCATGCCTATGAGTATTCGGCGTGGGCATCGGCGTTTTCGATCAGCACATCGCTCGACTTTTATCAGCTCACGCAGGGCGTGCCCGAGCTCGTTTCGGCATTGCAGACGGGTCTGTATGGCCAAGGTGACGTAGCCGGTCTGCTCGAAAACGAGATTGTCAACGTATATGGCGCGGCACTTGTCGATCTGGCTTCGCTCGACAATAATGCGCTGTTTTGCGTGGCATGTCTCATGGTTTTGATGGGCGAGGGCAATATCGCAGAACTCGAGGCTTGCGGGGTGAGGCTGTCGATGGTCGACCAGTCCTACTTTGTACGCGACTACCCGATCTTTGGCTTGGATCCCGCCGAGCGGAGTTTTACGTGTCTGGGCACGGAGGATAACGGACGCTTGCGTTTGCGCAAGTTGGTGGCCGAGGCTCGCCCCGAACTTGTTCCGAGGGCGGCCCGGATTTTGCTTAAGGCGGGTCGATGCGATGCGGCGATGGGCCTGGCGGACGCCTTTTTGGACCGTGAGGCGGTCCTTGAACTTGCTGGGCAGTATGGGGTCGATCTTGCTCTGACGGGGCACGGGGCCGATATCTGCCGAGCAGCGCTGGGCACGATCGATGCCGACGATCCGGCTCCAGAGCCAACGCCTGCCGAGGCGCTTGGCGTATATCTGGCGGCGGTTAGCGTGTCCAATACAAAGCTCGCCCGCTATATGGCATCGGTCATCGAGCGCGGGGGCGAACGGGCTGCCTGCGAAATAGACCCTGTTTCATGGAGGGTGGCCCAGACACTGACGGCTGTTTGCTATGGGGACAACGGGCTTGGGCTTCCTGCGAACCTGGCCGTGCCAGAAATCGAGACATCTCATACCGCACTCGATATGTTGTCTGCGCATATCGAGGTCAAGCGCTGTCTGACCGAGCGGGGAGATGACGGCGGCGTTCTACAGCAGCTCAAAACGAGCAAGGCCTACGACTGCGAGCTCGACATCGCGGGGATTGTTATACGGGCCGATAGCATGCTGGTGGAGCTCTTTGACGGGTCGTTTGCGGGAACCGACGAGCGCGACGACGAGATGACGGCGGTGCGGGAGGCGCTCGATGTACGCGGGCTTAAGGCGATGGCTATCTGGGTGCGCATGGTGTTGGCGGCACGGCGGCTCCTTTCCGGCTTGCCGGTAACCGACGACGCGGCGTTCAACGAGCTCGATCGTTTTGCCGTGCGCATGCGCGACAACCAGATTCAGCTGTTTGGCCTGTTGCTAGAAGGCTGGCAGTCGCTGGCAGAGGGACGGCCGGTTAATGCAAAGTTCCGTGCGGTCCAAGTGCTCAAACTTGCCGAGGAGTCGATTGCGTACATGCGCGATAACGCATTGCTGCTGGAGCGCGCGGCATATCTGCGTAACACCTCGATGGTTTCGGTGCGCGAGGAAGCGGAGTTGCTCGATATAAGCCAGACGCAGGTTAGTGGCGCAGAAGCCTGGATGGTGGCGCTGCATTTGGCCTGTGCGGGCCGAGACAGCGACCTTGCGGCCTGGATGTCCATGAATCGTGCGGGGATTCTAGAACCATCGTATCGGCTCTTTGCGCGCCTTGCCATGCATTGTCTGGGCGAGCCGGCGGCCAGGATACGCAAGAAGCTTCCCGTGCGCGAGCTGTCGCGGTACTCGCTGCGCGACGATTTGGAAGGGGAGGGCGAGCGCCTGTTCCAGGCCGGCGAGGTTGAAGCCGTTGATACCATCGACCATATCGAGATTCGCATGTTTGGTGCGTTTCGCGCCGAGCGCGACGGGTTTCCCATCACGGACAAAATGTGGCGCCGCAAGAAGGCGGCGACACTTGCCGAGCGGCTTGCGCTGGGCATGGATGCGCTCGTCGATCGTGAGACGCTGGCCATGGAGCTGTGGCCCCATGCCGAGTTCAATAGCGCCCGCAACAACCTGTACTCGACGATATCGCGCTTGCGGTCGGCTTTGGGACCGACGCCGGATGGCAAGTCGTGTGTGCTCATCCAAAATGAATGCATCGGACTCAACGGCGACTACGTCAAGACCGATGTGCGGCTGTTTGACCAGATAAGCCGCGAGGTTTTGGGAAATCGCACGGGTGCGCGCGGGCCCCATCTGGTCGAGTTGTGCCTTAAGATTGAGCAACTTTATGCCGGACCGCTGTATGTTCCCAATGGCTGCAATCCCACCTACTTTTTGCGTATGCGCCGCATCATGGAATCGAAGTATATCGACTGCATGATTCGGGGTGCGAATGCCGCTCTAGAAGAAAACGATCTGCAGTCGGCGGTATGGCTGGTGGAGTCGGGACTGCGCCAAGAGACGGCGCGCGAGGACATGGTGCGTTGCGCTATGCGCGTCTACGGCGCGGCGGGGCGGCGGCGCGATATCGTCGAGCTGTACAGTGGGCATATGCACCACCTAAGGGAGCAGGTCAATGGCGTGCCCGAGCCCGAGACGCGGCGTCTATACGAGCGCTTGGTGGAGGGCAGGCTCAACTGCGTTCTGGTCGAGCGATAAAAAACGAGCGTCCGAATTGCTCGGACGCCCGCAGGCTTGCTATGTGTTGGCTCGCCGGATCGCTGACTCCTAGACGAGCTTGATCTTCTCGATGTCCTTGCGCGAGGACTCGCGATACAGCGAGAACTTGCGGCCGATGACCTGGACGACCTCGGCGTGGGAGCGCTCGGCGAGCTTCTCGGCGGCCTCGCGGGCGGAAAGGCTGGAGCCATCGAGCACGGAGCACTTAACGAGCTCATGCTTCTCCAGGTAGGCGACCGTCTGCTCGACGGTACCCTCGTTGACGTCGGACTTGCCGATGATGATGGCGGGGTTGAGATGATGGGCCATGCTGCGAAGCTGCTTGACCTGGGCTCCTGTCAGTGCCATGGGTTCTCGCTTTCTATGTTATGGGGCGCCCCGCGATGGGGCCTTAATCTACGTGAGCTGTCCCACGATAGCGCAGGAACGGCGCGGTGTGGGGCGTGTTTGCCCAGTTCAAAAAGAATGCGGATGCCGAACGGACGGGCAGCGCGAGTTCCAGATGGGCTACGGGCGGGGCTTAGAGATCGGCTCCCAGGCAATAAATGCCCAGCGCACCTTGCGGATATGGTCGAGCATATAGCGTCCCTGCGGCACGCCCTTAGAGCCCGGCTCACCGGCATGGGGGTTCTCAATCATGTGCTGGGCGATATAGTCGCGCAGGCGGTCGATCTTATCTTCGTTGCCATGCTCGAGCATGCGGGAAAAGTCCGCTACGCCCGCCTCAAGGCTATCGAAGGTATCGCGACGAGGTGATTCAAAGTACGTAACCTGCGGCAGGGCCCCCATCTGAATGAGAATGTTAAAGGCATACACAAAGCCATTGCTGCAGGTAACGGAGGCGCCGATGGCGTTCATCAAGTGCAGATCATAGCGCGGGCTGGAGTTGGCGACCATCGTGACAGCACAACGCCGACGAGCCGTACGATCAAGCTTGGCAAGCGCGCCTTTCAGATCGGTCGTCGTAACCGAACGACTGGCAAAGGCAACATCCACCGCTTTCGCGACCGGTCCAACCAAATTCCAATCATCGTCCCAAGCAAGCTCAAGTGGCGTAATCAGGTCCTCGAACCCATAGTACTCAATGCCAGCATCAAGGGTGCCCAACATGGCAGGAGAGAAGTCGGCAGCAATCACGGAATGCCCAGCCTGAGCAAGCGGAATAGCAATCGACCCAGCCCCACACCCCATATCAAGCACCGACTCGCCAGGCTCAAGCGCCAATAGCTTTATAAAATCCCGGGCATACGGAGCAGTCTCAAGCGGCCGAAAATGCCGAGCCCTTTTATCCCACTCAAAAGAGTCATCAGCCCGCTGCCGATCAGCTTGCAAGCGCATCCACTCCTGATTCCAATCAGCAGAAAGAAGCTCAGAGCGAGCATCCCCATCAACCACGGGCCAACCTCCTAGCAACAAAAAAGCGACTCCTCCCAAAAGAAGAGCCGCAACCAGCATATATCAGAAAGAACCGTTCCAACGCCTGTCTCTTATA
>CABRHR010000005.1 GCA_902470835.1 uncultured Collinsella sp.
CGGTCTTTCATGCAGCAGGGGCTCTCAATGTTTTTATGTCCTGCTCATATCGTCTGTATCTTTGGTTGCATAGGTGACCCGCCAGGGCTATTACGCGTGGAAGAGGCGCCTGCCGAGCTGGCCGATGAGGCGCTGAAGATGGCCCTGGTCAGGCGAAACGATCCCAAGGGATGCGTACATCATTCGGATAGTAAGAATGTTGCCAGCAGGTTTTGCGGCAACCGCAAAGGAGCCGTATCCTGCAGCTGGAATCACGTTGCAGCATCCTGACCCGCATTCCGATTGGCGGACGGCCCGCTTCGGCATCCTGACCAGCACAGCGATCGAGCCTTGTCATTCTTTGGATATGCCGGTTGCTCGGGGCGGTCCCGACGGAGGCCCTCGCCTCCCCGGTCCGTGACCCAAGAAGGGCAAGCATGCTGATCTGCATGGCTGGTTCCTCCTTTATGTAGACGACCATGCAAAGAAGGGACAACCGAGGAGGCAGGTTACTGATGCGGGCTCCCGCACGCCCATGACTACCCGACGGGCTGTTTTTCATCTCCGATGCCCGCATTGCAGCATGAACGAATGTGCCTCGACATCTCTGCTGGCATGGTACGACTGGGATCGCACCTCGACGCATCCTTGCGCATACTGCCTTCCAAGTTTCGAAACCGGGAAGGAAAGTGTATGTGAGCGACGATATCGGCGCCGATTCGACGCTCGAGAGGGAGATTGCGCCGATTCTATCCATCGGGGATGCATTCCCGAAGATTCTCATCACTCGCACGAGGCATGAGCCCCATACCCGGGAGGGCGTGCTCGTGCTGAATTTCGCGAGGTGGCTGCTTGGCGGGTAGGGTTCTGAACGTCGCATTGGGATATCGCGCGACAGGGCACGCAGGGCTGTTTGTGCCCGCACGGGAAACGCCGTCGCCATGCGGGCGGCCTGTCGTGTCCGATTAGCCTTTTGCTAAACAGGCTTACGCCAACTCATGGGCAAGCCACCTGAGACTATTCACTTTGCTTATCGTTGACAAAGACCTGTGGCCTGCGGTTTTGTGAACGGCTCGTAAGCCACCCGCGTCGACTCACTTACTGTTGAAGCTGGTGGTTTGCAGGCTCAAAGGCGGTTGAGTTTCAAAACGGGCGTTTTTCGGCGATATCGAGCCTCCAAAGGCGGCTCTCCGTGCCCCTTGGGACAAAAATAAAAACTCAATACTCTGAGTTTGAAAATGGTTTTTGAAGTTGTCCCAGCTTTTGTCCCCGAAGCCGATGAAACGCGACGTCGCGTCATTCAGCGGCACTCACTTCGAGATGCCGCCGAAAACTGGGTGCAACTGGAGTGACGAGACGGCAAAACTATAACCACCGAGTGGGAATAGAAAATTCCTTAGTTATGGGGGTGTAAATTTGATTCCCTTTAGGATACACCCCCATAACTGTATGAATTGACCTGCTGACTCCAATGAAGATTGGAGGGTAACTGCCAGGGGTGACGGCCCAGCGAGTGTTATTTTGCGAGCTATGCGCATTGAAAGCGACCTTTCGTGGTATAAACTACTTGCCGGAAGCCGCGGCTTTCAGAGTACGGCTTACGTGTACGTTTAACCTCCGTGGGCGACGGGGTGCCGCAAGGCGTAGAATATCGCCCACCTGTAGGGGCCTGCAGCGATGCGGGCCCCGCTTCGTATGAAGGGGGCGCAACCGATGAAGATCGTATCCATCTCCCAGGACTTCTTCGACCTCGTCGAGGGCGACCGCGAGCTCATGCTTAAGCACAATCGCCCCTGCATCGTGGTGGTGAGGCTGCGTTTCCGCGGGAAGCGCAGGGACTTCGCTGTGCCGCTGCGTTCCAACATCGCCCCTAACGCGCCCAAAGACCAGTACTTTGCGTTGCCACCCCGCCCCACGACGCGCCCCGGCTGCCGCCACGGCATCCACTACATCAAGATGTTCCCCATAACCAAGGTCTACCAGCGCCGCTTCAGGACCGAGGGCTCGGCCTACTACGAGACGCTCCAGCGCATCATCGACGGCAACACCAAGCGCATCGTCTCCGAGTGCCAGGCATACCTCGACCGCTACGAGCGCGAGGGAAGGCCTCGCTTTGCCGTCGACATCGACCGCATCGTGGGGCTGCTGGAGAGCGAGAAGTAGGGCACCTCGGCTCAGTCTCGAGCCATGCGGAGTCGCTCCGCATTTTTGAACGCCGCGTGTGCGTCCCAAATACTTGAGAAACAAGCTGTGAAGTGCGGTGGCGCGCCCGTGCCCGTGCATAGCCGTCACCATTAGCGTCTACGCGGCGTCGGCTTCAAGTGGAACTGGCGCCGCTGCTGTATATGGTTTGCCTTGCTGCAAATGGCGATCAATGCCCACGATGCTTCTGCTTGCGCTTCAGCTTTCGCTGCTCGAAGCGCGCCTCCGCCTCATCCGCGCGACGCTGGCTTCTTGCTTGAGCCGACTCCCGCTTCATCGCTTCCCGCTGTGTCGCGAGAGCCTGCTGCGCCTTGGTGCTCATCGCTGGCTGCTTGAGGGCTTTCGCCGCCTCGCGAGCGCGCCGCTTGGGGTTCTTCGCGGGCTTGCTTGCCTCAGCCGGTTCGCCACCGAAGAACGAGAGCTTCTCCCATTTGCCGACAACGAATTGCAAAATCTCCTCATCGGACGGCTCCGCGCCGAAGACGATGCGGGCGACGCCGTACTTTCCGTCCTCGACATGCTCCGCCAGCCCGACCCAGAATTGGCCGTCGTGATATACGGTCAGGGTGGACGACACGCTGATCTGCATGGCTGGTTCCTCCTTTATGTAGATGACCATGCAGAGAAGGGACAACCAAGGAGGCAGGTTACTGATGCGGACTAGCGCACGCCCACGACTACCCGACGGGGACTGTGTTTTCATCTCTGGTGGTTGGATTGTAGCATGAGCGAATGCGCGTCGACATCGCTGGCGGCATGGCGCGACTGGGACTCGCTCCTCGACGCATCCTTCTGTAGATTGCCATTCCGGTTTCGAAACTTTAAAAAAATTCAAGTTTCGAAACCGGGAAGGGGAACACGAACAAGAGATGCGATCTGCAGACGACTGAATAGCTCCATCTGTTTTGGTTACAACAAAATGTGTGCCGCAAGCCTGCGGCATGAAGGAGGGAGATTTCTATGAATATCGTTGTGTTGAGCGGCAGTCCACGTAAGGGCGCCAATACCGATACCATGGTCGAGGCGTTTGCCGAGACCGCGCGTGAGGCCGGCCATGCGGTCGAGGTCGTCCGCGTTGCCAGCAAGAAGATCGCTGGTTGCCTGGGATGCCAGTACTGCTTTGCCCATAAGGGCACCTGCGTGCAGAAGGACGACATGACCGGCGTGATCGAGTTGCTGAAAGACGCCGACATGGTTGTCTTCGCTTCGCCTATCTACTGGTTCGACATCACCGCGCAGGAGAAAGCCGCCATCGACCGCCTGTACGCCTTCGGTGCCACGGGATTCCCGTTCACTAAGACGGCCCTTTTGCTTGATAGTCACAGCGAGGGCGTCTATGATGCGGCGATCGCCATGTACAAGTCCGCATGCGCATACTGCAAGTGGGAGGACCAGGGCATCGTCACCATCAGCGGTATGACTGAGCGTGACAGCATGGCCTCCTCGCCCAAGTTGGAAGAGGTGCGAGAGCTCGCTCGCAAGCTCGCCTAAGGACAAGAAGATCGCATGGCAATCGGCACGAGCGGAAATGCTTGCTGCCCTTACCAAGAGGATTGCTGATTGCCATGCAACGATGCTCCAGCGGACAATTCCGGCGTGCTAAAACGCTTCCTGGCTCAAGAACTCCCTGAAAGCGGGGATGTCGAAGCCGACGAGGCCGCGTCTGCGCTCCCCGATAACGCCGTCCTCGAGGAGGCGGCGTTTGTACTGGCTTGCGTAGTTGCTGGCGACGCCCATGCGATTGGCTATTTTCGAGACCCTGCTGGGGCCGGAATCGAACAGAAGACTGAGGGTGAAAATCGGAAGTTCTATTCCAGATTTTGACCGATTTAGGTTTGTGCGAGATAATGAACTCCGAACAGGGGGCGATTCTATGTACATCGAGCGCGAAATTGAACAGACGATAGATTCGATGCTGGGGCAGGGAAAAGTTGTCCTGGTGACCGGGGCGCGCCAAGTTGGGAAGACGACGGTTCTCAAGCAACATCTGGGCGACCGATTCGACTATGTTTCGATGGAGAACCCGCGGGATTATCTTCTTGCAAAAGAGGATGCCGCCCTGTTTTTCGAGTCTCATGATCTGCCGATCATCATCGATGAGATTCAGCGCGTGCCTGAGCTTTTTTCTCCGGTGAAGTGGGTTGTTGATCAATCAGAGGAGAAGGGTCGAATCGTCCTCACGGGATCCCAGACATATCACCTCATGAAAGGGGTGAGCGAATCTTTAGCGGGGAGGATCAGAATCTTGGAGATGCCCTCTCTAAGTTTGCGAGAGCTCGTTGGCGGTTCCCAGAGTCCTCGTCCGTATATCCCCAAAAGGATTTCCTTAGCATCTAAGATGTCTTCGGGAAATATTTGGAACATCATCCATAGGGGCTCGATGCCCGAACTGCAAGACCAGAATATCGATTGGGACTCCTATTATTCCGACTACGTTGCCGCATATCTCGAACGCGATGTTCGCGATCTTGTAAACGTGAAGGATGAGGCGAAGTTCTACAGCTTTATGGTCGCGTGCGCAGCGAGAACGGGGCAACTGTTGAATGCCACCGATATTGGAAATACCGTTGACGTCGACCGTAAGACGGTAAAGGCTTGGCTCTCGGTTTTGCAGGCGTCGAACATCGTTCGGATTGTCGAGCCCTTTTGGCCTAATGTCGATAAGCGTCTGACCAAGACCCCTAAGATATTCTTCATGGATACAGGTCTTGTTTGTCATCTAACGAGATGGATAACGCCGGAGCAATTGCGCAACGGGGCTGCGGCGGGGCATATATTTGAGACGTTCGTAGTCTCGGAAATTTTGAAGAGTTTTATGAACGCGGGGAAGAGCCTTCGTGACATATGGTTCTACCGGGATCAAAAGAAGCGCGAAATTGATTTGCTCATCCAAGAGGGCCATATCTTACATCCCGTCGAGGTGAAGATGTCTGCCACGGTGGGCAGAGACGCGGTGAAGAACTTTACCTGTCTCGACGGCCTTTCTGGCTATGAGATTGGCTTTGGACACGTTGTCTGCCAAGCTCCGGAACCATACCTCATTACCAAGGATGTCCAGGCGGTTCCCGTGTGGTGCATATGATTTATGTAGCAATGGCGCGGTCTTGATTGATGGTTACCAAAGGATCGCTGATCGCCATGCGTAGTTGCTGACATTGTCGTCTTTGCCTTGCATGTCTAATGGCGGGGCCCGGAGCTCAGTATTTACTGCGCTCCGGGCCTCGTAGGTTTGTGGCTTGGACCAGCTCGATTGCCGTCGTCCTAGTCAAACAGACTCGGCATGTCGTTTTCCTTCATGAGAGCGCCGGCGGAGGGGAGGCTCTGCGCGGTGAACTTCTCGGCCGAGACGCCGGCGCCAAGAATCTCCTCGGTCGTGCCGACGGTGGTGACCGAGCGGCCCTTCTTGGCCGTAAAGGCCTGGACGCCCTGCGTGTTGGTGGTCGTCTTGGTCTTGAGCAGCGACGTGTTGAAGTTCATCAAACGATAGTCGCTCGAGACCAGCGCGATATCGCGGTCCTCCTTGAGCACCTGGGCATACAGCAGCTTGCTGCCACCGTAGATGGCGTTCTTGAGGCGCTTGCGGTTGGTCTTGGTGACGTATCCAGAAAGCGCGACGCGCACCACGCGGCCGTTCTCAAAGACGAACAGCACGTCGGCCTTGTAGTCCTCGGGGTCGATGACCCAGATGACGCTCTCGTCGGGTTCCATCTCAAGATCGGTCGGCAGGTACGAGCCCAGCTGGGCCGACTTGGTGTCCTCAAACGCCGCAACCTTGCACTTGTACACTTGGCTCTTGTTGGTAAAGACCAGCAGCTCGTGGGTGTTGGAGGACGGGAACTCGATAAAGGGTTTGTCGCCGTCCTTGTACTTGAGCGTGGTCGCCTTCTTGAGCACGCGGTCCGTCATCTTCTTGAGGTAGCCATCACGCGAGAGCATGATGGTGACCGGGTACTCCTCGACCTCGGGCTCCAAGCTTACCTCGATGACCTCGTGGGGCTCGATCCTGCCTGTGCGACGCGGCATCACGTACTTCTTGTTGACCGCGGCCAGCTCGTTGCTGATGACCTTCTTGATGTTCTCCTCGCTGGAGAGGATCTCCTCAAGCTCGGCAATCTCGCCCTCGAGCTTAGCGATGTCCTTGGTGCGGTTGAGGATGTACTCTTCGTTGATGTTGCGGAGCTTGAGCTCGGCAACAAACTCGGCCTGGGTCTCGTCGATGTCGAAACCCTTCATAAGGTTGGGCACGACCTCGGCCTCGAGCTTGGTGCCACGGATGATGGCAATGGCCTTGTCGATGTCGAGCAAGATGGCCTCGAGGCCGTGCAGCAGGTGCAGGCGCTCGGATTTTTTGCCCAGGTCAAAGTTAATGCGGCGACGCGTGGACTCAATACGCCACTTGACCCACTCGTGCAGAATCTGGCGCACGCCCATAACACGGGGATAGCCGTCGACGAGCACGTTGAAGTTGCACGAGAACGAATCCTGCAGCGTGGTCGAGCGATAGAGCTTGGCCATGAGCTTGTCGGGGTCGACGCCGCGCTTAAGGTCGATGGCGATGCGCAGGCCCGAGAGGTCGGTCTCGTCGCGGATGTCAGCGATCTCCTTGACCTTGCCCTCTTTGGAGAGCTTGACGATGCGCTCGATGATGACATCGGTCTTGGTGGTGTAGGGAATCTCGTACACCTCGATGATGCGCTCTTCGGGAATCCAGCGCCAGCGGGAGCGGATTTGGAAGCTGCCAAGGCCGGTCTCGATGATTTTCTCCATCTCCTCGCGGCGATAGATGATCTCACCGCCGGTCGAGAAGTCGGGCATGGGCATGTACTCGAGCAGGTCGCAGTCGGGATCCTGCAGGTAGTGCATTGTGGCGGTGCAAACCTCGTTGAGGTTGAAACCGCAGATATCGGACGCCATAGCGACGCCGATGCCCTTGTTGGCCGAGACAAGGATATTGGGGAACGTGGTGGGCAGCAGGCGCGGCTCCTTCATGGCGCCGTCGTAGCTATCAACGAAGTCGACCGGGTCCTTGTCGATGTCCTTGAAGATCTCGGCACTGATGGGGGAGAGCTTGGCCTCGGTGTAACGCGAGGCGGCGTAGCTCAGGTCGCCCGAATAGTACTTGCCAAAGTTGCCCTTCGACTCCACGAAGGGGGCAAGCAGTGCCTCGTTGCCGGTGGCCAGGCGCACCATCGTCTCGTAGATCGCGGCATCGCCGTGCGGGTTGAGCTTCATGGTCTGACCCACGATGTTGGCGCTCTTCTGGCGCTCGCCCTTGAGCAGACCCATCTTGTACATGGTGTAGAGCAGCTTGCGGTGCGAGGGCTTAAAGCCGTCGATCTCGGGGAACGCACGCGAGACGTTGACGCTCATAGCGTAGGGCATGTAGTTGACCTCGAGCGTCTGCGTGATCGGCTGATCGGTGACCTCAGAGTGCAGGCCGATGACGTTCTCGGCGTTGACCTGCTTTTTCTTTGGCTGGTTCTTCGTCTTCTTCTTTGCCACGATATCCTCTTGAACTTCTTATGGGCCGTCGTTATCGATTTGCTGCTATTGCAGGTCCAGCTGGTCCAGGTATTCCTTGCCGTGCTCAGAGATATGGCGCTTGCGGCCTGCCTCGTCGTTGCCCAGCAAAAGGTTGAACATGGTCTCCATCTTGGTGACGTCCTCGGGCTCCACCTTGATCAGGCGGCGCGTCTCGGGGTTCATGGTGGTGAGCCACATCATGTCCGGATCGTTCTCACCAAGACCCTTGGAGCGGTTGATCGAGCACTTTTGGTCGCCGATCTCTTTGAGGATGCCGTTCTTCTCGAGCTCGGTGTAGGCAAAGTAGGTCTTCTCTTTGCAGTTGATCTCGTAGAGCGGCGACTCGGCGATATACACGTAGCCCTCGTCGATAAGCGTGGGCACCAGGCGATAGAGCATGGTGAGCACGAGCGTGCGGATGTGATAACCGTCGACGTCGGCATCCGTACAGATGATGACCTTGTTCCAGTTGAGGTTGTCCAGGTCAAAGGCACCAAGGTTCTTGATGCGCTTGTCCTTGATCTCCACGCCGCAGCCCAGCACGCGCATAAGGTCCATGATGATGTCGGACTTAAAGATGCGCGGGTAGTCCTCCTTAAGGCAGTTGAGGATCTTACCGCGGACGGGCATAACGCCTTGGAACTCGGCATCGCGCGAGGTGCGAATGGCGCCTGCTGCCGAGTCGCCCTCTACGATGTAGATCTCGCGACGGTTCTTGTCCTTAGAGCGGCAGTCGATGAACTTCTGCACGCGGTTGGCCATGTCGGTCTTCTGCTGCAGGTTGGTCTTGATGCTCTGACGGGTCTTCTCGGCGTTCTCGCGCGAGCGCTTGTTGATGAGTACCTGCTCCATGATCTTGTTGGCGGCGTCTTTGTTCTCGATCAGGTAGGTCGAGAGGCGCTCCTTAAAGAATGCCGTCATGGCCTGCTGGATAAAGCGGTTATTGATGGCCTTTTTGGTCTGGTTCTCGTAGGACGTCTGGGTGGAGAAGCAGTTGGTCACCAGTACCAGGCAGTCCTGGACGTCCTGCCACTTAATGCCGCTCTCGTTTTTGTTGTACTTGCCCTGTTGCTTGATGTAGGCATCGATGGCGCTGGTCAGAGCGCTGCGGGCAGCCTTCTCGGGCGAGCCGCCGTTCTCGAGCCACGATGAGTTGTGGTAGTACTCCTGCATCGTGAAGGTGCGCGAGAAGCACATGCACGCGGTGATCTTGACGTTGTAATCGGGCAGGTCCTCGCGATCGCGACCGCGGCGGTCGGCCTCGATAAAGAAGGGCTCGGTAAGGTAGTCGGTACCGACCTTCTCGAGCACGTAGTCCTCGATACCCTTGGGATAGCAGAAGTCCTCTTCGGAGAACTCGCCGTCGTCGCCCTCGATGCGCAGGCGGAAGGTCACGTTGGCGTTGACCACGGCCTGGCGGCGCATGGTCTCGCGATACCAATCGTGGGGAATGCTGATTGAGGTAAAGACCTCAAGATCGGGGCGCCATTTGATGGTGGTGCCGGTGCGGTTCTCGTCGCTGGGTTCAATCTCGAGTGCCTTTTTCTTGGCGCCGACAACCTTGCCCTTCTTAAAGTGTAAGGAGTACTTGTTACCGTCACGCCAGACGGTGACGTCCATGTACTCGGAAGCGTACTGAGTCGCACAGGAGCCCAGGCCGTTGGTGCCGAGCGAGAAGTCGTAGTCGCCGCCCTGGTTGTTGTTATACTTGCCGCCGGCATAGAGCTCGCAGAAGACGAGCTCCCAGTTAAAGCGCTTCTCGGAAGGGTTCCAGTCGAGCGGGCAGCCACGGCCATTGTCCTCTACCTGGATAGAGCCATCGCGAAAGGCGGTAAGGGTGATGAGCTTGCCGTAGCCCTGGCGCGCCTCGTCAACGGCGTTGGACAGGATCTCGAAGGCAGCGTGTGCACAGCCATCGAGTCCGTCCGAGCCAAAGATGACGGCGGGGCGCAGGCGTACGCGTTCCTCGTCCTTGAGCTGGCGGATGCTGTCGTTACCATAGTTTGCGGTGTTTTTTGCCATACTCGCTCTCTCGGTGCTCCCTTGCTGCGTTTAAGTCATATAGATAGTCAAGGTAGCATAGCCCAGACCACAGACGATTCCAACCAACACGAAATCCATCGAACAATCGTTCGATTAGATAATGAATGCTTGGAATGCGGGAGGGACCTGTCCTGTCCTATCCAAACATCTGCGGCAGGTCGATGAAGACGGTTCGATCGCTTTCGCCAGCTTCGAAGCCCGAACGGGAGAAGAATCCATAGCGATGACACTTGAGTCCCGTTGCCTCGACTTGGGCGATTTCCTCGTCGACCATTTTTTGCGTGATGGGGGATTTGCGGAACTTTGCTTCGTAGAATGCGTAGCCCTCGGGGTCTTGCGTTACCACATCGAATTCGCCGCTCGTTTTGTTTGCGGGGTCGTCGTACCAGTACTTGCCTATGGCGTCGAAAGCCGGTTCGATCTTGCCGGTCCTGTTCTGCCGCACGAGGTATTGACGGCAGATCTCCTCGAACATATGAGGAACGTAGTTTTCCTCGAAGTCTTGGAAGACGTGACGATCATAGAAGACTTCCGGGTCGAGCAGCTGACGCGCTGAGGCATTGCGGAAAACATAGCGATAGTAAAAGAGCGAAAGCGGATCCACTACAAAGTAGCCAGACTTGCGCTTGTTCGTAGGGTCGTTGATGGGTGCACGCTTTTGGACGATTTCGAGTGACATGAGCTTGTCGAGCACGTCTGCCATGGCCGGACCGCTCGAGACGTGCGACTGTGCCAGCACGTCCCCCCAACGGGAGTAGCCTTGTGCGAGAGCCCCGAAAACTTCGTTGGCGTTGGTCATCTTCGAGATCTCGGCGTTGAGATAGGACGGCACCTCGCTTTCTAAGCGGGCGCCAGGTTCCGTGACGAGCTCGATGATGTTGTCGCGTACGCTTTGGGATTGATCGATGAGGCGATTGTAAAAGGGGATACCGCCAAAAACGCTATAGAGCCGCACCTTGTCCTCGGGCGAGAACGCGGGATAGAACTTCGCAGCGTCAAAGTAATCCATGGGCTTAAGCTCAAGCGCGAGATCAATTCGCCCGTAGAGGGGGCTTTCATGCTCGATGAGGGATTTCATAATCTCAACGTAGGAGCCGCACAGGACAATGTTTAAACGTGAGTCTTCCCTGTGGGCGTCGATTGAGGTCTGAAGAATGCTGTCTAGGCCTTTAACCGCATCTCTCAAGTAGGGGTATTCGTCGAGAACGAGGGTAATGTTCTTGTCTTTAGCTTGGGCAAACAGAAATTCGATGAGCTCGCGGATGCCTATGAAGGCGAGCGGAGGAAAGCTCAGCGCTTCAGCAACAAGGACGGACAGACTCTCGAGGTTGTCTGCCTCGGAGGTTTGGCGGCACTCGTAATAGACCGTTGCGACGTCCGACAAATCGGTTAGCGCCTGCTTGATGAGCTCACTTTTTCCGACGCGACGCCTGCCGTAAATGAGAACATTGCGCTGCTCGGGTGCTTTGAGTGTTTTCTTAATACGGGCGAGCTCACGCTCCCTGCCAATAAATTCCACTTACTCGGTTCCTTCCGACTCGGTTTTGTCCGAGTTAATTGTATCGCATGGATCAGTTTATGCTCGAGTTAACTCGGACAAAACCGAGTCGGTTCTGCCCGAGTTAATTTGAAGGCGGCCGAATGCGTCTTACTGCGTTTGCGGTTGGATACGTTGTCGAAAACGTGTCGTGCGGATTGTTGGATCGAATCGAACATTGGGACAGACGTCTCGTTTTATGGGCCGGGGGCGTGCATGTGCGAGTTCTTTTGGCCCATAAGGAACGCTGGCGGGTCGTTATTTGGGCCACGGGTCACTTCGCCGGCGCCGTGTTTCGTCATACGCTCATAGTGGAAGCCGATGCCACAGGACGACGAAGGCCTTGGGCAACGGATGGGCTGCAAGCGAAAGGAGCGGTGAGGATGATGAAGCCCATGACGAAGAAGCTGCTGTTAGGAATTCCCACCGTGACGCTTTCGGCCGTGCTGGCGTGTACGGTGGCCGGCTGTGGCGGTAGTGCTCCGAGCGGCTCGGCTGGCAGTTCGGGCGGCAGCGCGCCTGTGCAGGAAAAGCCCAAGGCCTATGATTCGCAGACGGTCGAGGTGGCAGGCATTACCTATGAGTCGGTGGCTCACGGTACGTTCTATCGTGGCGATGCCAAGCTACAGGACGGCTTTTATCTGCACATCAAGATCACCAACAACAACACAAAGAACAGGACGTTCAGTTCCTTTAACGTGCATGCTGCCCAGGGCGATCTTGAGGCAGGCGACCCGTTGTTTACTTCCGGCAAGGCGGCCGTGCTCGACTACGTTGCAAGCGAGGCCCCCGATGATCTGCACAAGGGAATTGACCTTTCCGAGAGGCCAGATATCGGTCCGGGCGAGACCGTTGAGTACGTATATTTCTGGGCGCCCAAGACGGCGTACTACGGGCCCATCACTGTCGAGTTCGTAGACGCTTACGCCCCCGCTAAGAACCACGAGGCCATGCACTTTGACACCACGGGATGCGAGACCAAGGAGTTCAAGGCGGCCGGCGGCGTGGCCGATTCTGGCGAGAAGGCAGATTTAACGGGCATCGACTGCGCATCGTACAGCATCGAGGCCGCCGATGGGTACACGCTGGATTCGTCCGACGAAGAGCGCGAAAAGGCAGACTTCTTCCACGACGAGACTGGAGGACGCCTGAACATCAGCATCTTCCCGCGCTCGCCGGAGGAAGAGGTTGCAAGCCTAGAGCAGGTCTACGAAGGCAAGGAGACAACAACCGACCAGGTCGAGTACAACGGCATAACGTGGCTGCGCTTTACCGGTCCCGACAACGGCCATACACTGTTTGCGACGGCTCCCGCAACGGGTGAAACCGTCCGCGTGTCGATCGGCTGGAAGATCGATTGGGATGCCGCCGTGCCCATGATGGAGGCTCTGAAGCTCAAGTAACAGGCTGCGATTTCCACGTCAGGCGACTCAGGGCTGGCTCCGAGTTATCGGGGCCAGCCCCTTTTGATGTTCGATGAGCCGAGTCGGCGTCTCTCGCAAAGGTAACTGAGAGCTAGTGAGGCTTATCAGAATTGACCTCATCGGCGGTGTCGTTTTCGAGCGCCGTGCGGCGGGCACTGTAGGCGACGAGGCCGGCGCCTGCCGCGGCGAGTGCTGCTGCGGCTGCTGTCAGGGGAGCGTTGACATCGCCCGTGCCCGCAAGCGCGTCCGCTTTTCCGGAGCGCTTGTTAGTGCCGTGGTCCTTGCCACTGCTGGAGCTGCTTCCGCCGGAGCCGCCGCCCTTGTCAGTACCGTCGCCACTCGAGCCACCATCGCCGTCTGCCGTCATCGGGGCGTCGTGAAGTCCTGTCGTATCCGCGCTGCCGCATACGCCGACCTGAACTTCTGAGCGCTCGCATGCCGCGTCGGGCACATCAAGCTCGTGCAGTACGGCACTCAGCGCCGAGTTTGCACCCGGTCGAATTTCCTCGAGCGTTACGGGATCGAGCGCCACCAGATTACGCGCCTTCGCATACAGCGTTACGCGTTTGCCCACTTCGTCGCTCCAACTCTCGGGGATAGCGAAGCTCATGCGGAACTGTGCCGTGCAACCCGGTGCCAGCACGGCGTTGCCGTTGTCGGCTACCAGCGGGTGCGTTGCAAAACGTGCGCCCAGCGTCTCGAGCGCGTACTTCACGTGTGCCATGTCGTTGGCCGAAGCGTCCTCGGCAAGCTCTGGATCGTAGATCGAAGCCATGCGTGCGTTCATTCCGAATCCGATGGATGCGCTGGAGAACGGCTGGCTGGAACCCTCTCGGTACAGATCGATCGTGCCGGCGGTCAGCAAGGTGTTGCCGTCTTTTCGCACCGTGACTATGAAGGATTCGCCTGCCGCTCCGGGCACCACCGCGCCCGAGGTAGCGACCGCGCCCGTCGGAGTGGCACACGCCACCAAGGGCACTTCGATGCCGTGCAGCTCTGCCTCGCTCTTCTCTGCGCTCACAATGTGCGTGGCGAGCGCGGAGGGCATGCCTCCCGACGTTAAAAATGTCGTTATCTGATCGACGGGATGGTCTAGCTCGCACATCACGAACGGCTCCGTAAACAGATCGCCTGCCAAGGTGCTGGCGAAGATGCGGAAGTGCTTGCCCATCACTGCTACCGGGTTGCCTTCTTCGTCGTAGGTTTGTCCCACCTTGCCATCGGTGTTCTCTACATAGAGCACGCACCTGCCGTTGTTGCTTACGCTAAACGATGCCGGGCCACAGCCTGCGGCACCCACGGGCTGCGTTGCAAATGCCGATGCGCCTCGCGTCCAAGTAATATGCTGCAGTTGCTCGTTGACGGTTGCCAAAAAGCCCGAATGTTGTGGCCACGGCACCGCGTGGGGCACTGTGGCATCTGGCGACATAACGCCCCAGCCCGCAATGGACTGGCCGATCACGGCGTACGATGCGCAGCCACAACCGCCTGCAGTCTCGTATGCAACGGGCACCACCATTTTGCCATTGATATTCTCGGGCGCGCCCAGCTCGATACTCGACGGCGCTTGCGGAAAGCGGAGAACTTGGCGGAACGTCAGACTGTCGCCCAAATCATCCGACCACAGGGTAAAGCATTCCAGTGCAACCTGAGCCTCGCTGCCGAGCGCCTTCTCTGCGGTGGCTCCGTGGCGGTGGAGGTAGGCGCCCGACAGACGTCCGTCGACAAGTGTCTTGCCCACCGTGATGCGTGGGCACTGCAGGCAATGGTAGCCATCCTCCTGAAGGCGTCCACGCGAGATACTGCGCCACGACGTGTGCGATATCACGCGAACTCCGTCGTTACTTATGCGCAGGCGCACAACGGACAGTATGCCGGATGTGCTCGCCGTATCGAAAAGGGTGTTGTCGCCGGCGGGGCGCTCGCCCGAGACCAGCAGCACGTAGGCGTCTTGGTTTCCCCTCCCGTCCGTATATTCCACCACGTCGAAGTCGTAATCGAACGTGTCTCTGCGCTCCACATCGCCCTCGCCAAAGCCAAGGGGGAAGTCCACGGGCGTGGGGGCAGACCACGTGCCGTTTGCCTTTGTGTGCACCACCAGGCGCGAGCGACCATTGTCGCCGTAGCGCACCGAGGCGATACGGAACAGGCATTCTACGCCGGCAATCATTGCCAGCTTCATGTGAGCTTCGCTGAGCACGCCAGCAAACAGCACGTTGTCGCTCGAGGGTTTGATGCCGCCACGCTCGTCCTCCGACACGCCGGTAGAATTGGCGTTGGGGTCCGCAACGGCGTTCGTTGCCTGACCGATGTAGGTGTACTCATACATCGGCGCGGCGTTTTCGTCGTTCTCTATCAGTGCGTGGACGAAATGCTCGATCTGTCCCGTGTCGTCGCTTTCTGCATCCGCCTCGAGCTCAATGCGCGTGACCGACCGGTCCCAATCGCGTACGGTAGGCGCGACATTCCTTGCAGTGGCTTTAACCTCGGCGCGCGCGAGCAGCTCGGCGTTGGTGACAATGGCGGCCGACGCGATAAACTGCGGCACACCACCTGCCTCGGCATTGCCGGTCGCGCCAAAGCAGGCACCCAGCGTATATGGCGTGTCTCCGCCCAGTGCCAGCTCAGAGCACTGGAGTACATACTGGTTGCTATTGTTCACCGACATATTCCACGAATCGATGAGTGTGGGCCACGACCCCGACCAGGCCTTGGTGGTCCACTTGAACATGATGAACTGGAGTATCACGTCGACATCGACGTCTGCACCCACGCGCAGCCGCGGAAGCTGGTGGCCGTCCGCCTTCTCGTACCCAATGAACAGTGTGAGGGATGCGGCACCGCGCACGGCGGACGAAGCGACGCCTGCAACGCCGGCTCCAAAGGTGACGGCAAGCCCAATCTGGATGGTGAATGATCCCGACGTATTGGAATAGTCGAGCGAAATGTTTTTGAAGAACGCCGCACCGCTGCCGTGCGTGTGGGCGCCTACCGCGAGCGCCAGCTTTGCCAACACCCAAGGATTGACGTTTAGGAAAAACGGCACCGGGCCCAAGGTAAACTGTTCGGTCCAGTTGAGGTCGGTTTTTACTTGGAAGAGGGCCTTAATATTGCCGAACGCCGGATCGTTGTTGTTGCCCCAAGTTTTGCCTACCCAGTCGTAGGCAAGCGATCCGTACACCTGTGTGGCGATATCCATCGTGAACAGCAGCGTGCAATGGTGGCGAAGGAGCTTAGTGTTTCTTGGGTCGGTGCCCGAGCCGGCGCTCATGCTCTTGTATTGGTTCCACTTCCCCTCCATCTCGTCGAGGTAGCGGTTTGCCTGCTTGGCGCCCGACTCGCGCGGCGACTTCTTCCAGTACTCCGGATCAGGGTTGCCCGAATCGTTCATGTAGCTGGCCGGTTTGTATCCTCCGCCAAACAACACGTACCCGGCAAACGAGAAATCGAAGAGAATCGGAAACGTGGGCATCCAGCAGATGAACTTGTTGCCGCCAATGCCGGGGAACGCCGCAGGGAAATCAAACGGAGTGATCTCTTGGTCCATGGTGGTGGGGATGATGGTCGTCGAGCCCGATTCTGCCTTTGAGGCCGGTGCGGTGGCAACGGCCATGGGGGAGGAGAGTGTGTAGGTTTTGCCCTGGTAGTCGAGCATAAAGCGCAGTTTGCACCCTTCTTCCAGAATGCCCGATGCCGCATCGAGGAACTTGTCTTCGAGCGTGAACGTCGCCAGATTATCCGCACCCGTTGCGCTGGCCTTGACCTGGCCGATCTGCGTGACGGTTTCGGGTGAGCTGCCCACGGCGGGCATTACCTTGTTGATGCGCAGCGTTGCCAGTCCACCTTGTGGCAGATGAGCCTGCACGGTAAAGGCGTGCGTGTCGGGCTGCTCGTTTGCCGTGTCGTCCTTCGGCAGTGCCATGAACGTGGTTTCAGCGTACTGGATGTCCCATTCGTCAAACGTGAGCTGGCGAAAGTACGGCTGACCGTCGGAGAGCGGACGCGTGGGAGCGGTAATAGCGGTACCGCCCTGAATGCGAGCGAGGGGAATCTCGACATCGCGGTAGCCTTCCATGCTGATGGAGATACCGCCGTTAAAGTCGTACGCGTCGAGAAGCGTTGCTTCGTCTACGTAGCCTTCCGAAAGAGGGGCGACCTCAAAGATGGCCGTGCCCTCGTCGTCGGTCGTGGCGGTGAGCTGCTTGCCTGCGGCGTAGCGCGATGTGAGCGTGACCTGGGCACCCATGATGGGCGTATTTTTGTTGGCGACGTCGACCACGACCACACCAAACATGGTGCGCGAGAGAACGAGCACCCTGAAGGGGTCTTTTTCGTCGGCATAGGCTTCGGTGGGCGCGAACGGCAATATGAAGGCGTTTGCGCTTCCCGGCACGCGCGGCAACATAATGCTCGCCAGCGAGGACGCTCCGGCAACAAGTAGCGAACGGCGATCAAGCATCTTTGGCTCCCATCCCGCAGGTATCGGTGGAAATAATCCAATTTTGCGAGAAGTCGCCCCGTGGCGGTAGTGCCGTTCAAGGGTCAAAATGTCCAAATTGATTGAGCGAAGCGCCGTGGTTCCGGAACGCGTTCGATGCGCTTGGCAGCCCGGTCGCTAACGCAACATATGCGCGACCAGCTCGGCGCGAGTTCCGATACCAAGCTTGGCATACACTCCTGATAGGCGGTTTTTGACGGTGCCCGGCGATACTCCCATATGGCGTGCGATTTCGGCGTTGGTCCATCCGCGGCAGGCGAGCATGGCCATGGTGAACTCTGTGGTCGTTAGATCGTCGGCCACGTCCTCGCCCGAATCGGGGTTGTGGATGCGCCGCCAGCCGTAGCTGAAGCGGTACGTGATCTCGATGATACGAGCGAAATCGTCGGGGTATTGCGATTTTAAACATGCCTCGATGAGTCCCTGCAAAAGGCCGTGGTGCTCGCCAATGAGCTCGATAAGGCCGTCGGGGCGCGCAATGTTCCAAGCAGCTCTAAAATGCGTTTTTGCGGCGTCGATGTCCTTGAGGCTCATGCATGCCATGGAAGCTGCCAGATGCAGGAACAGTTCCGAGATCGGATAGCTTCCCTGTTTCATAATCAGGGCGTTTTCCGCCATGCCCAGACTGCGGCCATATTCGCCGCGCAGATACAAGGCGTGCGCCATCACGTAGCTGGCGAACAGTCGCAGGCCTTCGGGTAGGTGCGCCGCAAGCGGATAAAACTCTTCGGCAGAATACGGGGAAGGCAGGTGTAGCAGGACACTCGCGGCCGAGGCGAACAGGATATGCGTGGCGTGGATGGAGGGCGACTCCTCGTCGGCCGGCGTATCGAGGATGCCAGTAAGGCAGCGGCGGGCGTCGGCGATACGGTTGAGCGACAGACTGGCGTATCCGCAGATAAAGAATGCGGAATAGCGCAGCGCGGGATCGGTGGCGTCAAGATAGAGGCGCGCCGTCTTGGCAGCGAGGGCGGCCTGTCCGCGAAAGTACAGCGCTTCTGCCGTGGCAATGGCGCGCGAATCGGGGTCGGAGATGCCTGCAACCGCAGCGTCAATCTGTCCCGGCACAAAGGTGGTGCACATCAACGGCATGGGAACGCATGGGTAGCCATCGCAGTCCATCTTCCATCTCCCAACAGCTGGCAACAATGCAGCAATTGTACTCCTGTTGCTCGGGGCTGGAATTTGTGGGTATCGCCTACGATTATGTCGAACGTATAAAGGAAGACTAGTGGCTCTCTTGAACCCGAGGTCGAAGGGGGTGTTGTACAAGGCATATGGGGCCGAGTGGAAGTGGATCAAAAGAGCGTTACTTGACGTTTCATGCATAATGCCAACCGCCCCGCGACATCACGTTCGCAGCGCGCAGGGGCCGGAGAATCTTCGCGATGAGAGTTGACGTCTAATACCTTGCATCGTATAGTGTGTATAGCACAGTATATGACGAGAGGAGGTGTGCGGATGGAGGCACAGATGAAGCGCGGCTTCCTGGAGGCCTGCGTGCTCGCGGCCGTCTCCGGCGAGGAGTCCTACGGCTACCAGATCGTGAAGGACGTACCGGCGAGCATGGGGCTCACGGAGTCGACGCTCTACCCGCTGCTCAAGCGCCTGGAGAAGGCCGGGTGCATCACGGCGCGCTCCGCCGAGCACAACGGGCGGCTGCGCCGGTACTACCGCATCACGGACGACGGGCGAGCGCGCATCGAGGAGTTCCTGGCCGAGTGGCCGTCCGTACGGGAGATTTACGCATACGTTGAGGGGGCGCACCATGACGCGCGATGAGTTTCTGGGCCGGTTGGGCGAGCTGCTCGCCTGCCTGCCGGCCGAGCAGGTGGAGGAGACCAAGGCGTTCTATGCGGAGGCCATCGCCGACCGCATGGAGGACGGTATGAGCGAGGAGGAGGCCGTGGCCGCCATGGGCGCCCCCGGCGAGGTTGCCGAGGCCACGCTCGACGACCTGCCCGCCGTGCCGCGCGCGATCGCGAGGACGCGCCGGTGCAGCACCGCGCTGCTGTGGGTGCTGACCATCGTGGGCTCCCCGGTGTGGGTGCCGCTGCTCGCCGCCTTCGCCGCCGTGGCCGTCACGGTCTATATCTGCATCTGGGTGCTGGCGCTCTGCGTGTGGATCGTCGCGGCGGCACTCGGGGGCGTGGGCGTAGTTGGGCTCCTGCTTGCCGTAAGCGGCGTCACCATCGGCCACTTCCCGTACGTCCTCGCCTCGGCGGGCGTGGGGCTCGGCCTCGTCGGCGTGGCGCTCTTCGTTGGTGCTGGCGCTTGGGCCGCCTCAAAACAAATTGCGCGCCTCTCGGCGCTCTGGGCGAGGAAGGCCGCCTCGCCCTTCTGGAAGGGTAAGGGCGAGAAGGGCGGCGCTGCCGCGCATCTTGCGGCGTAGAAAGGAGTGAGTACCATGACCAGCGCGAAGAAGATCTACCTCGCCGTGGCGGGCGGGCTCGTTGCCGCGGGCGTTGTCCTCGCGGGCATTGGCTTTATCGCTTCGGGTTTCGACCCGGCCGTCTTCACAACCCAAATCGACACGCGCGACAGCACCATCGTGCTCGGCGGCGTCGAGGTGGACGAATACGAGAGTATCCCGTTCATCAGCCAGCTCGCCAATCTGGGCGAGATCGACACCTCCGACGTCGCGGATCCCGCCGCGCCCTAGGCGCAGCGAGCCCGGGCGCTCTGCCCGCCAAGCTGCGTAAGCCGGCGAAACCCGAACCTCAACCTCTACGCAACTGGCCCCAAGCCTGTGCCGATTCGCTCTCAGCGCCGCGCGGGGGGGCGTGACGCATGCCCAAAAAAGTACGAGGAGAAAGGAACGCGCCGCCCACAGCCACGCCCTTCCGCCTTCACGGGGCCACGCAGGAACGGAAGCGACTGGGCCGTGCGGTGGGGCTGTGCTTGGATTGGCTACACTGATATGGACAGATCCGTGAGGGGCGCGAGAGGCGGGACTCCGGGGAGATCTGCGAGGAGGAGTACCTCGACTGGAAGCGCGGGTTCAGTGGAGCATGAACCTAATCTCTGTTTCTCTTGTTTTTTGATTTGTTGAGAAGCCGGCATTTGGGGGGCATTTTGGATAGCGAACAGTTCAAACAAGAAGCTGGGAAAATAGAACAAAGCCTGAGTGCCTTGAGAGTCGCCGAGCGCAATGCAGTGATTCCCTTCATGAACGGCGACTTTACCCAATGGGATCTATATCTGGCATCCTCCTCTGAGTATGCGATGAGACTGATAGACGGATTCATCTCCATGCTCGAGTCGAGGAATCTTGTTTGCGGCGCCCAGCTTCTCCGCGCACAGGTTGGAGTTTGCCTGCGGACATTCGCGTTATTCGCCGCGAAAGACCAGGATGACTTTCTCAAGCAGGTGTTTCAAGGTGTGCCTGTGAACAAGCTGAAAGATTTCTCGGGTGAGAAGATGTCCGATGGAAGACTTCAAGACTTACTCGAGAAGTTCGATCCAAAGGTAAAAGATGTATACAAGGTGACGTCTGGATTCGTCCACTTCTCCACTGATATTCTGCCGAGCATGGGTGTGCCTGGGGAGGGCTATGAGGTCGAGTTTAATTTTGGAGCCGAGCCCAACGAGAGAAACAATGCGCCTCTCGTGGAATGCGGCAAGGCGTTCTGCCACTATGTCGACCTGCATCTCCAGATGCTCCATAAGGTGATTGCTTCGGATGAATGGTATGCCGATCGATTCCGTATCGATTCCGATGGTCCTGCAGACGAGGCCTCGAAAAGCGAGAAGGTGTAGGTCGAACGCATTGACGCCGCCTTGACAGTATCCCGATATGATAACGAATGGGAGGTTCCCTGCGAAATGTGCGCCTCTGTATATTCTCGCTAGGAAGCCCTCGACCGATAAGGCATCGTTGAGTTCAATTTGAGTTCAGCTCGGGTGCCTGAAAATCGCCCAACTCTGATAAAAGGGGAGACGACGGTACACCACGTAGACGAGAGGCTATGGAAGTGCACGATTTGATTATATTGGCGCGCTAAACCGCCCCCGCTGCCCAACTTGAACTCCGCTCACGCGTGTATGGGGCTGCGAGAGGTAACGGCCTGCGGCCTCCTTTGTGTGCTCGATGATATCTTCGAGCATGCCGGGCATGGCGGAGACATTCGCTGCAATCCAGCCGTGTTCAAGCGCCGTTTCGGATAGGAGCGAGAGTGGGCCGTCTTGCCCGTTCCCCTTAAACCCGTAAAGATGGTTGACAGTTTGGGGTCTCCCGGGTCTTTAGCTTTTACCGCGCTAGGTGCCTCATGGAAACTGTTGGACTTTAATCAGACAGACCCAGCATGTCGTTTTCCTCCATGAGGACATCGGCTAAAACCGCAACACCTATGCTTGTTTAAGCAAACCTCCTGATAGTCGTGGAGCTGCTGTAGCCCGACATGCAGGACGTCGTTCGGCTTAAACACCGGATGCCGCATCCGCGAAACGAGTTGCGTTGCACCCAGTCCCAAAAGGCTGCCAAGTACCATGGCGTGAGCGTTGGGGTAGCCATCATTCAGCGTGGATACATCCGGATGCGCATAGATCCAGACGAATCCAACGTTCTCGTATTTCCCGTGCAGGTAATCGAAGAGGGCAAGCGACACCATACAGTTGCCGCCGACGGTCACGACTCTGTCGGGGTTTTCTGCCGTAAGCTTCCTCTGCGCATCCTGAATCCCCGCCAGGACTTCGTCCTCGGCATAGATGCGAACTGCCTCCCATTTCTCATGTCCAAGTTTTGGGACGCGTTTCGCAATGCCGAGTGGGACCCCTGGACAGTCGGATTACGTGGTGGCCCCCTTTGAGAGGGTCACGAGCATCACGGTTCCGTTCTCGGAACTTGTTTCGACCTCTACCGTGCCGCCGTGAAGCGCTGCAATTTCCCAAACAAGCGCTAGCCCGAGTCCTGCGCCGCCGTATGCCCTGCTGCGGGATTTGTCTAGACGAAAGAACGGCTGGAAGATGCTCTCACGGTACTGCTTGGGTATTCCCGGGCCCTCATCTTTGACTCGCAAGAGCACGTGGCTGTCGCTGCCGCTGATGGAGACGCTGACAGTCGAGCCGGAGCGGCTGTAACGGATGGCGTTTTCGACCAGATTGAACACCAGCCGATAGAGGAGCGTATCACTTCCGATTGTCAAAGCGTCTCCGGCGCAATCGAGGGTTACGTCCTTATTCTCGGCAAGTGGCGCAAGGTCGGTAAGGACCTCTTCGGACAGGGGACCGAGTTCAACAGCGTCCCCGCACGGGACGCTGCGGAGCTCACTCATCTCGAGTAATACCTTGGTCATTCGAGACATGCGCTCGGTTTGTTCTTGTAGCAGGCCGAGCAGCTCGGCTGTTTCGGGTCGCAAACCGGAGTGCTCGGAGATGAAAAGTTCAATCTGTGCTTGCATAAGGGCGAGCGGGGTGCGCAGCTCGTGTGCGGCGTTACCGGTAAACTGACGCTGTGCAGAGAACCCTTCGCCAAGACGGGCGATCATGTCGTTGAAGGAGGCGCTGCATCGTTGTAGCTCGGTGGGCACATCTTCACTGAGTCTGATTTCGCTTAGGTTGTCAGGCTGCACGCGTTCAACCTGGGCTGCAAAAGCCCGTAGCGGTTTGAGTGCACGGCCGCTCACAAAGTATGCCAGCACGCCGCCAAGGAGTGTGACTCCAGCCGTGATGCACCAGGTTGTCGTGCCAAAAGACTCCTGTGCGTCGCTTACGACGATCGTGACTTTGTCATCGGGGGTCGCTTTCGTTGGGTCGAACGCCTGGGGCGAATCTTCGCCGGTTGCGTTAAAGGCCGAGATGTTACTGCCGATGGCATCCATGTAGCGCATGCCTGTATAGCCGACCAGGCAGTTCGTCAGCACGCATGTCGCACACGTGAGCAGTGCCGTCATAATCGTTATGCGCCATTGCAGCGAAAACCTTTTCATTCGCCATCCTCCATAACGTAGCCCTCTCCAATCCGATTGCGAATTGGGTCGTATCCCAAAGCACTGCGTAGCTTTTTGCGGAGTGACGAGATATGAACGCGGATTGCGTTGCTAAAGCTGTTCACGGTGCTATCCCAAACGTGCTCGATAAGCTCCTCTTGACTTACCGGACGCCCCTGATTAAGCATCAGGTATTCCAAGATTCCCGTTTCCTTGCGCGTAAGAGATAAAGCCTCACTGTCTACGGAAGCGATGCGCGCCTTGGTGTCAAAGCGGAGCTTTCCGCAGGTTAAAACTATGTCGCTTTGTGTAAAGCGTCTGAGGGTAAGGCTGCGAATTCTTGCCGCAAGCTCGTCCAGATGAAACGGCTTGGTGAGGTAATCGTTGGCGCCGGCATCGAGTCCGGCGACTTTATCTGATACTTCGCCGCGTGCGGACAGAATCAGTACCTTAGTCTCGCAGTCAGTTTTCCTAAGTTCCCTGAGTACGGTCATGCCATCGATACGGGGAAGGTTGAGGTCGAGTACCACGAGGTCGAAGGCCTCAACGTCCAGTAGGTCGAGCGCCTCCTGTCCGTCGTGACAGCAGTCGACGCTGTACGCCAAGTTTCGCAAGCTGCGCGCGATTGCATCGCACAGTGCTCGTTCGTCTTCGACGATCAAAATTCGCATAACAGTCTCCTTGCACATTCCAAATCGCGCTTAACACGGATTTTATGGTCGGTATGGTCCAATGGTCGCGTAACGAAAGGAGTGGTCAGGTTGTTCAAAGCGGTAAAACCCGTGGTACAGGTCGCTTTGTTGATCGTCGGAATTGCCATGGTGTGCTTTGGCGTTATGCGTGGCGAGGCGGATGCCGTGCTGGCCAAAGCGATTAGGCTGTGCTTGGAGTGTATCGGAATTGGATAAAAGAGAAAACACTGCGTCGCATGTTTTGGCTCGATTTCGCGGATTCATTCAGGCGGCGGCGACGCTCGTCACCAACATTCACCTGCCAAACTTTGCCAAAGGCGGCATCTATCAGGGCGCGGGAAAAACAGTCTGCGTACCTGGACTTAATTGCTATTCGTGCCCCGCGGCATCGGGTGCGTGCCCCATCGGGTCGTTCCAGTCGGTGGTAGGTTCATCCAAGTTCAACTTTTCTTACTACGTCACCGGTACGCTCATTTTGCTCGGCGTGCTGCTGGGACGCTTTGTATGCGGCTTTCTGTGCCCGTTTGGCTGGCTGCAGGAGCTGCTTCACAAGATTCCCGGCAAAAAGCTTTCGACAAAAAGGCTCAGGGCGCTTACGTATATCAAATACTTCGTGCTGCTGTTTGCCGTGGTAGTGCTGCCTGCGCTGGTGGTTAACGACGTGGGGATGGGAGATCCGTTCTTTTGCAAGTACATCTGTCCCCAGGGTGTGCTCGAGGGCGCCATTCCGCTGGCGGCTGCCAATGCCGGCATTCGATCTGCGTTGGGACAGCTTTTTACTTGGAAACTTGTCGTTCTCATTGCCGTGGTAGTGCTGAGCGTTTTGTTCTATCGTCCCTTTTGCAAATGGATTTGCCCGCTCGGTGCATTCTATGCGCTTATGAATAGGGTGTCCTTGTTGGGGATTCAGGTTGACGCGTGCAAATGCGTCTCGTGCGGTAAGTGTTCAAAGGTTTGTCAGATGGACGTTGATGTGGTCCGCGCGCCCAATCATGCCGAATGTATCCGGTGCGGAAAGTGCATCGGGGCCTGTCCTGTCGATGCCATCAGCTATCGCTATGGCCTGGATGTGTCGGCGGAAAAGCTTCCCTTGACCGCCGATAAAAAGTAAACAAGCTTCGACAAAACGGAGGAATGACCATGAAGCTTTCTAAGATTGCGGCCCTGTTTATGGTGCCGGTATTGGCCTTGTGCCTTGTGGCATGTTCGGCGCCCGGTGGCAATGCGAGCGAATCTGCGAGCTCCGATCCTAAGATCGCAGAACTCACTGCGCAGAAGCCGGCCAATGCCGACGAGGCCGCCGAGCTGTATGCGAAGCTCATGCAGAAGGAGAACGAGATCTTTTCGAGTGATAACGCGCTGTGGGAAAAGGTATTCAATGCGGCAAATAAAGACTCGGCAATGATTGAGGACGGCAGCAATTACGGCGATTTCCTGCTCAAGACCATCGACGGCGCCAAGGATGAGTTCACGGCGGATGAGCTTAAGACGCTCAAGGCCGGTGCACAGCAGATCAAGGAGATCGAGGACAAGCTCGAGAGCCTGGAGAAGGAGTTCCCCGGCTGTGGAAGCACGCCGAGCGCAGACGAGAGCGTCGACGCTTCGGCCGCTGGCATGACGGCTGGTGCCAATGCTTCGAGCGAGACGACGAAGTTCCCCAGCTTTACGGGCAAGGACCTGGATGGCAACGACGTGAGCAGCGACGAGCTGTTCTCTAAGAACAAAGTCACCGTCATGAACTTCTGGTTCACCACGTGCAAGCCGTGCGTGGGCGAGCTGGGCGATCTTGAGAAACTGAATCAGGAGCTTGCCGAGAAGGGCGGCCAGGTCGTGGGCGTCAATTCCTTTACGCTCGATGGCAACAAGGGCGAGATTGCAGATGCCAAGGACGTGCTGAGCAAGAAGGGCGTGACATATAAGAACATCTGGTTCAAGTCGGATAGCGAGGCCGGTAAGTTTACGTCAAATTTGTTCTCGTTCCCGACAACGTATGTCATCGATCAGAATGGCAACATCGTAGGGGAGCCCATCGTGGGAGCCATCAGCTCCGCCGAGCAGCGCGCAGCACTCAACAAACTTATCGACCAGGCGATTGCGAATAGCGAGCAGTAAAAAACACGTAAAGCATCGCGAGGATCGTGTGTCGCTGTGCGGAGTAGTCCGCTGCCTTTCAAGATAAGCTCCACCATATAGAGGCCCCACTTGGGGCCTCTTTTTTTCAAGACTTTAGTCTGCTGGCCGCGCAGCGGCCAGCTTTAAACCACCCGCTACGCGGGTGGAGACAAACGGCTTTACAAAGCCACCCCTCCGACCGATATTGACGATTGTTCAGGCCGTCAAGAATTCGAGTCGAAGGGGTGGTCGCCATGGCCCAGAAGGCCTACAGCCTTTCCCACACGAAGTGGATGTGCAAGTACCACATCGTGTTCACGCCGAAGTATAGGCGCAAAGTGATCTACAACCAAATCAGGAGCGACATAGGGGAGATCCTCAGGAAGCTGTGCGAGTACAAGGGGATCGAGATAATCGAGGGGCACCTGATGCCAGACCACGTGCACGTGCTGCTGGCGATCCCGCCGAAGTACAGCGTCGCGAGCGTCATGGGCTACCTGAAGGGGAAGAGCTCGCTGATGATATTCGACAGGCACGCCAACCTCAAGTACAAGTTCGGCAACAGGAAGTTCTGGGCGGAGGGCTACTACGTGTCCACCGTCGGCCTGAACGAGGCGACGATCGCCAAGTACATCAGGGAGCAGGAGTCCCACGACATCGCGCTGGACAAGCTGAGCGTGAAGGAGTACGAGGATCCCTTCAAGAGGAGGTGATCCTGCCGGTTCGACCGGCGCGCCACGGGTCAAGATGCGCTAGGCCTGGACGAAGTCCGGGCCCGCGCCTTTAGACGCGAGCCCGGGGCCCGTGGGTTATACCCTAAGAGCAAACCACCCTTTTTAAGGGTGGTTCTGATTGGGCGCCGTCCCGTTCGTTTTTTGGCGCGGTTCCCTACATTCCTCACTGGTGTCGGTGAAAAATGGGGATAGAGTAGGACAAACGCGTCGAATACGAACGGCGGGGGAGAGCGGGCAGGGTGCCTGCGCAGGAGAGGTTGCCGTCCATGTTGGAGCTCAAAGGTATTTGCAAAAGGTACGTTACGCAGTCGTTTACGCAGGTAGCGCTCGACAACGTAAGCCTGTCTTTTCGCGATAACGAGTTCGTGGCCGTTCTGGGCCCCTCGGGCTCGGGCAAAACTACGATGCTCAATGTTATCGGCGGGCTCGACCACTTTGACTCGGGCGACCTGCTGATCGACGGTATTTCGACCAAGGATTTTCACGATCGCGATTGGGATGCCTATCGCAACAACCGCATCGGCTTTGTTTTCCAAAGCTATAACCTCATTCCGCATCAGACCATTTTGGAAAACGTGGAGTTGGCGCTTACGCTCACGGGTGTGGGCCATGCCGAGCGCCGCCAGCGTGCACGCAAGGCGCTCGAGGCAGTTGGTCTAGGCGAGCACGTTAACAAACGCCCGAGCCAGCTTTCCGGCGGACAGATGCAGCGCGTGGCCATTGCCCGCGCCCTGATTAACGATCCCGAGATTGTGCTGGCCGACGAGCCGACCGGCGCCCTGGACTCAATGACATCTGTACAGGTCATGGACTTGCTCAAGGATGTTGCACGCGACCGCCTGGTCATCATGGTCACGCACAATCCCGAGCTGGCGTACCAGTACGCCACGCGCATCGTTAACCTGGCGGACGGCAAGATCACCGACGATTCCGATCCTTTCGATATCGCTGGCGCCACGCGTCGCGAGGCAAAGCCTACGCGCAAAACCTCGATGAGCTTTGTGACGGCGCTGGGGCTTTCTGCCCGAAACCTTATGACCAAAAAGGGCCGTACGGCCATGACGGCCTTTGCGGGCTCGATTGGCATTATCGGTATCGCGGCGATTCTGGCGCTGTCCAATGGCGTAAACGGCTACATCAAAAAGGTCGAGGAGGATACGCTCTCGAGCTACCCGCTTACCATTTCCAAGCAGGACTACGACCTGTCGTCCATGATGGGCGGACAGGGGGCTGCGGATGATGGCTCGTCTGAAAGCGTGGATTCGTCTGACGACAGTGTCGGCGGCAAGGCTCAGGGAACCGATAAGATTCCCGTGGTCACGGCCGTAAAGGATATGTTTGCGAGCGTTAAGTCCAACGACATGACGAGCTTTAAGGCATGGCTCGATGCCGGTGGCGACGGCATCGATAAAGAGGTCAACGCCATTCAGTACGGCTACGGTGTATCGCCGGTTGTCTATCGTGCGGGTAAGGGCGACAAGAAGCCCGTTCGGCTTGTTCCCAACGCCATGACCGAGGCCATGAGCGGAGGCGCGAGCTCGGCGGCAACGGTGAGCATGGAATCCATGGGAACCTCGGTCTTTAACGAGATGATTGACGACCAGAGCCTGCTCGACAGCCAGTACGATGTCGTCGCCGGTCATTGGCCCACGTCTGCCAACGAAGCCGTGATGGTGCTTTCGAGCCGCGGCACGGTGGGCGACTATACGCTCTATAGCATCGGTGCGCTGGATATCGATGAGCTCAACGATCTGGTAAACAGCGCTATGACGGCTGACGGTGGGGTCGAAACGCCCGAGACCGGCACCGACTTTACCTACGACGATGCGCTGTCCACGACGTTTAAGGTGTTGTCGTCGGCCGATGCCTATCGCAAAAACGAAGAGACCGGCATGTGGACTGACATGTCTGGCGACGCCGACTTTATGGCAGCCAAGGTTGCCGACGGTATCGATGTGCACATTGTGGGCGTGGTGCGACCCAACGAGACGGCCAACGCGAGCGCGTTGTCCCCGGGCATTGCCTATACGCATGCGCTGACTCGCCAGCTTATGGAGCGCGCTGCCGATTCGCAGATTGTGCAGGAGCAACTCGCCCACCCCGAGACGGATGTCTTTGCGGGCAAAACCTTCGACGAACTGCAAGGCGAGGCCAAACAAGGCGTGGATCTGAGCAGCATGTTCAGCGTGGACGAGGCGGCGCTCAAGAGCGCATTCTCGTTTGATGCGTCTGCACTTTCGGGTGCGGCCGGCGGTATGGACCTTTCTGGTATCGACTTATCCGGGTTGGACATTGACCTCTCGGACGTTGGCAAGGACATCGACTTCAGCGACATCATGGCAAAAGCACCGGCTCCAGATTTCTCGGGCATCTTTGACGGTCTGGAGCTCACGCCCGAGCAAATGCAGCAGGTGGGAATACTTGCCAACCAACTGTTTGAGGGCTTTTTGCAGTCTGATCAGTTTAAGGCGCTGTCGCCCGAAGATCTTAAAGACGCGTCAAAGCTCGCTGCCGCATTCTCGACGTATCTTGAGAATGATGCCGCAGCCCAGCAATGCCTGGCTCAATTGAAGGCGCTCGGCGGCGATGCCCTGGCCGAGCGCCTGCAACAGGCGATGACCGACTATGTGCAAAAGCAGCTGGCTCCGTATCTGCAGCAGGCTATGGATCAGGTGATGAAGGTAATCAGCGAGCAGATAGCGTCGACGGTATCGTCCCAGCTCAAGGCGGGCACAGCGGGGCTTATGGACCAGATGGCGACGCAGATGTCTTCGAGTTTTGCCAACCTGGCGAGCGCCATGCACGTGGATGCGAGCGCCTTTGCTCGCGCCATCCATTTCAACATGGACGCCGAGGACCTGAGCTCGCTCATGATGAGCTATGCCAAGGCTTCAAAGCTCACCTACGACAACAATCTGACCACGTTGGGTTATGCGGACGAGGCGGACCCCATCTCGGTCAAGATTTTCCCGCGCGACTTTGAGGCCAAGGAGCGCGTACTCGATCACATCGATGCGTACAACAAGCAGGTCAAAGCCGCTGGCCACGATGATCGGGCAATTTCGTACACCGACTACATGGGCATCATCATGGGTTCGGTGACCGACATCGTGAACACCATCAGCTTGGTGCTCATCGCATTCGTGAGTATCAGCCTGGTGGTGAGCTCCATCATGATCGGCATCATCACGTACATCAGCGTGCTGGAGCGCAAAAAGGAGATTGGCATTCTGCGTGCGATTGGCGCGTCGAAGCGTAACGTGGCAAACGTGTTCAACGCCGAGACCTTTATCGAGGGCCTCATTGCCGGCGTCTTTGCTGTTGTCGTCGTGGTGGCCGTGAGCTTCCCGGTCAATGCTTGGGCGCTTGCGGCCAAACAGGTCCCCAACCTGATGAGCCTGCCCGTGCAGGATGCGCTGGTGCTCATCGCGATTTCGGTGCTGCTAACGGTCGTCGCCGGTTTGCTACCGGCCCGCAGTGCATCCAAAAAAGATCCCGTAGAGGCCCTGCGCTCCGAATAATGTGACAAAGGGACAGTCCCTTTGTCGCATTGAGACCCTTGCGAAATCGGGGTCTAATTACCGTTCGGCAGGTTAAGAACTCCCTCTCCCCGCTTAATGCTTGACGAAGAGTCCTATGGTTTATATACCTATCGGTAGGCATATAGGATGTATTGCCGATAGAAATGGAGCAACTATGACTCTCACCACACCAGCCAAAAAAGATTGTCTCCGTGAAAGCGGCGCATTTGCTTGGGTCGTCGTTATTGCGCTCGGCTTAATGTCCGCCGGAACAACTGGCACATATAGCATTATTGCCGGCTCATTTGTTGCTCCAGTATGTGAAGATCTGGGCTTTGATTACACTTCTTTTTCTTTCTATTTCACCGCGATTCTTCTTGGCCTTGCGCTTGGGCTTCCGCTTTTGAGTCGCTTCATTCCAAAAGTAATCGGCAAACCATGGCATATTTGCATTGAACTCGTCCTTATTGCTGCCGGCGCCGCAATGGCGTTCTACACCGAGGTCTGGATGTTCACCGTCTCCGCCGCAGTGATCGGCATTTGCTTTTCGTTTACAACGGGCGTCTGCATGTCCGATGTCATTGACCAATGGTTCAGCAAATCGTCCGGTCTTGCCATCGGCCTCGCTTGGGGCGTTAATTCTCTCTGCACGCTGTTATTGAGTCCTGTCGTTACGCTGGTCATCGAGCAGCAAGGCTGGCGTACGGGATACATCGTGCTTGCGGCCGTTTCTGCAGCTATGATTTTGCCTGCAAGCGCATTTATCATTCGCCTTAACCCCTCTGATCGCAACATGCTTCCGTACGGAGAGACCGCCTCCGAAACCCATGAGAGCTGCAGCGCCGATGAGCAGGAAGATGTCCTTTCGGGCATGGCACTCCGCGATGCCGCGAAAACGCCGTCTTTTATTCTCTGTGCCCTTTTGCTTTGCGTGGCGCAGCTCACCTGCTGCATGAACCAGCTGTTTCCAACCTATGCAAGCGAGGTCGGTTTCAATCCTATTGTAGGAAGCTTAATGGTCTCGGCAGCTTCACTCTCCGATATCTTCCTAAATCCCTTCGTGGGCAAAACATGCGACAAGCTTGGCGCTATTAAAGCAACGGTCGCATGGACAGGTGTCAGCATTCTTTCATTCCTGCTTCTTATCATTGGCGGAAGCAATGAGACCGTTTCCATCATTGCAGCTGGTGTAAACGATGTCATGTTCGCCATCGTTGGAACCGCAATGCCGATGCTTCTCCTCTCGCTTTTTGGATCACGCGATTTTGGAAGGATCTATTCAATCGTTTGCTCAGCGGGCTATGTCGTCGGTGCTTTTGGAATGCCGGTCATGATGAAGGTTTACGGCATGGCAGGGTCATTCCAGGGAGTATTTATCTTCTGCATTGCCTGCAACCTTATGATTGCTGCGTTTGCTATCGTTTCCGGCTTTCTCAGTAAGGCTGCTGAAAAGTAATAAGCGCCGATTGCACCGGCATAGATTGCTACGCAACAGGGGTCGACTCCAAGCCAGACTGGAGTCGACCCCTGTTTTCGTTTTAAAGGTTGCCCGCAGGCACCGTGGGTGCCAACATACGTTTCAGCTTGGCTGGTCTATTTGAACATAAGCTCGACTATTCCCGCCCAAACCGCTTTTTCATCAATATCCTCACCTTGAGCGACCGTATTGCTCGCTCCCTCCAGAACGGTATAAAGAATTTGTACGTAGAGCATCACGTCGGCGCTATCGGAAAACGCGCCAATCTCTACACCATGAAGAAGGATGTCTTTAAGCGCATCCATGGTTCGTTTGGTCGCCGTCGCTTGACGTTCCTGAACTGCAGGAATTCGATTTGCTTGGACGCTAACCTCGGCCAGCACGCGCCGGCGCTTTTCATCGCTTCGATAGCCACCTATAACTGAATTGCCGAGCTCGATAAGCGCGGCCTTGAACCCGTCCCTATCGACTATTAGCGAGTAGTCGCGCTGATAGTCGATGGTCGGAAACATGCTGTCCAAGAGCGTAGTGAAAATCTCCTCTTTAGAGGGAAAGTAGTAGTACACCGACGGCTTGGATATACCGACAAAGTCGCAAATCTTTCCGATAGACGCTTTGTCATAACCGACTTCTGCCACAAGATCGTACATTGCGTCCAATATTTTTTTTCTTGTGCTCACGCTGCATTTCTCCATTGTAAATCACTTCCGCACTACCAACATTATTAAGGATGGCAACGGAACATCAATTCGTGTCCAAACATGACCACTATATACGGTGAACGGTATGTATCAGTAGGCGAGCGGCAATTATTCAAAACTATCTACCGAACGGTAGGTATAGTAGTACTATAGCAGGTGAAACCCCGCTATTGTCGCGGCCGGACAGCATCGCGGGAAACCCGACGGAAGGACCAACCATGTACGAGAACTATCGTATGCCGGGCGAGTTCGAGAAGCGCTCCAACGTCTATGTGACATGGCTTCCCGATTACATCCGTGCAGAGGGTTACGATAACCGTCAGCCCTGCGTTGACGTGATCAAGGCTCTGCTTGAGTATGGCGACGTTACGGTCAACCTCAATTGCGGCACCCCCGGCTCCTATGAGGAGGCTTGCTCGCGCCTGAAGGAGGAGGGGGTTGATCTCGATCGCATCGAGATCACGCAGTTCGAAGACTCCAACTTCTATGTCCGCGACAACGGTCCCAGCATCATGGTCGACGACAAGGGCCATTCTTATATGGTCAACCCCGCTTGGACATATTACGGCGTGTGGGACAAGAACTCCCCGGAGTGCCAGTCCGCACGTAAGGCAGCCGTTCACATGGCGGTTGCGCTCGGTTTCTTCGATATCGTCAATTCCGAAATGGTTTCGGAGGGCGGCGACCGCGAGTTTGACGGTCACGGCACTCTGATCGCCATCGAGGACACGGAATGCCGCAAGCGTAATCCCGAGTTCACGAAAGAGGAAGTAGAGGCCGAGTATAAGCGCATCTACAACCTCAACAAGGTTATCTGGCTTCCGCAGCCTATGCTCGAGGACGACGACTATCGACTGGGCATCCTCGACGAGAAGGAAGACGGAACTCCCATCTTTGGCATGAGCTTTGCGGCTCACATTGATGAGATGTGTCGCTTTATCACTCCGAACAAGATTCTTCTTGCCGAGGTGTCCGATGAAGAGGCAGCCTCGAGCAAGGCTGGCACAGAGTCTCGTCGCCGCATTGAGGCGGCCTACGAGATCCTGAGCAACGAAACGGACTGGGAGGACAAGCCCTTCGAGATCGTTCGTATGCCCACCGCCGAGCCGATTGAAGTCGTTATCGCCCCTGGCGATGAGGATTACGAGCTCTATAAGGGCTTCATCGACGAAATGGGCGGCAAGTTTATGGATGGCACTCCCTGGCCCGAGGGCCCCGTCCACTTCTACGCAGCAGCGAGCTACTGCAACTTCCTCATCTGTAATGGCGTCGTTCTTGGTCAGCGTTATTACCACGAGGGCATGAACGAAGTCGTGAAGGAGAAGGACGAGCAGGCCAAAGCCGTTCTTGAGAGCTGCTTCCCCGATCGCAAAGTCATCATGATTGACTCTCTCGCGCTTAACCTGTCCGGCGGCGGCGTGCACTGCTGGACCAAGGACGTGGCAGCCAGCTGCTAGCGAGCCTTTGAGCCTGCACTGTCTGATTTAGGCGCCACATTTACTGCTCCCCGAGGGATATCCGTGTTTCCCTCGGGGACACATTCGACATTCATCTATCACTAAATGGAAAGGGAATAGACATGAACAACAGCCTTCGTGGTCGCGACTACATCAACATCCATGATCTCTCCTCCGAGGATTTCCGCTATCTCATCGATCTTGCCTGGAACCTTAAGGCTCAGAAGAAGTCTGGTGTCGACCAGCGCTACTTCCCCGGCAAAAACGTCCTCGCCAACTTTGAGTGGGGCTCGACCCGTACTCGTTGCGCATTCGAGACCTCCTGCAACGATTTGGGCATGGGCTTCACTTATCTGACCAACTCCCACATGGGTGACTGCGAGACCGTCAAGGATGCCATGCGCGTCTTTAACGGCATGTATGATCTCATCGTCTACCGCGCACAGAAGGACGAGCAGTTCCTCTATGACGTCGCCGACCTGGTTGACATCCCGGTCATCAATGCCCTTACTCTCGGCGATCACCCGACTCAGATGCTCGCTGACGCTCTTACGATGGAAGAGCAATGGGGCGGTCTGCGTACGAGCCGCGGCAAGAAGATGGCTTTCGTTGGCAACTGCGCCGGCGCCCCGGTGTGGTATGGCCGCCTGTGCGCTATGCTCGACATGGACTTCCTCGCCATCGGCCCCGACGACCTCCGTCATCAGATGTGCAAGGAAATGATCGAAGAGGTGGAGGCCTGCTACGCCAAGTACGCTCCCAATAGGACCTTTACCATCACCTCTGACCTCGATGCCCTGGATGGCGTTGACGTTATCCTTACCGAGGAGTGGCGCTACATCAACCCCGAGTGCGGCGAAGAGGTCCTGGATCCCGACGACTACAACTCCTGGCTGGGCGATGCCGAGTCTCTGTACCCCTATCGCGTCACCAGCGAGCTGTGCAAGCGCACCAACAATCCCGACATCTTCTGCATGCATGAGCTTCCCTCTGTGCACAACGCGGATCACCGTGTTGGCAAGATGCTCCTCGACCAGTGCAAGAACGACCTTCATCGCGAGATCATCACCGAGGGTTTCGAGATTGCCGACGAGTGCTTTGAGGCCAACGCTTCGGTCATCTTCCGTGAGGCAGAGAACCGTCAGCACACCATCAAGGCCGTTATGTGTGCCCTTCTGGGTCTCTAGGAGTTGTATCAATGGAAAATGCAAAGTTAAAGAGCAGCAAGGTCTACGCATGGGTTCTCGTAATCGCGCTTGGCCTCATGTCTGCTGGTACGACCGGATCCTATAGCGTAATCGCCGGCTCCTTCGTCGCGCCCGTGTGCGAGGAGTTCGGGTTTGACTATTCAATCTTCTCGTATTACTTCACCGCGACGCTCATCGGTCTTGCGGCGGCGCTTCCGTTTGTCGGAAAACTCATCCCCAAGGTTGTTGGCAAGGTTTGGCTCCCCGTCGTCGAGCTTATTCTGCTCGCCGCCGGCGCAGGCATGGCTTTCTACACCGAAGTTTGGATGTTCATCGCCGCTGGCGCCCTGATTGGCATTTGCTTCGCCTTCACCACCGGCGTCGCCATGTCCGACGTTATCGACCAGTGGTTCAAAAAATCTGGTGGCCTGGCAATTGGTCTCGCTTGGGCAGTGAACTCGATTTACATGCTCATCATGAGCCCCGTCATCACCTCTGTCATCGAGGCCGCTGGCTGGAGGACTGGTTATCTGGTGCTCGCTGGCGTCTCCGCCGTGCTCATTCTCCCCGCTTCCGTCCTGATTATTCGCTATAAGCCTCAGGACAAGGGCATGCTGCCCTATGGCTACGTCGAGGGCGAGCCGGACGCCGAGACCGAGGAGACGACCGAGGATAGCACGCGTGGCGTTAGCTATGCGCGCGCCATTAAGTCGCCTGCCTTCTTCTTCTGCATCGGCTTCCTCTGCCTCGTTCAGCTCACTTGCTGCATGAACCAGCTCTTCCCGACGTATGCTTCCGAGGTTGGTTTTAGCCCCATGGTGGGCGGCTTCATGGTATCCGCTGCATCGCTCTTCGATCTGTTCCTCAATCCGATCGTCGGCACCACTTGCGATAAGTTTGGCAGCACGAAGGCTATTCTGGGCTGGCTCGCTGTCTCCATCCTCTCCTTTGTCATGCTCATGATGAGCAGCAGCAACTCGACGCTCAGCATCCTCGCAGCAGGCGTGAACGACGTAATGTACGTCATCGCTGGCACTGCCCTGACCGTTTTGGTTATGGATGTCTTTGGCTCCCGCGATTTCGGTCGCATCTTCGCGCTGATCTGCTCCGTGGGCTATATCGTCGGCGCCTTTGGCATGCCCGTTATGATGAAGGTCTATGAGCTTGTCGGCTCCTTCCAGGGCGTCTTCATCTTCTGCATCGCATGCAACGTTATTATCGGCCTGTTCTTGCTGCTGGCAAAAAAGACTGGTAAGAATCTCTCCTGGGACGAATAGTTCGATTCGTCTTAGACATACGCTGTAGGGCTTAACCTGCAGCCGCTTTGGGGCATCGACTAACATCGGTGCCCTTTTTCATCGAATGTGACAAAGGAGCAGCCACTTTGTCACATTGAGTGGCATGTAAATCGAGGTCTAATACTTTTCCGAGAAGTGAACGGCCATACTTGGACCTCCGAAGCATCGACATTTTTAGACGTCAAACCCGCAGGATTTGGCTGGCAAAACCGCAGGAAATTGCATCTCGAAAGTGCCGATGCTTCGGGGGCCCGTTTTCACTCGTTCACTTCTCGGGAAAAGTATTAGACCTCGTTGTATGGGGTGCGGCTGGAGGGTGGTCATCGTTCAGTAGCTACCTCTTCCTTGTGAATCGCCTGAAGCGCAAGGCATAATGCATGTGACAAAGGGACGGCCCCTTTGTTGTGTTGATATGAGAGAAGAGTAGATGATCCTTTCGCTGGCCCCCATGGAGGGGATTACCGGGCATGTGTTCCGTCGCGTGCATGCGGAGTGCTTCGGTGCGCTCGATTGCTATTACACGCCGTTTTTGCCGCCGCCGCGGGTGGGAAACCGCTTTGGCGGCAAGGCGTTTAAGGAGATCGATCCTGCCAATAACCAGGGGCTCAACGTGGTGCCTCAGCTGATGTCCAAGAACGCGGACGAGTTTGTGTGGGCGGCACAGGTGCTCGCCGACATGGGCTACCGCGAGGTCAATCTCAACCTGGGTTGCCCTTCGGGAACGGTTGTCGCCAAGGGCAAGGGCTCGGGTTTCTTGCGCAATCTCGACGAGCTCGAGGCGTTCTTAAGCGATGCGTGCGAGCGGTCGCCGTTGCCGGTGTCGGTAAAGACCAGGCTGGGGCTGGAGAATGACGACGAATACGAGCGCGTGCTCGATCTGTATTGCCGCATGCCGTTGGCAGAGCTCATTGTGCATCCGCGCGTGCAAAAGGACCGCTATACGGGTTCGCCGCGCAAAGAGTTTTATGGCGAGACGCTGGAGCGTGCGCCGTTCCCCGTAGCCTATAACGGTGACATTTTTGATCTTGAGGATATGGACGCGCTGGTGGAGGCCTATCCCGGCACGCGCCATGTGATGTTGGGGCGTGGCCTGCTCGCGAACCCCGCTCTGGCTCGCATGGTCAAGGGCGGCCCTGCTGCAACGGCTGCTGAGCTGCAGCGCTTCCACGACACGCTGTTTGCGGCATATGCAGAAGAGATTGGCGGCAATGCGGTCTTCCGCATGAAGGAGTGGTGGTTCTACGCCAAGTGCGCTTTTGCTGATCCCGCTACCGTCCACAAGATCGTACGCAAGACCAAAAAGGTCGACGAATACCGCGCTGCCGTCGAGCGCGTCTTTCGCGAACAGCCGCTTGCACCCATAGCTCGCTTCCACGGCTAACTAGTCATCGGGAGCGTTCTTTAACGACTGGTCATTTAAGGACGTCCCCAACGACTATGTAGCAAAAAGCTGTACACCAGCATCCAAAGATGTCGAAAAATGTCGACTTTGGATGCTGGTGTACATGTTTGGGTCCGACGGGGGAGCGGGCCTAGGCAATCAGTGCATCAAGTATAATGAGCTCTCTGAGCCGCTCCGTGCGTGTTTGCCCATGGCGTTTGGCTTTTTCGTCAAACGCCTCAAGAATCGATTCGCCCACACGTGCTGATATAACGACGCTCGGCTCATCGGAGATTGGTGGCCTTCCCAACTTGATGGTGCGACCTTTCGGCCACTCATCTTTTTCGTAGGCTTCCGCGGCTTTCTTCAACTCTCCGGGAGCAAACCCCATCATCTTTTCGAGCTGCTTAGCATCCATGGCGCCTCCTATCGATCGACATAATGTCGAGCGCCGGTTCTCGGATTCTCTTTTTGTATACAATTTTGTAGACAAAAATACAAGCAGTTCATCGGGCTAATTAGCTTGTTTTGACCCGCCTGTTCGATAGGAAATGAGCATTGACGGCTTCGCTACTCCTTTGCTTTTCAGCTTGGAATTTGGATGCTCATTGAACTTCCGGAGGGGAGCGCTTTATTAAGTTATCGAGATTCTGGGCAGGAACTCTCACTGGTCTTCGGTAATGGGACCAGCTTAATTCGCGACACAGTGTGTCGCGAATGGGAGTAGTCGTTAGGTGTCCTTCAATGGCTACTCATATAAGAACGTCCAAGTGTCGGATTTTGTCATTTAGTGTCGTTCTCAGCGACTATTCTGGAGGGTCGTGGTCAAAAAAGGGCAAATATGAGTACTGTTGCCATTATTGTTGCATTTATTTTGCTATAAATAGCAGCTCCTGATGAGATTTGTTCCCATTAGGAGCTACTTTTATTGAACATATGAGGAGAAATAACGTCGTCTGCGGACGAGTGGAACGTTGAATAGTTCCTGAAGTGATCAAAATCGCTGCTACTAAACAGGTAGCAGTACTCATATTTGGCCTTTTTTGACCACAGCCCTCTCGGAAACCTTTCCAGAGGCGTCAAACAGCCATAATCCAAAGGTCGCCTCAAACAATTAGCCGGCTAAGAGCGTCCATGGCTACCCAAAAGTTGTACGCCAGCATCCAAAGATGTCGAAAATGGTCGACTTTGGATGCTGGTGTACATGTTTGGGTCGTATGGGGTGGGGCCTTGGACGGACGGGATGCGCGTGCTAGAGCAGGTTTTCCTGTACCCACGCGATGATGTCGCTCGACTCGTAGAGCGGCTTGCCGTCGATGAACAAGCAGGGAACCTGGCGTTTTCCGCCGACGGCGATGAGCGTCTGCTCGGCCTCGGTATCGGTCGAGATATTGCGCTCGGGGATGGTCACACCGTTATCGGCAAGGAATCGCTTGACTTTTATGCAATACGGGCAGCCGGTCATAACGTACAGAGTGAGGTCGTGATCAGTAGCCATGGGTCTCCAATCTGTTGAGGTTTCGATTGAGATACCCAAAGCCGTCGCGGTCTATGCGCGAGTTGGCGACGACTCGATTGCCTGAACCAAAAACGCCGTGGCCCCGGTGCCGCAGGGCTTGTCGTAGTAGTCAACAAAGCGCTGGTCGGCAAGGTAGCCGTGGGCGAGCCCCAGGTACGCCTCGTCTTGAGGCTCGCGTCCCCAGTTGAGGTTAATCCAACGACGATGCATCGCGACAAGTTTTTGGGCCTCGATGCTCTTTGGGTCGCCGTCGGTCATGGCAATCGAGAGCTGGCCCAAAATCGCGCGTTCGAGTTCTTTCATGTCATTCCATGTCTGGGGGTCCATATCCAACAACGCTTCGTTTGCCGCATCGATGGCCTCGTCGCCATAGCGCGCCCGGGCCCCGGCCCCGTAGCGCTCCTCGTTTTCCTGTACAGTGCGCCAGCGCTCCAGTTGGGGCAGGACGGCGCCCATGAGCGAGACGGCTTCGTCGAGCGACATACCGGTGTTTTGTGCCAGCCGCGGGGCACAATCCTCGATCATTGCCTCCATCGTGGTGTCGTAGGTGTACTCGCCGTGGTCGTAGCACCACTTGCAGTAATGGTCGGTCGTGGTGCCCGCGGCATCGGTGCCGCAGTCGTCGGGCGTGAGTATCATGCCGCAGCTCTGACAATAGTGCTCGGGCATTTCGAGCAGATGGGACAGCGGCTCTCCGGTTACGGCGGCGATAAGCTTCATCATGTCGATGCCCGGGGTGACTTCGCCGCGCTCCCAGCGGCTTACGGCTTGGCGCGTAACAAAGAGCTTGGCGGCGAGCTGCTCTTGGGTGAGATTGTTGTCGCGGCGGATGGCAATGAGCTTTTCTGCAAAGGCCATGGCGGCTCCTTTCTGCTGGTTGATGGCTTAAGCATACGCGGCGGCAGGCGCCCTTCCAAGCAACCGTTGGTTGCACGACGGGGACTGCGGCGAAGAATTGCGCGCAACGCCCCACACCTCCATGCCGTACAATGACCGGCATGGAACCTATTGCACACATACATACCGATCTGCCGCAGAAGTTCGGCATTCCGCGCAACAGCTTTTTGGCTCCCCATCTACAGGGACGTATCGTCTTTGAGCCGGAATTTGCCTCCAACGCGGCAGTTGAGGGCCTGGACTCCTTCTCGCATTTGTGGCTGCTCTGGCGCTTCGAAAACGGCACGCCCGGTGGCACGGCGGAAGACATCGCCGCCGATGCCAAGGCGCAGGATAGGTCCGGCACCAACGCCAAGTGGTCGAAGACCGTGCGTCCGCCGCGCTTGGGCGGTGCCGAGCGCGTGGGCGTCTTTGCCACGCGCAGCCCGTTTCGGCCCAATCCCATCGGTCTTACCTGCGTAAAGCTCAGCCGCATTGAGCTTACCGGCGACGGTCCTATCATCCATGTACTCGGGGCCGATCTGCGAGACGGCACGCCCATTTACGATATCAAGCCCTACATTCCGTTTGCGGATTGCCACCCGGATGCGACCGGCGGCTGGATCGAGGATACCCCGTGGCAAGAGCTTGAGGTCGACTTCCCGCAGCACCTGCAGGACAAAGTCCCGTCCGCTAAGCTACCGGGCCTCATCGAAGTCCTACGCCAGGACCCGCGCCGCGCGGGCAGCAAACACGAGCCCGATCGCGTTTACCATCTGGCTTACGCCGGGCTCGACATATCCTTTACGGTCGACGGAGCCCAGTTGGCTGTAATCGCCGTCAACGAGGCTCAGGATTAACCGGTAAAGCGTCCGCATCCGTCAAATTCAATAGCAAAGCCCGTGCCAAAACCGCCCGTGCTGGTGGACAATAACGCCTACCGAAACAATCCACCTTGCACGGGAGCGCAGCATGAAATACGACTTCACCTCGATCATTGACCGCCACGGCATGGATGCCATCGCCGTTGACTCCTGGGGCGAGATCCCCGGTATGGCGCCGAGCGTGCCCGACGAGGGCTTCGACCGCATCCCCATGTGGGTTGCCGACATGAACTTTACCACGGTGCCAACGGTTCAGGAGCACATCATCGAGCGCGCCAAGCACCCCATGTTTGGCTACTTCCGTCCGCGCACCGAGTACTTCGACCGCATTATCGAGTGGCAGAGCCGTCGCAACGGCGTTGAGGGCCTGCTCCCCGAGCATATCGGCTACGAGAACGGCGTGCTGGGCGGGGTCGTGTCGACGCTGCGCGCCTACGTGCAGCCGGGTGACGCAGTGCTCGTCCATAGCCCCACCTATATCGGCTTTACCAAGTCCATCGAAGCCGCTGGCTATCGCATTGTCCATAGCCCGCTTAAACTCGACGACCAGGGCATCTGGCGCATGGACTTTGAGGACATGGAGCATAAGCTCGAGCAAAACCGCATCCATGCTGCGGTCTTCTGCTCGCCGCACAATCCCTGCGGCCGCGTGTGGGAGCGCGACGAGATCGAGCGCGTCATGGACATCTATCGTCGGCACGATTGCGTGGTAATTTCGGACGAGATTTGGTCCGATATCATCCTGCCGGGGCACAGGCACATCCCGACGCAGTCGGTGAGCGAGGATGCCCGCATGCGCACGGTTGCCCTCTACGCGCCCAGCAAGACGTTCAACCTGGCGGGCCTGGTCGGCAGCTACCACATCATCTACAACGAGACGCTGCGCGACCACGTGTGTGCCGTGTCCAACAAGACCCACTACAACGAGATGAATGTCCTCTCCATGCATGCGCTTATCGGTGCCTACCAGCCGCAGGGCTATGAGTGGGTGGACGAGCTCAATCAGGTGCTTGCCGGCAATATCGAGTACTTCTGCAATTACGTGGACAAGCATTTTGAGGGCGTGTCCTATTCGCGTCCGCAGGGCACGTACATGGTGTTTCTGGACTGCACCGAGTGGTGCCGCGAGCATGGCCGTGATATTCAGTGGTTGCTCGACGAGGGGGCGCGCGTGGGCGTGGGGTATCAGGACGGCCGCCCGTTCCACGGACCCTGCCACATTCGCGTGAATCTGGCGCTGCCGCTTTCGCGCGTAAGGGAAGCGTGCGACCGCTTGGACCGCTACGTTTTTAACGCACAGTAAGTGAGCACTGCATGCGGGGCCTTCTGCCAAGTCGGCTGGAAGGCCCCGCATGGTAAAACGTCTGTAACCATTGGGTACTCGTGTGGTTTTGTTTGCTATTATCTCTTACCATTTCAGTCTGTGAATAGGATCGTCTGGAGCTCGATGAAAAGACCTCGCCGCTCGGCTGCCATATCGTTGTTTGTCGCGCTTGCAGTGGCGAGTGCCTTTGTCGTAGCGATAGCCGGCTGTTCCGGGTCGAATGGCAGAGCCTCGGTGTCTACATCAAAAGGCCCGGATGCTTCGCAGGCCAAAGACGACGACCTTAAGACGCTCAATGTTGGCAGCGACCTCTATCCACCGTTTGTGTATACCGACGAGTACGGCGATATTGTTGGCCTGGATGTCGAGATTTTGACCGAGGCTTTGGCCCGCATTGGTTACAAGCCAAAGTACCAGTTGATCGATTGGGAAAAGAAGAACGAGCTACTGGCGAGCGGCGAGCTCGATTGCGTCATGGGCAGCTTTAGCATGACGGGTCGCGAAAACGAGTATCGTTGGGCCGGCCCGTACCTTGCGAGCCGCCAGGTGGTCGCGGTCGATTCCCAGAGCGATATCTACACGCTTGCCGATCTTGAGGATAAGGTCGTGGCGGTCCAGTCCACCACCAAGCCCGAGGACATTTTGCTCAATCATACAAATGAAAACGTTCCGCAGATCAAAGAGCTCTACTGCTTTTCGGACCGCTCATACCTGAACCCGGCGCTCGTCGAAGGTCTGGTCGACGCTATCGCCGCGCATGAGTCCTCGCTGCTTACCTACGAAAAAGACTATGGTGTGACGTATCGCATTTTGGATGAGCCGCTGCTAGAGGTCGGTTTGGGCACCGCTTTCGATATCAACGATACGCGTGGCATCGACGTCAAGCTCACTCATGCCTACCAAGAAATGCTTGCCGATGGCACCATGGAACGCCTGGTGTCAAAGTACTTCGATGACCCTTCGCCATTTTTGAATATGGAGGGCCTGTCATGATCGATGCGCCCGACCACGCTGCTCAGGAGCGGGGCAATCGTTCGGCAGGGGCATGGCTCCTTGTCGCTCTGCTGGGGATAGCGCTCTCGGTTGTTGCCGGCATGATGAGCTACGGTTACACGACGGCCCAAGCCGAGCAGCGCTTTGCCGACGTTGTCGATTACGTGGCGACGCAGAGCCTTTCCTACGATGCATTCAACAGCGCCTATACGACCAAAAACCTGATTCGCGTTATGGAGATCGCCGGAGAGGCTGCCCGCGATATGGAGCGCGACGGTTCGGTGGATAACGCCATGCTGGAGCAATACGCCGACCAGTTCAACGTGAGCGCACTGATCGTGACGGACGCATCGGGCAATTTGGTGTCCGAGTCCTCGACGGATGGCGTGGGCTACGAGTCGCTCGCTACGTATCTCAAGGAAGCACCCGTGCTGGAGGTGGCAGCCCATCCGCTTAAGTCCTATACCGCCCGCATTACGCTTTCGGATGATTCGGTTGCAGACATTGGTTGCGTGACCCGGCAAGATGGCGAGGGCATCGTTATCGCGGTCAGGCATCAGAGCGCGAAGGCAGTTGCAAGCAATACGCTCAAACTGCAGAGCTTGCTCGGTGGTTATGAGACCATCGACAGCGGCAATATCGTGATCGAAAGCGACGGCAAGGTCGTTGCGACCAATGCCGTTGAACCCACCATATTGGGCGTGTTTGATCTGCCTGCGACGGATGTCTTCATTGTCGACGGTATAAAGGATCGATGCCCGGCTGGTAAGGTCAGATTGGTTAACGCCAACGGCGAGTGGTATTTGGGCACATTTGGAAAAGCGCGCGGGTTCTACGTGTACACCTATGCCTCGGCGCGGCGTTACTTTGAGGTCGTCGCGGCTGTTGCTGCCGGCGTGCTGGTGCTCTACAGCGGTGTTATAGCCGTTGTTGTGATGGCGCGCCGCCGCGCTGATCGTCGACGTTTGACGGACTTGCTGCAGCAGGAGCGCGACTATGGCGACAGGCTGGCAAAGGCAGCGCGTGAGGCCTCGTCTGCCAACTCGGCAAAGACGGAATTTTTGCGTCGCATGAGCCACGATCTGCGCACGCCCATCAACGGCATTCGCGGTATGGTTGAGGTCGGCGATGCCAATGTGGACGATCTGCAAAAGCAGACCGAGTGCCGCTCAAAGATCTGGACGGCATCGGGACTGCTGCTCGACCTTGCCAACGAGGCCCTGGATATGAGTCGTCTGGAGAGCGGGCAGATCGAACTGGAGCTTGTTCCCACAAACTTGGTGACCCTCAACCACGAGGTGCGCGATATTCTGGAGCGCCAGGCCGAGGAGCGTCTGGTGACAATTATCTGCGACCAGCAGACGCTAAATCATCCCTATGCGCGGGTGAGCGTGACGCACCTCAAGCGCTTGTTGCTCAATATTGCCGGCAATGCCGTCAAGTACAACCGCCAGGGCGGCTATGTTCGCCTGGTGTGCCGCGAGGTGGAGCCAGCGGATGGCGTCCCCGTCTATGAATACACGATCGCCGACAACGGTATTGGCATGAGCGAGGAGTTCCAACAGCGCCTCTACGAGCCGTTTTGCCGCGAGGAGCAACAGGTGGAAGGCGCTTCATCGGGAACTGGCCTGGGCGCGCCTATCGCAAAACAGTTGGTCGAGCTTATGGGCGGAACCATGAGCTTTACGAGCGTCTTGGGGCAGGGGACGACGTTTACCATCCGCCTGCCGTTCGAGAAATGCAAGCGCTCCGAGATTCCTCAGGCAGTTCGCGTGGATGGGGGCGATGGCGATACGCTCCAGGGCTTGCGCGTTTTGCTCGTAGAGGATAACGATCTGAATGCCGAAATCGCGCAGTTTACACTCAGCCGTGCCGGTGCCGTCGTGACGCATGCCAAGGATGGTGAGTCTGCCGTCGAGATGTTTACCGCGAGCGCACCGCACGAGTACGACGTGGTGTTGATGGACATCATGATGCCGGGCATCGATGGCCTTGAGGCCACACGTCGGATTCGAGTACTCGATCGCGAAGATGCCGCGACCACGCCGATTATCGCCGTGAGCGCCAACGCCTTTGCCGACGACCGCAGGCTTTCGCGTGAGGCGGGCATGAACGCGCACCTGAGTAAACCCGTGAGTTCGCAGGAGCTCGTCGAGGAACTGGCGCACATCGCCGCCGACGCTTCATAAGCATATGGCCCGGTTTCAACGTAGGTTGGAACCGGGCCATTATTTGTTTTGAAGGGCTTGCCTGGACCCTACTTCTCGTGAATCTGCTTGCCGCAGAGATGCTCAATCGTAATCTCGTAGAGCTGGACGCCCTTGATGTCTTTGGCGATTTCTTCCTCGACCTCTTCGGCGGTGGGGTAGTACTTGAGCGCGAGCTCACGGACCTTGTCCTCGATAAATGTAGGAGTGTCATTCGCCAGACGACAACGGCCAAAGACGACGGTGCTCATGACGTAGGGCGCCCAGTCATCGTCCTTGTACCACTCGTTGCCGTAAACGGTAAAGCAGACCTTGTCATCGCGTTTGAGTGCGTCGACCTTGTGGCCGGCTTTGGCGCCATGGAAATAAATCTTGTCGTGCTCGGCGTCAAAGAAGTAGTTGACGGGAATGGCATAGGGGTAGCCATCATCGCCGTTGACGGCAAAGACGCCGCGCTTGCAGGTAGCGAGCAGTTCGCGCGCTTCCTCGTCAGTGATGGCGCGTTTCTTTCGACGTAAGGGCCTAAACATCGTTGGCTTCCTTTCTGGTCGTGCGTAGTGGTTGAGCACAAACTATAGCGAAATGGATCCGTTTTTCTTGATGCGGGCGAGTATGTTTTTGAGCTTGTTAAAGTCGAGCGGTTTGGACAGATGGGCGTTCATGCCGGCGTCATGTGCCGCCTTGGCGTCCTCGGCAAAGGCGTTGGCGGTGAGCGCGATGATGGGGATATCGGCTGCATCGACCTTCTCGCTCAGGCGAATCGCGCGGGTTGCCTCGTAACCGTCCATGTCCGGCATCATAATGTCCATCAGGATCGCATCGAAGCTGCCGGCGGGATGCGACAGGTACAGATCGACGACCTCGTTGCCGTTGGCGGCGCGGGTGACCACGACGCCCTCGGATTCTAGCAGCGCCTGGGCAATCTCGGCGTTCAATTCGTTGTCTTCGGCGAGCAGCACGTTCATGTTGGCGAGCGAGCAGTCGAGCGTACTCTCAACCGTATTCGCCCGCGCCTGGGGATTCTCGTCGATATCGAGCGGAATCTCCACGTAGAACGAGGTGCCCACATGGAGCTCACTGGTGACTTCGATGGTGCCGCCCATCAGTTCAATAAGCGACTTGACGATTGGCATGCCCATGCCGGTTCCTTGGAACTTGCTGCGCGCATCGTTACCTTCTTGGGCAAACGGCTCATAGATATGTTTTAAGAATTTGGGAGTCATGCCAATGCCGGTATCCGAAACGCTAAAGCAAAAGAGCGCGCGCCCGTTATCGAGTGGCTTGGTCTTTGAGCTAAAGGTGACGGAGCCGCCGCGCTTGTTGTACTTAATGCTGTTGTCTAACAGGTTGATCATGATCTGTCGGATATGGGTGGGACTGCCGACCATGTATGGCCCCGTGGTGTATGGCAGACTATTGTCCTGCATGGTGATGCCGTTATCGGATGCGCGGAGCTTGCACAGAACCAGCGTATTGTCACAGAGCTCTTTGAGGTTAAAAGGCGCATGTTCCAGTGTTATCTTGCGGTCTTCGATTTTGCCCATCTCGAGGATGTCGTTAATCAGCGAGAGCAGGTGATTGGCGGCAACACGAGCCTTGGCGCGGCTTTCGCGGGCGACCTGGATATCGCCTTCCTTCAATTCCTCGATATCGATAAGGCCCAGGATGCCGTTGAGCGGCGTACGGATGTCGTGGCTCATGCGCGTGAGGAATGCCGTCTTGGCGGCGTTGGCGGCGTCGGCTTTTTCGCGCTCGGTTCGAGCGCGCACGAGCGCCCAGATGAGCAGGACAATGCTGACCGACAACATACCGATGAGGGTGGAGGCAACGGCGGTGCGGTTGCGATAAAGGAATTGAAGCGTGTTGGATTCCTGGGCCGTGTACGACGTAGAGGAGTAATTGCTTGCGGAGAGCGATTCTCCGGCATTGATGATGCCCTTGTTGATGATTCCCAGCAGCTCGGGCTTTCCGCGCGAAATCCAGCACGAGAGCTCGCAGGTGTCAGGGAGCTCGACCGTCTCGCAGTCCTCGAGATCATAACGATCGCCGAGGGTTTTTACGCGTGAACTGGGAGCGACGACGCAGCGCGCCGTTCCCCTCCTGAGGGCGTCGAACGCTTCATCGTCGGATCGGTATTCGGTCACGGTCGCTGTGGGGAACAGACTTTCAAGTACGTTTCGGTTGATAAACGATGATTTGGTACAGGCGATGTTCTGAAGATCTTTGTTCAGGTTGCTTCCGCTGTGGATGGCGGTGAGGGATATGGTCCCCAACGATACCGACTGCACAACGCCTGATTGCTCGGCAAACCAGTAATCTCGGTATACCGGCAGCGCGACGTCTATGCTTCCCTTTGACAGGGCCTTTGACATCATCTTGTAGCTATCAAAGGCGACGGTTTTGACCGTAATGCCAAATTTATCGTGCAACGTCGTCGCAAGCGATGCGAGCGAGCCTTCCATTTTGCCGTCTTCGTCTTCGTTGCAGTAGGGGAGTTTGCCCGTAATGTAGCCGAGCGTGATGGTGTTGTTGTTCGCCTTGAGCCAGGCGCGCTCATCGCCGGTGAGCGAGGATGATCCGCTGTTTTGCGCTGAATAGTTCGATTTGACCTCGTCGTTATAGCGGGGGTTGACGCGGTTGATTGCCGCCATTGCGGAGTTGATGTTGTCCATCAGGTCGGGGCGGCTTTTGGGAACGGCGAAGTAGTAGTCGCTCGAACCGACGTAGAACATGGGCGACGCCTCGGGCGACGAAATGGTGTCGTTCATGATGATGGCGTCGACCTCGCCGTTTGCGAGCGCGTCAAAGAGAACGGAGCCTCCGTCATACTCCCTGTATGTGCAGGCGATTCCCTCGTTGGCGAGCCACTGCTGGCCGACGATGGTTTGCATAACACCGGAGTTGTAACCGATGGTGAGACCCTGGAGTGCTTGAGGGTCACCCTTGGCCAGGTCGTCACGGTCGGGCCTGGCGTAGATGTAGTAGCGCTCGGTGCCCTCGGGGTTCGAGGAAAAGAGCAGCTTTTGGGCGCGTTCCTCGGAGTAGGAGATGTTGGGCATGAGGTCGATCTCGCCTGCCTCGAGCATGTCCATAAGCTCGGTGAAGGTGCCGGAGACGTATTCGTACCGCCAGCCGGGCGTGTAGTACGACAGGGTCTGGAGGTACTCGTAACCCCATCCCGAGAGACGCTCGCCGGGGGTGCCGTTCTGGAAGCCCTCGTTGTTGACGAGCCAGCCGACGCGGACCGTCTTGACTGGCTGACTGGAGTCATCGGCAAAAGCCTGGACAGGCGCGATGGAACTCAGTGCGGCAAGCGCGGCAAGCACAATGGCCAGGGCGCGACATATAACTGAACGAAGGACAGTGGCAGCTCTCACATGCAATCCTAACGAATCGAGACAATACCGCATAAGGATACCAGCTCAGCCTGCCCAGTCGGCAGCTGTACCGCTAAACGCTCCCGCCCGGCAGTCATCGGGGACGTTCTTAAACGACTAGTTCCGTTTGCTGGGGAGGCGTGGGACAATACCGAGCGAACGTGATTGGTTGTCCGTGGAAGGGGTCGCGATGAAAAAGCTCAGGACGCTTGCCGATGTGCTGCGACAGGCTGGCTTTGCACGCATCACGGGCCTGTTTCCTGTCTCTTATACACATCTCCGAGCCCACGAGACGCTACGCTATCTC
>CABRHR010000006.1 GCA_902470835.1 uncultured Collinsella sp.
ATACGAGAGAGCGTAGCGTCTCGTGGGCTCGGAGATGTGTATAAGAGACAGATTTCAGTTGGCGTGACGGCGGCAGGCCCGGCGGGCGAACGCATCATGTATCGCTCCGAGCTCTGCTACGTGGACGCGGGCGCCGTTGCCAAGCGTATCCCCACGCAAACCGAGCGCAAGGCGTTTGTGCACGTGGAGGCGGCGTGCGACGAGTTAGCTCAAGCCTGCGCGGCGCAATTGGGCGCACGGGCGGAGGTTGTGGCCGAGCAACCCTATCCGTCGAGCGCGGCAGGCGATATTGAACATGAGCGTGCTCGCGTAAAGCGCGAGGCTGCAAACGACTTTGCGATTCAGGGCTTTTCGATGGAACCGAGCGATGTGGTCTATGAGTGCCGCATGCGTCGATATCGGCTCGCGGGCGTCCCGGCGCCTACCGAGCTTGCAGTGGCGGCAAAGGTCGAGGGCTATGTAGTCTCGATCGGTGGAGTCGCGGGTTCTGTGGGTAAAGGCGTTGCCGCCGGGGCCGAGGCGCTGCTGGGCGCGGGCCTTTCGAGCGGACTGATCGGTGGCGTTCTGGGTAAGCGCCTGCGCGAGCGCCAGGCGGCTGCGGCGTCGGGTCAGCGCGCCGCGAAAGATCAGGCTCCGGATCAGGGCGATTGCCCAGACGGGGCGCCGTTCAAGCTGGGCGCGGCAGACCTGTTGCAGTGGCGTATCAGGGACAGCTTCTGCCTGGTTGCGCCGGAAGGCCGTCTGGACGAGGCGGCCTCCACGGCGCTTGCCTCAATGGCGTCGACTCTGCGGCTCAACCCGTCGATTGCGCGCGAAGCGTGCGCTCAAAAGCAGCAGATGGTGCTCGAGCAGCGTCAGCGCACGCAGATGAACATCGCCCAGCAGCAACAGCAGTTCGCGGCCTGGCAGCAGATGCATGCCTCGCAGCAGGCGGCGTTCGACAGCTACCAGCAGGCTTGGTTTGAGCGCAGCGATCGTCAACACGCCGCGAATATGGCCGCCAGCGCGGCCAATTTCTCCAGCGCAGGTGTGGGAACGGGCGCGGCGTCGTATTCCGATGCCATCCGCGGGGTCAACCATTACACCAGGCCCGACGGTACCGATGTCGAGGTTTCGGTGATGGCGGATCAAGCTTGGGTGAACGGCTCGGGCGACGTGATCGGCACGCGCGATGGCTTTGAGCCCGGTTTTGGCTGGACGGAGCTGCCCCGTCAATAGCGTGAGTGGGCTACGGGAGGATCGGTGTCGAGGCGTTGCTCGGCGCTGTGATAAGAAACGGGAAAGGAACAACGATGAGGGAGACGGTTATTTCGCGCACGGCGTTTGTCGCGGCGGCGGGAACGGCGTTGCTGACGCTTGCGGGATGCGGCGGACAGCAGGCGCAGGACACGACGGGTTTTAACGACGATCGCCCGGTAAAGGACAAGATGGATGCGGGCTCGTCATCGGGTGATTCCGGTGATGCGGGCGGCGGTGCGGACACAGACAGCGGCTCGGCGGACGCGTTCGATACGTGGTCGGATGACTGCTGGGATGCGCACCGCAACATCAGCATCGCAGCGTTGCTCGAGCTTAAGGGCTGGCAGTTGCAGGAGTTTGCGTCGCAACAGGGTTATACCTGGCAAGATGCGCTCGAGATGTACGAGAACGAGGCAGGTCGCGTGCTCAGCGTCTGCAATATCAGCAAGGATGGCGCAACCGAATGGCTCGGCGAGGATGAAATCGGAAAGCTCGACAAGGGCGGCACCGGGAGTACCGTGATGTTTACGCTGCAGCTTGCGGGCTATTCGAGCTGCGAGGATGTTATCGCGGGCTTTTCCGTTCCGGTTGAGGACCGCGCGCAGATTACCTCGGGCTCGTGGATTGCGTGCGTCTACGGTTCCAACATGGCGCGTCACGTTGCCATGGTGAGCCAAATGGAAAACGGCGACTACCGCCTGGACCTCATTACCGAGGAGGCCATCAAAACCGGTACGTTTACCCAAGGCGGCGGTGCCCCCACGATTAACGAATTTTGGCAGGAGAAGACCGGGCGCGCGCTCGGCTAAGTGCGATGCGGCCAATAGCATAGCGAGGGACGAACATGATGAACGAGATGACGATGAGCCGTGCGGCCTTTGTGGCGGGCGCGGGCGCGGCGGCTTGCGCGCTGGCTGGATGCTCGGGCACAACGGGCGGCGCCAAAGCAGCGAGCACGGCGGACGCCGCCTGCGTGGACGACAATGCCAACGTGACGGTCTATGCCGCGATCAACTTGGGTGGTGCCGATCTGGTGCGCCTGCTCAAACATCAAAATTATGAGTGGCAAGGCGAGAACGTGGGCTACGGCGCCGTCGATGACGCGGGATTTTTCGCTTTTACCTTTTCCAAGGTTTCGGACGATGTGGACGAGCTTGCGAACAGCGCGATACCGCTTTCGGAGTCCGAGTACGAGGAGCTTGAACCGGGCGGCGGAGACGAAAACATCGCGATTCTGCTCTCGGTGGGCGGCTATACAAAGGGCGAGCGGGCGCTCACCGGCGCGATTGGCGATGCGGCGATGGTGCAGGAGAAATGCACGATCGATGATGCCCTGTATTGGCTGGTCAAGGCGCTTGACGGCCACCGCTACGTGATTATGGCCGACGACACCGAAGACGATGGCGATAGCGCTCATGACATCTATATCTACAATGAGGCTTTTATTCGAACTGGGTATCTGAGCGGCGGCGACCAGATCGATATCGACGAGCTCTGGAGCCGCCTGACCAACGCCTCGTAACGCCCCAAAACCACCACGAAGGGGATAGGCACCTTTGTGGTGGTTCAATAAGTTGCGGTGGAATAGTTCCTGAATAAGGCTTGGGGGTCTTAAAACAGGAACTATTTCACCGCAACTGCTGAGGGGACGGGTTGTGGAAACGGCTGCCGTGGTGGACTCGGGCTGTCTGTTACAGCAGTTCGCCGTGGCGGGCTATGAAGCGGCGCTTTGTCAGCTGGGTCAGCGCAATATAGGCGGCGACGATGCCGATGAGCAGCGCAAAGAAGCTCGGCGGCAGCGGCATGAGGCCCAGTGCATCGGCGATAGGGCTTGCCGGCAGCCAGGTGACAAGCGCCAGCCCTAGCACGGTGAGCACGCACAGCGCGGGGGCGGCGTGGTCGCGCGGGCTCGGCAGGCGCGGGGAGCGCAGCATGTGGACCACGAGCGTCTGCGACCACATGGACTCGACAAACCAGCCACTCTGGAAAATCGCCGCAAAGGTCGCCATGCCGGCAACATTGCCCGCGGCGGCAAGCTCTGCCCAGCTCGCGCCCACGGCAGCGGGGCACACCACAAAGAAGAGCGCGGCGAACGTCACGATGTCAAACAGCGAGCTCACGGGGCCCAGTTCGAGCATAAAACCCTTGATGGACGCGGCGTCCCAGGCGCGCGGGCGGGCAGTCCAGGCGTCGTCGACGGTGTCCCACGGCAGCGCGATGCACACGATCTCGTAGACCAGCGACAGCAGCACTAGCTGCAGGGCGCTCATGGGCAAAAACGGCAGGAACAGGCTCGCGACGGTCACGGACAGCACGTTGCCAAAGTTGGAGCTCACCGTGGTCTTGAGGTACTTGAGCAGGTTGCCGTAGGTGCGACGGCCTTCGATGATGCCGCGCTCGAGCACGCCCAGGTCCTTCTGGAGCAAGATAATGTCGGCGGATTCCTTGGCGATATCGACGGCGGAGTCGACCGAGATGCCGCAGTCGCTCGCACGCATGGCGGCGGCGTCGTTGATGCCGTCGCCCATAAAGACCACGGTATGGTCGAGCACCTCGCGCATGACGCGCACCAGGCGTGCCTTCTGCAGCGGCGAGAGCTTGGCGAAGAGATGCGTCTGCTCGGCGCGCTCCGCCAGCTCGGCGTCGTCGAGCGCGTCGATCTCGGAGCCCAGCAAAACGTTGCTCGCATCGATACCGATCTGCTCGCAGACGGTGGCGGCGACGCGGTCGTTGTCGCCGGTCAGGACCTTCACCGCCACGCCCTTGGCCTCGAGGGTGGCGACGGCGCCCGCGGCGCTCGCTTTGGGCGGATCGAGGAAGGCCAAAAAGCCCATCAGCACCATGTCGCACTCGTCGGCGATGTCAAACTCGCCCACGGTGCGCGGGTTGGTCTTCTGCGCCACGGCGATCACGCGCAGGCCCTCGGCATTGAGGTCTGCTACCTGCTTGCGAATCTGGGCGAGCTTTTCGTCGGTTAGCGGCTGGGCGGTGCCGTCCACCTCGACGTAGGAGCAAATCTCGAGCATTTCCTCGGCAGCGCCCTTGGTGACCATCTGAGTCTTGCCTTGGGCATCGGCGACCACCACGCTCAGGCGACGGCGCGAGAAATCGAAGGGCACCTCGTCGACCTTGGTGTGGCGGTCGCGCAGGCTCTGGCCCAGCATGGAATCGGGCGCAACGGTCGAGGGCGTTACATCGGCGCGGTCGATAACTGCCAGGTCGATGAGGTTCTTGAGGCCCGTCTGGAAGAAACTGTTCAAGAACGCATGGCGCAGCACGCGTGCGTCCTCGTCGCCGTCGGTGTTGAGATAGCGCTCGAGCACGATGCGGTCCTCGGTGAGGGTGCCGGTCTTGTCGCAACACAGCACGTCCATGGCGCCCAGGTTTTGGATCGCGGGAAGTTCCTTGACGATGACCTGGCGGCGGGCGAGGTCCTTGGCGCCTTGCGACAAGCTCGTGGTCACGATGACGGGCAGCATTTGCGGCGTGATGCCCACGGCCACGCTCGTGGCGAACAGCAGCGCATCGATGACGTTGCCCTTGGTGGCGGCGTTGATGGCAAAGACTGCCGGCGCCATGACGAGCATCAGGCGCACCAGCAGCATCGAGACGCTCGAGACGCCGCGGTCGAACGCGCTCTTCTCGCCGCGCCCGTTGAGCATCTTGGCGATGCCGCCCAGGTAGGTGTCCGAACCGGTGGCCACGACAAGCGCCATGGCGGTGCCGTTTTGCACGGAGGTGCCGGTAAAGACGATGTTCTTGCAGGCGGAGAGCGGCAGCGTGGAGCTGTCGGCGCCTTCGACGACGGTGGCGACGGTGGTCTTCTCGACGGCCTCGCTTTCGCCGGTGAGGGCGGACTCGATCACAAACAGGTCGCGTGCGGTGATGATGCGGGCATCGGCCGGCACCATGTCGCCGGCGGAGAGGCGGATCACGTCGCCGGGGACGAGCTCATCGAAGGGTATCTCGATGCGCTCGCCGTCGCGCAGGGCGGTGCAGGTGTTGGAGACCAGGTCCTTGAGGGCCTCTGCCGCATTGCCGCTGCGGGCTTCCTGGATAAACTTCATGCCGCCCGATACCAGCAGCATGATGCCGATGACGATGACCGTGGAGGGGTCGCGCTGCGGTTCGGGCGCGGCGAGCACGTCGATGTAGAGCGAGACCAGCGCGAGCGCGGCGAGGATGCCGGCGAAGGGGTCGATGAAGGCGTCGGCGATGCGGCGAGCAAGTGTCTTGGTCGGCGCCTCGATGGTGTTGGGGCCGGCGGCGTCCAGGCGCTCGGCGGCCTGCCCGGCGGTGAGGCCGTCAGCCGTGGCGTCGAGCAGCAGGAGGGAGTCCTCGGCGCTATGGGTTGCGGCAAAGATGGTGTTCTTGGCAAGGCTGGCGTGAGCGGCAGGGCGCGCCGTGCGGCGGCGCTTGGAGATGACTTCGAGTACCATGGCGGTTTTGAGCATCAGCATAGGGTCCTCCTTGCTAAAGGGAGTTAGCGTACGTGTCGTATTGAATTGCAAAAAACCTAGATGTCGCTCACGTCATGCTCGCGAATCACCACAAGGGGGGCAGGCACCTTTGTGGTGGTTTTGGTGATCGACTGTTGGCGCTTATGCGTGCGCGGAATCCTCGCGGCGTGCCGAGGGCGACATGCAGGTTTTTCGACTATGGCTGCCTTCCATGGCACACCTCCTTAAGGCCGGGCGCAGCGCGCTTTGGGTATCTCGTACCCGTTTCAATCCGCCGGTATTTTTGACGAGGGGGTTTGCCGTGTCAACCCCATTGTTCGGAAAATCATCGCCCCTGACAAAGCCCTCACAGAGCGCCATGGCTTCAAAGCGCGCCCGCATCGACGTCCTACCTGCGCTAAACTGTGAAGCACGTACGCGATTACGAGAGGAGCCCGCATGGAGGCTTACAAGCAAGAGTTCATCAAGTTTATGGTCGAGTCCGACGTTCTTAAGTTCGGCAGCTTTACGCTCAAGAGCGGCCGTCAGTCCCCGTTCTTTATGAACGCCGGCGCTTACGTGACGGGCTATCAGCTCAAGAAGCTGGGCGAGTACTACGCCCAGGCCATCCACGATAACTTTGGCGACGACTTTGACGTGCTGTTCGGGCCTGCCTACAAGGGTATTCCCCTGGCCGTCGTGACCGCGATTGCCTACCACGAGCTGTACGGCAAGGAGGTCAAGTACTGCTGCGACCGCAAGGAGGCCAAGGACCACGGTGCCGACAAGGGCAACCTGCTGGGCTACGAGCCCCAGGACGGCGACCGTGTGATCATGGTCGAGGACGTCACCACCAGCGGTAAGTCCATCGATGAGACCTATCCCAAGGTCAAGGCTGCTGCCGATGTCGAGATCAAGGGTCTGATCGTGTCCCTCAACCGCATGGAGGTCGGCAAGGGCGGCGTGACCACCGCACAGAAGGAGATCGAGGCCAAGTACGGTTTCCCCGTCGCGAGCATCGTCTCTATGGCCGAGGTCGTCGAGACCCTCTACAACCACGAGATCGACGGCAAGGTCGTCATCGACGACGAGCTCAAGACCGCCATCGACGCCTACTACGAGCAGTACGGAGTCCGGGAGTAGTTACGCGGTTTTCCAAACCGCGTAACGGGCCGACGCTGCGCGCCGCCCAGAGCGACAATTTGTCATTCAAAAGGCAAGGCATGACCAGAAGGTCTATGCCTTGCCTTTTTCATGCCAACTTGTTCGCTCTGGACGTCGCTCGCTGTCCGTCCTCTACCTGCGGCGTTGTCTTGCCCCGGATGCGGCAGTAGTCATTGGGGACGTTCTTGTTTGACTAGTCGTTTAAGAACGTCCCCAATGACTAGTCAGAGATGAGCGTGGGTAATCTCCCGGTTTTGGCCTGTGTGGGGGCTCAAAGTGGGAGATTATCCACGCTCGTGATTTGAGTGTCCGAAAATCCACGCTCGTTTGGTCGGTGCATGTCTACGCAGCGTAGGTTGTCGAGGGCTGTCTTCAAATGGATACTGGCTCTTGAACCGGTTCGCTCCATTCTTCCAATCTGATCGGACATCTCATGAACCAGACACCGCAAAGCAATGTCCCCCATACTTTTTTGGCAGCACATGCCATCAAGCGGCTGCGCGAAGATCGCGGCCTCACCCAGCGCGCCCTGGCGGAAAGCCTTGGCGTGACCGATAAAGCCGTCAGCAAGTGGGAGTCCGGCCGCGGCCTTCCCGACATTTCCCTCGTTGAGCCTTTGGCCCAGAGACTCGGCATAAGCGTGGCTGAGCTTTTGGCTGGTGACATTCGGGCCAACGCCAACCGTGCAGGCAATATGCTCAAAGGCGTCTTTTACGTTTGCCCTATCTGCGGAAACGTTGTGCACGCGCTCGGAGAAGGCAGCTTTAGCTGCTGCGGCTCCACGATGTTTCCCCAGGAGGCCGAAGAGCCGGACGCGGACCACGCCTTTTCCATCGAGCGCATCGAGGACGATTGGTACGTCACGCTCGACCATCCCATGACCAAGGATCATTACATTAGCTTTGTGGCATATGCGACTATGGATGGCATCTGTTTAAAGAAGCTCTATCCTGAGCAATCGGTGCAACCGCGCTTTCATATCATCGGACGCGGCAGAATGTACCTCTACTGTAACCAGCACGGACTCTTTGTTTTGCCGACGCCTCGCAAGTAAAAGCCCGCTGTCCGCCCGATGCCCCTGCGCCAACGAGTTGCGGTGGAATAGTTCCTGAAAGTGCTGGTTTAGAGCCTAAACAGGAGCTATTTCACCGCAACTTAGGAGGGCGATTGGAGGCGCGGTGGGGCCGGATTGTTATTTGAGGCCGGGGAGGCGGGTGTAGGGGAACGAGCGCTCTAGGAACTCGGCGCAGCGGGCGTAGTCTTTGGCGAAGTAGCTGCTGTAGAGCGAATCGAGCACGTATTGCACGGCGATGTGGCTGGCGAACTGCGTGATGCGGTGCGTCATGCTCTCGTGGTCGCTCACCGTGAGGTAGGCGGCAAAGCCGGGGTGCAGGCGCGCACAATAAGGTGTGCCGATGACAATGACGGGAACATGTCGGCTGCTGAGGATCGGCAAGATTTCCTTGAGGTTGGGCGCAAGGCCGCTGTAGGAGATTACGATCGCCACATTGCCGGAATCCGAGGCGAGCGCCGTGCGCACCTGGGCCTCGGTGCTGCTGTAGCATGTGGCGCTTTTGCCGGACGAGAGCAGACGGTCGCGGAACATCCCCGCCGGATAGAGGTTGTGCGAGCCGGTGTAGATGTCGACCTGCCGTGCCTTCGCGATCAGTTTGGCGGCGTGATCGAGCTGTGCGGGGTCGAGTAGCTCCTGCGTCTCGGCCAGCGTGGTCTGGTAGAGCCCTTCCATGCGTTCCATGACCTGTGCGGGTGTGGACGTGGCATCGAAGGGAAAGTTGATATCCACGTCGCGGCGGTTGCCCGCCTCGGTCGCCAGGCGGATGAGCTCGACCTTGAGGTCCTTAAAGCCCTCGAGGCCGAGCTTTTTGCAAAAGCGGTGCACGCTCGCGACCGAAACGTTGGTGCGGGCAGCAAACTCCTTAATGGGCAGTCCACGGATCTCCTCGCCCATGGCAAGGGCCGAGATTCCGAGCTGCTGCTCGGTAGGGGTTAGGCCCTGCGCCTCGGTAATCTTGCGTTTGATATCCATTCGAACTCCCGCACTCGCCAAACCTGCCAAAAAGGGACAGGTTTATTTTGGCAGGTTTTGCCCGCGAAGGACAACGGGGCCAAGGATGCCGCTGGGGGCAATGGGCTCGGTGAGGGCGAAAATGTCGGGAATCGCATGGTCGAGCGTGTTGATGACGTCGATGGTGAGCTCGTGCATGCCGGCGGCAAGTGTGCTGGTGGCAAAGCGGTAGGGCGGGCAGATGCGCGTGCCGAGCGTTTGTCCGTCGAGTGTGAGCGTCGCGACTTCGTAGACGTCTCCCAGGTCAATGACGGTGTGGGCGAGGTTGTCGGCCAGCTCGAACGACGTGCGATAGCGGAATGTGCCGCAGGTGCCGGGGAACTGCTCGGCCGTGAGATCGCACAGGCGCTCGAGCTTTTGCGGCTCGCCAAAGGTTTCATCGCTGCCGGCAGGGGAGAGGGCAACGGTCCACGGTCCGTCGATGCCGAGGCAAACCGCATCATCCGCATTCGTGTTCGCCCTGCCGTCGAGTCCGACCTCGTCGCCCGCTCCCAAAACAACAACGCAGCTCTCGAAGGGCGCCAGCTCCAACACGCCGTCAAACGCAACGGGTTCGGTGCCGTTCAGCAGGTCGAGGCGCGTGCCGCAAAGGCGCTCGCCTCGAGCAAGTGCAACCGTACAGCAAATACTTTCACGCGGATGCTCGTTGACTAGCATCACATAGGTCTCGCCCGCACGCTTGTAGCGAAGTGCGCGCAGCCAGGGCTGTGGCCTATCGGTCACAACGGTCTGCAGCCCCGCGTCTGCCAGCGCGTCCGCCACATCGGCAAGTGGCGTTGCCGTAAGCCCGTCCAGATCGGCTGCGCCATCCGCGTCATAAAGAGCGCCGGGCACTTCGTCAGCAGCGAGCACCGTGACACCCGCGGCCATCATGCGCCTCACCTCTTCCGCTGTAGCCGCGCCAATAAACGAGGCGCCTGGCATGACAAACGCCTGGTAGCGACAGCCGTTAACAGCCAGCATTCCATCGGCAATCGAAACCTCGTAACGCCCCTCATCCTCAAAAGCCTCGGCAGGCACAAAGTCAAAATCGATCTGCGCGCGCGTGAGCTCGGCCGCCACGCGCTCGACGGGCATGGCGTTGCCGGCCCATTCGGCGTCGGCATGGTACAGAATGGCGACGGGGCGAGCGGCAGCGCCTTCCGAAAGGAGCGTCGCCGTGCGATTCATATAGCGCATGAGCTGGCCAAAGTGCGGCCATTGCGGGTTGTTGCCGTGCGCGTAAAAGTGCGGCGGGCAGTCCCAATCGGGGAAGGGCGCCATGCTAAACGCGTGCGGCGTAAACCAGTTAATACCGCGGACGAGCATATGGTCGACAATCCATTTCATCTCGCGCAGGCCCTCGTGCCAGCCGAAGGCGCCAAAGACCTCGGCCATGCAGCGCCCCTGCTTTTTGGGATCGAGGCGCGCGGCCGAAGAGCCCAGCTTGGCAAGCGCGTACGTAAAGAACTCCATGTTCCATGCGCCGTGGAAATAGCTGTAGCGCCCGCGGTCAATTCCGGGGGCGAGCTGATTGATGACTACGTCGACGCCGGCCATGTCCTGCCCCGCGACCGCGCGGAAGTAATGTCCAGCGCCCTGACCCAGGCGCGTGTGACAACTCTTGTCCTCGATCACGTGGCCAATGTGCATGACGCCGTGCGCGCGGCACCAACCGCCAATCTGCTCGTCAAAGCAGCTGCGGTAGAGCTGCGTAGCAAGGTCCATATAGGCGTGGCGAACCTGGGCGCCGTTTGCCTCGCGCGTCCAAAGGCCGTGCAACTTAGCAAGCCAATTCTCGCCAAGCGCATCGCGCAGGCGGTGGGCAAGCTCGTTCGACCACGGCAGCGCTAGGTCGCCTCGCCCGATAAAACTGCTGGTAGAAGCATCGTCGAGCGTGGTGCCCTTCTCGTTCATAAAGCCGGGCTCATCGGTGAAAAAGCCCAAGATCGTTTTGCCAAACTCGTCGCTCAGATGCTCAAACGTGGGCTCGTAGACGGCGTCGATGAGCGCGTGGCACGAGGCGGCGTCGACCATGTTGATGTACTCATCGCGAAAGCCGGTCTTTTGGCTGGTGGCGTACAGCACGATCGTAGTGACGCCGGTGGGGGCGTCAAAACGCAAGCGGGCGGGCGTTCCATCGTCTCCTTGCTCAACAGCGAGCGCAAGGTCGAGCGGCGCACCAGCGGCATCAAAAGCTGCCACGCCCACAAAGCGCTCGGTGGGGTCCATGAGATTACCGAGCTTGATAGTCGTGGACGGCTGGGGACCAACGACCGTAATCGTGCGATGCTTGAGCACGGTCTTCTTGAGCGCGGGGTCGACGTCATCGCCCGCAAGCGCGCCATTGGCATAGCCTGTGGGGAAATGCGCGTCGTCGAGCAGCCAAATCTTCAGCCCCAGGCGCTTGCACTCGTCGATAATAAACCGCAGGTCAGACCACCAGCCGTCGCGACAGAAATCGGGATGCGTGCGCGACTCAAGGCAGACCTCGCGGATATCCGCGCCGGCAATCTGCTCCAGATACTCGGTAATCGTTTCGCGCGCCTCGCCCTTGAGCCACAAGAACGGAAGTACATGGTTGTCGTAGGTGCCGCCAAGCACCTGCTCAAAATACGCCGCCATATACGCTCCTCCAAAACCAGCCTTTCAAATCCATTGAAGTCAGAGTACGCCGAGCGCGCCGCCCTGCTAATATCAAAACCACGGCAGAATATGACCGAATCAACGATAGGAACACTATGGAGCTCACACATCTGGATAACCTGCTGCTTGAGCTAACCGACAGTGAGCGAGCCTATCGCGCGGGCGCCCGTTACGACTGGAGCGATGTACTCGGTCAAGGTAATCAGGCAGATATTGATGGCCGATACATTCGTAAAATCGGCAACCCAACGCTCGTCCTACGACAAGAAGGCATGCCCGATGGTCTATCGATTGTTCGTAACTCGCGCTTCAATCCTGTGCCGGAACACGTGCACGATTATGTCGAAATCAGCTATGTCTATCGAGGACGAGCGCCGCAGATCGTCAATGGTGCGGCGCTCACGCTTGCTCAAAACGAGGTCCTCCTGCTCGACGCCGCCTGCCCGCATGCCGTAGGCGAGCTCGGCGAGCACGACATTATGCTGAGCATCATCATCTCGCGGCCAATGCTGCGCCGTAGCCTGGAGCAAAGCCTTTCGCCCGCAAGCGCGGTGTCGCGGTTCCTGCTCAACGCTCTCAACGATGAAACCGACCACCGCGGTCACGTTCATTTCCACACGGGCGGCAGCCGTCGCGTGCGCCGCTACATGCAGGAGATGCTGTGCGAGCGTCTGGACCCCACGCCAGCGAGCCCCCAGATTGTCTCGAGGCTGTTCGAGCTGCTGCTGGTTGAGCTCATGCAAAGTTACGAGGCCGCGCTGCTGCAAACGGACGAGCCCGCACTGCCATCGGCGCAGGTCGCGGCTGCCATGGGCTTCATCGAGCGCAATGCCTGCGACTGCACCCTCGATGACCTCGCCCGCCACCTGCACCTGAGTCCCAACTACGCAAGCGCCCTGCTCAAGCGTCAGACAGGCCGCACATTCATGCAGCTCGTGCAGGATAGCCGCCTGGTACGCGCAGCGACACTGCTCGACGCCGGCGCCACCGCGGAGGTCGCAGCGCGCGAAGCCGGCTATGCCAACATGAGCTTCTTCTACAAAAAGTTTGCCGAGCGCTATGGCTGCACGCCGGCCGCCTATCGTCAGCGTTTGCCCAGATAAAACCGACCAAAATAAACCTGTCCCTTTTTGGCAGGTATCAGGAAGTGTCAGAGGCGGGGCGGCGGCAGGCGGCGGGCGCGAAAAGAAGTGTCGGGTTTGGCGCCCCCCGCCTCCGCATGTCTCCCGCGTGGGCGATACTCGGCTTATCGACCCACGATGCAAAGGAGATGCTCATGGCAAACATCAAGTTCCCCGAGGGTTTCTATTGGGGTGGCGCTACCGCCGCCAACCAGTTTGAGGGCGCTTGGAACGTGGACGGCCGCGGCGCTTCCGTCGACGACCACTTCCTGGGCGGCAGCTACAAGGAGCCGCGTCAGATCACGATCGACATCGACCCCAACCGCTTCTACCCCAACCATGACGGCATCGATTTCTACCATCACTACGAGGAGGACATCGCGCTGTTCGCCGAGATGGGCTTCAACATGTTCCGCATGTCCATCTCTTGGAGCCGAATCTTCCCCAACGGCGACGACGCCGAGCCCAACGAGGCCGGCCTCGCCTTTTACGATCGCGTCTTCGACTGCCTGCGCGCTCACAATATCGAGCCGCTCGTGACGCTCTCGCATTACGAGATGCCCTATCACCTGGTCGAGAAGTACAACGGCTGGGCAAGCCGCGAGCTCATCGGCTTCTTTGAGAAGTACTGCCAGACCGTTTTCGACCGCTATCAGGACAAAGTCAAGTTTTGGCTCACCTTCAACGAGATCAACTGCGGCACCATGGACATGGGCGCCATGATGGAGACCGGCCTGATCCAGGGCTTCGAGGGCCCGGCAAGCGCCATCAAGACCACCGCTCAGCAGCGCTATCAGGCTCTGCATCATCAGTTTGTCGCCAGCGGCCGCGTCGTGCGCTATGCTCACGAGCACTACCCGCAGTTCAAGATGGGCAACATGGACTGCTTCATCCTCTCCTACGCCGCCACGTGCGATCCGGTCGACGTGTTCGCCACGCAGCAGCAGATGAACTCCATGAACTGGTACTGTTCTGACGTGCAGGTGCGCGGCAAGTACCCGTTCTACGCCAAGCGCTTCTGGGCCGAGAACGACGTCGAGCTCGCTATGGAGGACGGCGACCTGCAGGATATCGCCGACGGCAAGGTCGACTTCTACACCTTTAGCTACTACATGTCCGGCACCGTGGGCACGCACAAGGACCACGAGATGACCGAGGGCAACATGACCTTTGGCGGCAAGAACCCCTACCTGGAGTCCACCGACTGGGGTTGGCAGATCGACCCGCTGGGCCTGCGTATCGCCCTCAACGAGATCTACGCCCGCTACGAGATTCCGCTGATGGTGGTCGAGAACGGCATGGGCGCCTACGACGAGGTCGAGGAGGACGGTTCCATTCACGATCCGTACCGCATCGCCTATCTGCAGAGTCACATCAAGGCCATGGGCGAGGCCGTCGCCGACGGCGTCGACCTGATCGCCTACACCTGGTGGGGCCCCATCGACCTGGTGTCCGCCGGCACCGGCGAGATGCGCAAGCGCTATGGCTTCATCCATGTCGATAAGTACGACGACGGCACCGGCACCTACGAGCGCCGCCGCAAGGACAGCTTCTTCGCATACCAGAAGATCATCAAGTCCAACGGCGCTGAGGGCTTGGAGTAATTGAGTTCCGGCGATTGAGTTCCGGCGTTCTGACGAACGCCGGACCGGCGGCCGATTTCGTGACCACGAATGTCGACGACGACGGCATCTGGAACGCCTTCGTGCACCTAGGGCTCATCGAGGGTTAATCAACAAAACGGGCGCCGATGGACAAAGACGTCGGCAGAGTTTTCGATTCGACTCCCCACCTTAGTTTTTGGTCCAATTGGCACTATAATCACCATAGGCATGCGCACTACGTTGCGCTTAATCAAGAGGAGAAAACGTATGGGTCTGTTTGACATGTTCAAGAAGAAGGCTGAGCCCGCGGCTGCCGCTGCTCCGGCCTCCATCTCTGCTTCTGCCGGCGCCGACGTGCTGTGCTCGCCCGTCAAGGGCAAGGTCATCAAGATGGCCGACGTGCCCGATCCCGTCTTTGGTGGCGAGGTTCTGGGCAAGGGCTGCGCCGTGTGGCCCGAGGACGATCTGGTCTATGCTCCCTGCGACGGCAAGGTGACCGTCACTATGGGTCACGCCGTGGGCCTGCAGTCCGATAGCGGCATCGAGGTCCTGGTGCACGTTGGCGTCGATACCGTCAACATGAACGGCGACGGCTTCGAGGGCTTCGTCAAGGCCGACGATGTTGTGAAGGCCGGTCAGCCCATGCTCAAGATCGATCGCGCCAAGATCGCCGCTGCCGGTTACAAGGACTGCGTCGTCGTGGCCGTGTCCAACACCGCCGAGTTTGCCGATGTTGAGCTCGCCGTCGAGGCTGATTCCGCTGTCGCCGCCGGCGACGCCATCGTCAAGGTTGTCCGCAAGTAAATCGCGGCATCGCATGATGTCTAAGGGTGGTCGGATTGTTCGGCCACCCTTTTTTATTACACGGTACGGATGTGTTTTATTGCACACTGAGCGGACTCGCAGACCGTTCGGACGTTAAATCGAACCGACCGCGCCTTCGTGCTGTCGAGGGTGTTCATAAGTGGATAGTATGTGCTTACTATCACAACGTGCACCGCGTTTGGGAAGCGCGGTGCCGCTCATTGGGAGGAACATCATGAAAAAGAAGCTGCTGCTTGCGCCCCTCATGGCCGTTTTGGTTGCATGTGTGGTCGTGCTTTCCGGCTGCGGAGGCCCCTCGATCGAAGAACTCATCACCGAGGACCTTACGACTCAGTTCGATGAGGTCAAAAACGGTGGCGACGATTTCCTCTCTGGTCTGGAAGAGGCTTCGGGCGACGAGTTCGAGCAGCTGGGCATCGATCCCAAGGAGTATGCCAAGACCTATCTCGAGGGTTTTGATTACGAGATCGGCGACGTGACGGTCGATGAGGACAAGGGCGTTGCAACCGCCGAGGTCTCCATCACCTGCAAGTCCATGAACAAGATCGTCGAGGACTTCTCCACCCAGTATCAGGAGAAGGTCGCTGCACTTGACACGGCTCCTTCCGATGATGAGCTGTACAAGATGGCCGGCCAGGTGATGGTCGATGTGACCAAGGCCACCGAGCCCAGGAAGACCACGGTTATCTTCAAGTACACCTGCAACGACGACGGCGAGTGGTCTGCCGACGACTCCGTCAACTCCGAGATGATGGATGCAATGCTGAGCTAGGGGAGTTACGCGGTTCTACGAACCGCGTAACGGCTCGACGCTGCGCGGACACCAGAGCGACAACTTGTCATTCAAAGAGGGCGGCATGACCAGAAGGTCTATGCCGCCCTCTTTTCATGCCAATTTGTTCGCTCTGGTGTCCGCTCGCTGTCCGTCCTCTACCCGCGGTGTTGCCATTGTTGAGGGGCAGCTAAAAGAGCCCCGTCCCAAATTAGCTGCCCCGTGCCCATCTAAGTTGCGGTGAAATAGGGACTGTTTGGGGGCAGTAGGCCGGTAATCAGTCCCTATTTCACCGCAACTTATTGGTGGGCGGCTCGCTAGTCGCCCAAGATCAGCGAAGTGAGTTCGTCCTGGGTGTCCACTACGTAGTCGGCGCCGGCGGCTTCGAGCTCTGCTCGGCCGCGGAAGCCCCAGGTGACGCCGGCGCTCTTAAGGCCGGCGTTGTGGCCGGTCAGAACATCGACATTCGAATCGCCCACGTAGAGCGTGGACGTCGGGTTGGCGCCCAGCTCCTCCATCACGTGCAGCGTGACGGGCGCCTCGGGCTTGGGCGGAAACGCGTCGACGCGACCCTGCACCAGTGCAAAACGATCGGGGCCAAAGTACTTTTCGATAAGCGGGGCCGCCGAAATATGATCCTTGTTGGTGAGCACGGCAAGCTGAACGCCCGCGGCGCGCAGACGATCGAGCATCTCGACCGTGCCGGCATAGGGCGCGGTGTGGTCCTCCTTGTGCTCGCCGTAATAAGCCCTAAACTCGGCAAGCGTCTGCTCAAACATTCGGCCGTCGCCCGCGTACTCGGCGGGCATAAAACGCTCAACCAGCTTGAGCATGCCGTTTCCCACCTTGTAGCGGTACTCGTCCACGGCAAACGTGGGCCAGCCGTGCAGCTCGCAGGTATGGTTGCCGGCTGCCGCCAGATCCTCGAGCGTATTGAGGATGGTACCGTCCAGATCAAAGATCACATGGGAATAAGCTGCTGCCATGGGTGCTCCTGCCGTTTGAGTTGTAAAGCGCACCCCATGATACTGGGCTTGCGTGTCGGGCGCGTTTGGAATCTGAACATCTTTAACGGCATCGGGGCGCATCGCGCCAGCGCAAGCCTTTGCCGCTAGCAGATCCTGGGCAGTTGCTCTCCCACGAGCATGTCGAGGATGCGGGTCGATCCCCAGCCGGTGCGCACGCGAACGGCGGGTCGAGCGCCTTCGGCAAGCGGCATCACGCGACCGATGATGGCGGCGTTCTTGCCGTAGCGGGCGGCGCGCATGGCCGCTAGCGCCGCGTCGGCCTGCTCGGCTGGCACCACGGCGACCATCTTGCCCTCGTTGGCAACCTGCAGCACGTCGTAGCCGAGCATCTCGCAGGCGGCCTGCACGTCGGGGCGCACGGGTACGGCGCCCTCGTCAATCTCCATGGCAACGCCGCTGGCCTGCGCAAACTCGTTGAGCGTGGAGGCCAGGCCTCCGCGCGTGGGGTCGCGGAAGCAGCGCGTGTCGGGGGCGGCGGCCAGCACGTCGGCAATCAGGTGGTTGAGCGGCGCGGCGTCGCTCTCGATGCTGCTCGAGAACGCCAGGCCCTCGCGCTGGCTCATGATGGCGATACCGTGGTCGCCTAGCGTGCCCGAGACCAGGATGACGTCGCCGGGCTGGCAGTTGGCGCCGCTGAGCGTCACGCCCGTAGGAACCTCGCCCACGCCGGCGGTGTTGATGTAGACGCCGTCGGCCCCGCCGCGCTCGACCACCTTGGTGTCGCCGGTGATGATTTTGACGCCTGCCTCGCACGCCGTCTCGGCCATGGTCTGCACAATCTGACGCAGTTTATCCATGGGATAGCCCTCTTCGAGGATAAAGCCGCACGAAAGGTAGCGCACGTTGGCGCCCGAGGTCGCGACGTCGTTGACGGTTCCGCACACGGCGAGCCTGCCGATATTGCCGCCGGGAAAGAACTGCGGCGTCACCACAAAGCTGTCGGTCGACATGGCGATGTGCCCGCTCGCGGGCAGGGCGGCGACACCGGCATCGTTGCCTTCGAGCAGCTCGGGCGACCCAAAGGCATCCAGAAAGACCTCGTCGATAATGCGCTTCATCATCTGCCCGCCGGAGCCGTGGCCCAGCAGGACAGTGCTATCGGTGACGCTATGGGACATATCGAAAACTCCAATCGAGGGTGTTTGGGCTAGTCATGATAACGATAATGTGCCGCGCAGCTGCCTTCCGAGCTCACCATGCACGGGCCAACAGGATGCTCGGGCGTGCAGGCGTGGCCGAACAACGGGCAGTCGCTCGGCGCGATTGCCCCGCGCAGCACGTCGCCGCAACGGCATCCGCGCGGCTCGACCGTCGGCTCGATCGGAACGTCATAGCGAACGCCGGCGTCAAAGCGCGAGAACTCGGGGCGGATGGAAAGGCCCGAGGCGGCAATCGGTCCCAGCCCGCGCCACGTGGTATCGCACGGCTCAAACACCTGCTCGACCAGCTGGCGCGCTACGGGATTACCGTCCGCATTGACGCCGCGACGGTACGCGTTGTCGATCGCGGGCCGCCCCTCAACGACCATCTGCGCTAGCATGCAGATGCCCTGCAGAATATCGACCGGCTCAAATCCGGTAACCACGCCCGGGGTCTTAAACTCGTCGGCCAAAAAGCCAAAGGGTGCAAGCCCTGTGATGGTGGCGACATGGCCCGGCAGGATAAAGCCGTCGATGGTCGTCTCGGGGTCGTTGGCAATCGCGCGCAGCGCCGGTGGCGTGGTCTTGTGGGCGCAATAGACCGAGAAGTTCTGGAGCCCGCGCGCATCTGCCTCTAGGATGGCGGCGGCGATGGTGGGCGTCGTGGTCTCAAAGCCCACGCCCATAAAGATGACCGGGCGGTCGGGGTTGTGCTCGGCAATATCGAGCGCGTCGAGTGGCGAGTAGACGATGCGGATGTCGCGTCCGGCTGCCTTTTGCGCGGCAAGCGAGGTAGACGATCCGGGCACGCGCATCATGTCACCAAAGGTAGTGATGATGGCGCCGTCCATCTTGGCGAGTGCGATTGCGTGGTCGATGTCGCGGTTCGCGGTAACGCAGACGGGGCAGCCCGGGCCGCTCAACAGCTTGAGCCCCGCCGGCATAATGGAGCGAAAACCATAGCGGCCAATGCTCACGGTATGCGTACCGCAGACTTCCATAAGGTTGATACTGCGATCGCCGACAAGCTCATGAATGCGGTCGATGAGCTCGCGAGCGAGCCGTGGGTCGCGGAATGCCGAAAAGTCGATACCGGAGTGAACCGGTTGCGCCGCCGCCACTAGTATGCCTCGGCCGGGTTGGTGGCGAGCTGGTCCTCTTCGACCAGCTCGGTCATGGCGTTGACGAGTTCGAGCGTCTCCTTCGCTTCTTGCTCGTCGACAATCTGGATGCCAAAGCCGGCGTGTACGAGAACATAGTCGCCCACCTGTGCCGTCGGCACAAGTCGCAGCGATACGGGGCGCTCGATGCCCATCATGTCGACGATCGCCTTTAGGTCGTCGTCGCGTTTGACCACTTTACCGGGAACGGCAAGGCACATAATGTTTCCCTTTTATACGCTTTGCGCTGGATGGGCGCTTAATAATCCATCAGTTGATGGTAGCGCTCGCGGGGGTTGCGGGCAAACGCGTTACACCTGTGAGACGGCGGCGCATGGGCTGGCCAAGCAGCCTACCGCGATGCGATCTGCGTGAGGCGAGCGCGGGCGACCGCCGCCTGGCCGTAGGCGATGCAGCCGTCGTTGACGGGCACGGTGCAGGGAACCAAGACGGCAAGACCGGCGTCTTTGAGCTCGCGCGTGAGGAGCCGAAGCAAAAGTCGGTTCATGAACACGCCGCCCGAGAGTGCGACGGTGTCGATGCCCTCGCGGGCGCAGATCTCGCTTGCGATACGTGCCGATGCGCGTGCAATGACGATATGGAAGCCGAGCGCGAGCCTATCGGGCGATGCGCCGGCTTCAATACCCTCCAAAAGTGCTTCGATGAGCGGTTGGGAATCCAAGATGGTGGAGTCGTCGACAGACGTGGGTATGCCTGACTGATAGTCGATGGGGCGGACGGTTCTGCTGCCGAGCGCGTGCCAAGCGGCGGCTTCGAGCTCAATGGCGGGCTCGCCCTCGTAGGTTGCAGTGCCGCAGATGTCCAAGATCGCCGCCGCGGCGTCAAACAGACGGCCCATACTGCTCGTTCGCGGGCTGTTGATGTTCCGCTTGATCATCGTGGTCGTGATACTGCGCGTCTGCTCATCGAGGCCGCCCAGGAGTCCCGCGGCACCCGGATGTTCGAGTAGATCGAGCTCGCTCAGCAGGGCAAAGGCGTTGCGTCGGGCGTTGCGCACAGATGCGGCGCCACCGGGGAGTGTCCAGGTACGCAGGTGCGCGGTGCGCTCAAAATCGGCGAGGCCGGCGACAAGAAACTCACCGCCCCAAATGGTTCCGTCGGTGCCAGCGCCCGTTCCATCGAAGGCGATGCCAAGTACGCGCGCATTGGGTGCAAGCTGTCCTGTGGCGATAGCCTCAGCCATCACGCTCGCGATATGCGCATGATGGTGCTGGACTTCGATAAGCGGCAGATTGCGCTCGCGCGCCTGTTCGCGTGCCCACTGACTCGATAGGTAGCTGGGGTGCAAGTCGCAGGCCAGCGCGGCGGGCGCTAGGTCAAAAAGGTCTTCCAGTCGCGTGCGTGCCGCATTCCACGCATCGAAAGTCGCACCGTTTTCGACATCGCCGATATGCTGCGACACAAAACAGGCCGACGTTCCATTCGCGTCTTCGCGCGTGAGTGCGATCGTGGCCTTTTGCTGCGGGCCGCAGGCGAGCACACAGGGCGCGGCGCTGGCGAGTGCCGGCAGCGGCAACGGCTGCGGGGCGTACCCGCGAGCGCGGCGCACGGGCATAACGACCCCGTCGACCACACGTACCACGGAGTCGTCGTAGCGCGAGAGGATCGCGCGGTCATTGCCGAGCAGCGCGTCGGCGATGCCGGCGGCAACGAGATGCTCCCAGGCAAGATCGTCATCGGTCTCGATGGGCTCTTCGCTCAAGTTTCCGCTGGTCATAACCAGCGCGTGCATGCCATGCGTTTCTGCCGCGGCAAGCAGCAGATGCTGAAGCGGGGTATAGGGGAGCATGACGCCGAGCTCGGGCAGATCGTGCGCAACGGACGGCGCAAGTGCGAGAGCATCGAAGGAATCTCCCATGCCAACACCACGCCGGCGCAGCAGCACGATGGGGCGGATGCTGCCGGCCAGCAAGTCGCGCTCGGCGTCGTTGACACGGCACAGGCGCTCGGCATCGGTAAGGTCGCGCACCATAACGGCAAGCGGCTTGTTGCTGCGGCGCTTGTGACGGCGCAGCTCGACTACTGCTTGCTCGTTGGCGGCGTCGCAAGCCAGATGGAATCCGCCCAGGCCCTTGATGGCAACAATGCCGCCGGCCTCGAGCAGCTCGACACAGCGCTCGATAATAGCGTCGCTAGACTCGCGCGTGTCGCCGACAGCCGGCGTCGCCTCTGAGCTCTCGAGCACCATGCCGCCTGCCGCCTCGCGCCAGGTAATATGCGGCCCGCAGTCAAAGCAGGCATCGGGCTGCGCATGAAAGCGCCGGTCAAGTGGGTCGGCATACTCCGCGGCGCATTCGGGGCACATGGGAAAGCGATCCATAGAGGTGGCCGCTCGGTCATAAGGCAGCGAGCGGATGATGGTAAAGCGCGGGCCGCAGTTGGTGCAGTTGATAAAGGGGTAGTGATAGCGTCGGTCGGCGGGATCGAACAGTTCGCGCAGGCAGTCGTCGCAGGTGGCGATATCGGGCGAGACGAGCGTCGTATGCGCAGTCTGGTCCTGTGACGCCACAATGCGAAAGCCCTGTTCATTGGCGGCATCCCAAGTGCCGGGCTCCAAATCCGCAACGTCGACGCGCTCCACGCGGGCAGCCGCGGGTGCGTGCTCCGACAGCGCGGCGACAAAGCCGTCGACGGCCGCACCCGAGGCATGCGCCTCGACATGCACGCCGTCGCCTGCGTTGAGCACCCAGCCGCAGATGCCATGCGCCATGGCCTCGCGATACACAAACGGCCGCATGCCAACGCCCTGCACAATGCCCGTCACATGAATATGCACATGCCGCATGCGGCTCTCCCTCATCAAAACCGACCAAAAAGGGACAGGTTTATTTTGGTAGGTAAAACATCTAAACCTGCCAAAACAAACCTGTCCCTTTTTGGCAGGTGCGCTGCGGGAAATCCCGCTACAGTCCTAGGCTTTGTCCGGTGGCGGCACACGTGAGCTCGCCGTGCTTAACGCCGCGCAGCCCCAGCAGGCGGTCGGCCAGCTCGTAGACGCGCTCGCCGCGACCCTTGAGCGCCAGAATCTCCAAGCAGTTGTGGTGATCCAGATGCACATGCATGGTTGAGACGATCTCGTCGGTGTAGTCGTGCTGTACCTCGTCCAGGCGGCGCGTCAGATCGCCGGTATGGTGGTCATAGATCATGGTGAGTGAACCGATGACCTGCTCGTCGGGCGTGCGCATCTGCTCCTTCGCGATCGAGGCGCGAATCAGGTCGCGTACGGCCTCGGAGCGGTTGGCCACGTCACCGCGGCGTGCGATCTGCTCGTCAAAGCGGCGCAGCAGATCGTCGGGCGCGGTCACCGAAAAGCGGACCAGCTCGGAGCTGGAGCCGGCGCAACGGCAGCTCGCCTGGTCGGCCGGACCGTGCGGATGCTCGTGCTTGTGGTCGCAGCCGTGCTCGTGCTCGTGCTCGGTCACGCTACACCAGCTTCACGGAGCCGACGGAGTTATGGTCGGCCTCGATGGCGTCCTCGTAGCCCTCGAGCGCGTCATGCGCCTCGTGCAGCGCAGCCATGGCGGCCTCGAGCTTGGCGCCAATACGCTCCATGTCAAAGTTCTCGGTCGCATGCAGCAGCTGATGGCTCCACTCGTGGGCGAGCTCGATGGTGTCGTCGACCTGCTTGACGCTCATGGCAAGCTGGCTCATGTTCATTCCAACGTCATGCATGGGAATCTCCTTTTGTACGGGGCAATCCAGTGGTTCAGATTCTACTACGCCCGCCCCGGGCGCCGCCGCATAAGAAAACGGGTGCGAGTCCGTCTGACCCGCACCCGTTCACTGGGGGCTGTTTGTGTCTACCATACTATCCGTGGTCGCGCGCCCTGCACCCGGCACTCCGGCGAGCGGTGCAAAACCGCTCATGGACGGCAGATACGTAACAAGCGTATTACAGATGCTTCTCCAGCAGCGCCTGAAGCCTCGCCTTGGGCAGTGCGCCGACCGAGCGGTCAACCTCTTCGCCGTTCTTAAAGACGATCAGCGTAGGGATGCTCATGACGCCAAACTTCATAGCCAGGTCCTGGTTGTCATCGACGTTGCACTTGGCCACGGCAAGCTTGCCGGCCAGCTCGTCGGCAAGCTCGTCCACGATGGGCGAGAGCGAACGACACGGCCCGCACCACGGGGCCCAAAAATCAACCAGCACGGGCAGGCTGTCGTTAACGATGGAATCGAAGTTCTCGGGGGTAATCTGCTTAATGTCAGCCATAGTGACCTCCATAATGCGACGCGGCTCGGCCGCGTAAAACTCAGTACGACCGTGCTTATACCCAGCGGCCCGCAAAGCAACCACTCGCGGGCGGCTCTTTTATATAATGGTGGGCACGCAAACGATTGGAGAGCGCATGCCCACGTCACAAAGCCAGAAAAAAGAAGCCATCGCCCAGGCCACCGAGCAGGAGCTCGCGTCGCTTGCGGCGCGTGGCGTGCGCATCGCGGGCAATGCGTGCTCGCCGATCGTGCTGGTCAAAGGCGATTTGGATGAGGCCGAGCGCTCAGGCGGCGAGCTTGCCGCCGGCCCGGATGGCGCCGCGCTGCGCAAGGCGCTCGGGGCCATCGGTTATGCGCCTGAGGATTTCTGCGCGCTGGCAAGCGTTGCCGGCGCGGGCAATGGGACGGTCGCGGTGGGCGAGGCCCTGCCGTGCGACCTGTTCCGCGAGGCGCTGGAGGCCCTGGACCCCGAGGCAGTGCTGCTGCTGGACAACAGCGCGGCCGATGTCATGCGCGAAACCTACGCCGACATGCTCGTGGCGATCGACGACTTTGACACCGCCATGCTCAAGCCCGGCCTGGTCGCCCACGTGCAGGGACGTCGCGTACTCGCGCTCGACGGCTTTGAAGCGGCGCTCACCGACAAGGCCGCCAAGCAGCGCATGTGGGCCTACATTAAGCAGCTGACCCCGGCGGCCGCGCCGCTGTAGCGGGCTTGCGCCGGCAAGGCGACCCGGGCGGTTGAGTCGCGCCACGAGTCCAGTGTCGCGCCCCTACATCACAGCGCGCAGCTCAAATCGGTCGCCGTTAATGCGGAACTGGCAGTTGCCGCTCATGCGCTCCACGGCAAGCTTAATGCTCTTGGTGCCAAAACCGTGGCCGGCGTGTTGGGTCACGGGCATGCCGTCGACCATGCGCGGCGCGCGTCCAAACGTGTTGGAAACCAAAAGCAGCAGCTGGCCGTCCTCAAACCGCAGGTTCAGGTCGACAAAGCGTTTGCCTTCGGGGGCGGCGCTTGCAGCGATGATGGCGTTTTCCAGGGCGTTCGAAAGCACACTGAACAGGTCGGCATCGCCCACGTGAACGGTTTCGGGCACGGCGGCACGCAGGTCGGCGGTGATGCCGTGCTTGTTGATATCCGAACTAAATGACGAAAGCACGATGTTGACGGTCTCGTTGGCGCAGTAACGGCGCACGGCGGTGCGGTCGTTGGCCTTGCAGAGCTCATCGATGCGATCGAGCGCCTCGTCGATGTGCCCTTCCTCAACAAGAATGGCCAGACCGCGCAAAAAGTGCCGCATGTCGTGGCGAAGAATCGACAGCTCGCGTCCAGATTGGCGCCAGGCCTCGAGCTCTTTGATGGCGGAGTTGTCGCGCGTCTCGAGCATCCAGCGCTCACGCTCGGCGACTTCCTTTGCCTCGTATTCGCGCAGGTAGACGGCGAGAAACATAATGTAGAAGGCGCAAAGGGCAAAGGCCAAAAACTCAACGGTCACCACCGAGCCCGAGTGGAACAGCGTGGTGTAGACGTTGGTGGCGTAGTCAAAGATGTAGTAGACGAGCGGCAGAATTAAAAGAATGCCCAGCTCGGTGGGGCTTTTAATCGCCAGGCGCGGACCGATATCGCCGGCCCAGTGCAGGAGGACGGCAAAGACGCCGAGCGTGGTCGCAATGCGCGCAAGGTAGTATGCAACCTGCGAGTCGGTGGCTGCGAATGCGGCGATACCCATCCAGTTGCTAAACTGGCAGCTCAGGTAGGCGCTGGTGACGCCCAATGCCGCGAGCAGCGGACTTAAGCGGTAACGCGCGCAGAGGAAGACGATAAGCGGCAGGTGCACGACGAGCGGGTAAGCCTGACGGGCAAACAGTTCTCCGCCAACGGCATTGGCAATCGAGAAGGCGGCACCGGTTGCGGCACCGATCCCCAGCAATTCGAGCGCATGGCGTCGATTGATTTCGACACCGCAGAGCGCCGCCGAGGCAAAAACGCCAAAGAGCAGCGTCGTGGCATGGTGAATCGCCCAAAGAACCATTTCGACCGATGCAGGCATCAGCGCCTCCCGCCCTCAAATCGCACCGCAAAGTAGGCGTCCTGGAATCCCTGCTTGCTGCTGCGCGAAAGCGGAATGCTCGCGCCCGAGCGCATGACGATCTCCGTCCGATCGAAATGATCGATATTGCGCAGGTTGACCTGGTAGCTGCGATGGCATTTAAAGAAGACCGCGTTTTGCGCCAGGCGGTCCTCGACGCTGCGGAACGACTCGAGCGCCTCGATATCGCGTCCGTCGCGCAGGTGGAAGACCACGTGCTTGTTGCGTGCCTCGGCATATTCGATGTCGGACAGGCGCAGGGCGTGGTAACCAAAGGACGTTTTGATGACGAACTCGTCGGTCGCCGACGGGCGCATGCTCGAAAGCTCGTCGAGCAGCTGTGCCAGGCGTTCGTATGCCACGGGCTTGAGCAGGTAGTCGAAGGCGCGGACTTCGTAGGACTCCAGCGCAAACTCGGGTGACGAGGTGAGGAACACCAGGCGCACGGCGGTATCGGACTGGCGCAGCTCGCGCGCGGTGTCCATGCCGTTGACGAGCGGCATGATCATATCGAGCAGGATGATGTCGGCGCGCGATGCGGCATGGCGGGCCAGCAGGTCCTCGCCGCGCGTGACGAGCGCAACATCGACCGCCGTGCCCGTCTCGCTCGACCAGCGATCGATCATCCGGTGCAGTCTATCTAGAAAAGCGACGTCGTCGTCGCAGGCAATAATCTTGAGCATTCTGAGCCCCCTTAGTAGTTCGATTTTGCCACATTGGGTGCGTACCGCTCGCGGAGGTGCATCCCATTTGCGCCCCACGGCGTGCAACTCGCGCCGAGCGGCAGGGTGTTAGAAAGTGCCGCCGCAAAATAATCCATGGATAAACATGTCAACAGATGCTGGCGGCTGGCCGGGGATTATGCCAGCCGCCAGCGCCAAGCGATTCCGAGCATCGCGAGAGCATAGGGATAAGGGGAGCTACGATGAGGGAGAAGAAGATGGGGATGCGCGCCGCTCTGACGCGCCTGCTGGGTATCGCCACCGTGGCATGCGCACTCGTGGCGTCGCCGGCGGCGGCCGAGGCAGCGACTACGGCGGATATTCCGCAGGACGTGATTCTGGCTCAGAGAAGTCGTACGGGCCTCCAATACCCCTACTCGGTGAAGCTCGAAGCGGGAAAAGACTACGTCATCGGCGGTGAGATTACTCTTGGCTACTATGAGGTCGAGGGCGGCACCAAAGACGACCCGACGCGTGTTTATTTTTCCAACAAACCCAAATATGGCGGCACGATAGTCGACAAGAGAGACTCTACTAGCGGCGAGCTCTTCGTCCTCAAGGGCGGCTACATCGAATTTATCGGCACCAACGGTTCCTTTCAAACTCAGTTTGACTGCAATGGCCATAGTTTCTTGTCTGACGATGCAAATCCGGATAAAACGTATGGCGCAGATTCTGTTATCGACAAGCGGTGTGCCGGCGGGAGCTTAAACTTCAAGATGAGCGGCATCGAGCTGGGAACCATTACAGGAAAAAGGTCCAAACGCGCTATTGCGCTATACGGCACGATGGACGGGGGCGAATCGGCCGTATTTGAGGACGTCTCTGTAATTGGTTGGGATTGCAGAACGGGAACGGCGAGTTATGGACATGACCATAACTACGGGAACAGCACTTACCTATACACCGCCTCTCCTGCGCCCGTCACCATCCGCGGTTCGCAGAACAGCGGGAAGAGTCTAGACGCGACCTTTAACAATTGCACTTTCGAGGGCAACTGTGATAACTGCGCTGGCGCATTGAGTGTTGTGGGCCGTGGGTTCCGTCCCAATGTCGTGCTCAATAACTGCACGTTTAACAACAACAGGCAGGAATCGATTTGGTGCAAGAGCCTTGGGGTTGAGGATACAAACGAGCATACACATGCGGGCAATATTGTCGTCAACAATTCGGATGTCACGCTCAACAATTGCCTCGTTCAGTCAATGGACTCGCGGGTTCCGGCGGCGAACTATACGCAAGATATGGTCATGACGAGTGCAATCGCGGTTGCTAAAGGCTCGGCTTGCACGCTCAACAACACCAAGATCTCTGATACTTATGCCGAGGGCACGTACTACTATGCTGATGCGAATACACGTCGAAACACTGTGTATGCTCGCGGAACGGTGACGCTTGCTGGCAACACGACCATTACTACTAACGTCGATAAGGGTGCTCGAGGTCTCGCGCTCGATACCCCGGGGGTTTACTACCTCGGCAAATTGAACATTGCAGAATCCTTCACAGGTAAGGTCCAGCTGTCGCTTAAGGACGATCAGTTGGGCTCTTATACGGGCACGCAGTGGCCGCTCGGCACCTGCGACATCGAAGAGACCGACCTGCGCTCTCGTGTTACTACGGACGATCTGAGCGTCGGCATCGGAAAGACGGACGACGGATACGTGTATGCCTCGCGCCTGCCGCACGAGCATGTGTGGTCGGTGGAAAAGGCCGCCAACAGCTCATGTCAACTGAAGGTCACCTGCTCCGGCAAGATGCGCCCGAGCGATTGCAACTACAAAAATGGCTATTCCGTCGAGCTGGGCATCGATGGGGCGACGTCGGATAAGGGAAGGCTGGGCGTTACATACAGCGGCAGCAAGGTCGCTCCAACACTGACGATGTCGAATAAGGACGGCTACGCTACGGACGATATCGTCTCGACGGGAGGCGTCTATATCTCCGGGTCTAGGTATTACAAGCTTTCGAAGTGGAGCGACAGCAAGGGCGAGCCACTGGAAAAGGTTCCCACCGATGCGGGAATTTATCGTATCGAGTCCAAAGTTAGGGTCGAAGGCCAGGAAGGCGACCTGACGCTTACCCGCGAGTTCCAGATTAAGCCGCTTGATCTGAGCAAGGTCAGTGGGCTCACGTTCATCTTTGATGACAACGGAACAGACACAACAATCAATGGCGAGACGGTTCGTGCGTACCCGTGGACGGGAGAGAAGATCACGCCCAAGTTCTCCGTTGGGGTCTACAACTACAGCACTCGAGGCTGGTCGTACTTTGTCAAGGATGGCGACTACAAGATCGATAGTGACCCGACGTATAGCACGGTGAGCGCGACCGATCCTCCCAGTTCCAATTCCTATTACCCGTACTACCAGGTCTATATCAAGGGCATGGGCAACTATGCTGGTTCGGTATGCGCAAACTGGACCATCACGGGCACGCAGTTCGAGAATGTGACGGCCGAGGGATTCGAAGGCCCCTATGACGGGCAGCCGCATGGCGTCAACATCTCGGTGGAAAAAGCTCCCGACGACATGAAGATCGAGTACAGCGTTGATGGGGGCGACGAATGGAAGGAGGAAGCGCCGAGTTTTACAGACGTCCAGTACGATGGCAGAGATATCTGTTCCGTGACGGTCGAGTACCGCATCACCGCTAAAGGCTATGTGACAAAGAGCGGGTCGGTTGAAATCAGGATTACGCTAGGCAGCCAGCCCACTCCCTGGAGTTATATCGCTAGTGAAGGCACGGGCGTCAAGGTCAAGAACGAAAGTGCGCATTTACTCGAGGATGGGTCGCTCTCCAACCTGAACAAGACCTATGAGTGGAGAAAATCCGGGGACAAATACTGGGAATCTGTCAGTACCGGCAAAACTTCAATCGACAATCTGCCCGCCGGAAAGTACGAGGTGCGTTTCAAGTCGGACAAGAACCATAAAGCTTCGGATCCTAATGTCTTCACAATCGCGGAGGGTCCGCACGCGTCGAAGGACGGTACTTGGCTTAGGACCGAGGGCTCAGATGGCACCCACTGGCAGGTGTGCCGCTGCGAAGAGAAGATTAACGAAGGCAAGCATGAGTTCTGCTGGGAGGAAGTCACGGCTCCTACCAGCGAGAAGCCTGGCCTAAAGCGGTATCAATGCTCCACGTGCGGCTATGTCCTGCGCGAGGAGGAGATTCCTCCGGCGTGCGTCGGCGGTTATGTCGGCGTGTATGACGGCAATGAGCATGCCGTGAGCGTTGACCTTAAGGAAGGCGCGACGGCTCAGTTCAGCGTCGACGGTGGCGCCACGTGGAAAACGGATGCTCCTTCAATCAAAAACGTCGGCAAGACCACGGTCGACTATAAGGTGACAACTCCTGGTGCATCCGACATCAAGGGACAGGTGACGCTCGAGGTGACGCCGTGCCCGATTACGGTGGCGCCAGCTGCTGCTTCTAAAACGTATGGCGATCCGGATCCTGACTTTACCTATAAAGTGACGGCTGGCTCCCTTATGGAGGGCGATACGCTTTCCGGTATTACGTACAAGCGTGATGAGGGTGAGAAAGTCCTGACTGGTTATAAGACGTATAAGGTGACGGCTTCTCAGGAAGAGGGCGCCAACGCTAACTACGACATTACGTTTGAGGCGGGCGAGTTCACTATTACGCGTCGCACTATCGATGTGACGTGGAATGTTGGTCAATACGTTTATAACGGCCAAGAACAGGGCCCCACGGCAGAGATAACCAATCTGGTTAACGGCGACGACGTGTCTCTCAATGTCACTGATGCTGTAAGGGTAAATGCCGGCACGTATACGGCGTATGTAAGCAATCTTATTGGTGAGAACGCAGTTCTTGCTAATTATCGGAAGCCCTCTTCGCGCATTGAATGCAAGTACGCTATCGCCAAGGCCAAACGGGATAGCGCTCCCAATGTAAAGGCGACAGCGGAGACCGTGAGTGGTAAACACGACGGCACGATTGAGGGCGTTGATACATCGATGATGCTGGGCAAGCCTAGCAAGCAGATGATGTTCATCAAGGCAAGTGATCTGGTCGATGGCGACAAGCTTGAGAATCTTGCGCCCGGTTCCTATCGCCTGTGCTACGGGGCGACGACGAATTATGAAGCCTCCGAGATCGTTACCGTTACGATCGCCGCTGGGCCCAAGCTCAAGGTGACGCTGCCGGCTGAGCAGGCGGGCTACACGATCACGGCTGACGCGACCGAGCTCGACTGGCACGGTTCTGCGACGCTTAAGCTTGCGGTTGCGGATGGCTATTACGCGACCAAGGATCTTGCTGTTAAGGCAAACGGCGAGACCATCAAGCCCAGCGAGCAGGGTGTTTACCAACTGTCTAAGGTAGAGAAAGACACTGTGATTACCGTCGAGGGCATCGCCAAGCATGAGCCCGATGGCACCGGTTGGAAGAGCGACGGTTCTTCTCACTGGCATGTTTGCACGTGCGGTGAGCGGATTGATGTTGCCGAGCATACCTTCGAGTGGGTAATCGACGAGAAGCCTACGGTCGAGAAGCCTGGATCCAAGCATTTGCACTGCACTGTCTGTGACTACAACTCCTCCGAGAAGGTTGTAATTCCGGCAGCCTCTGTTGCCGGCTACTCCGGCGAGTATGACGGCAAGGTCCACACTGCCGATGTCTCGGCCCTGCCCGAGGGCACGGCGGTCCAGTACAGCATCGACGGTGGCGTCAATTGGTCTGCCGAAGCTCCCAGCATCAAGGATGCTGGCACCCTGCCGTTCAAGTACCGTGCGACCGTCGACGGAGCCGCTATCGAGGGCGAGGCCGAGCTTGTGGTGACGCCGCGTAAGGTTACTGTGACGGCATCCGACGCCTCTAAGACGTACGGCGACGATGACCCTGTTCTGGGCTCGAAGGTCGCTGAAGGCAAACTCGTCGAGGGCGAGAGCCTTCAGGACATCACCGTTTCCCGCAAGGCCGGCGAGACCGTGAGCAAGGGCGGCTACGTCGTGACGGCGTCGCAGACCGAAGACGCTAACCCCAACTACGAGATTACGTTCAAGCCCGGCACGTTCACTATCGATAAGCGCGAGCTCACCGTGAAGTGGGACGCCACCACTGAGTTCACCTACGACGGCGAGGAGCACTGCCCCGGGGCAGACCTCGACAACATTCTCGAAGGCGACGACGTCTCTGCGTATGTCGACGGTGCCGCGGTCAAGGCCGGCACCTATACGGCGGAGATCACCAAGCTGACGGGCGCCGACAAGGGCAACTACAAGCTGCCGGCCACAGGCCTGACGTGCGAGTTCTCTATCAAGAAGGCGCCCAAGGGCGCACCGGTGGTCCAGGGCGTGGCCGAGACCGTCAGCGCCAAGGCTGACGGCAAGATCACGGCCGTCGACGCCACTATGGAGTGGCGTGCCAAGGATTCGGGCGAGTATCAGGCTGTGCCCGAAGGCGTGACCGAGCTCAGCGGCCTTGCCGCGGGCACGTACGAGGTGCGTTACCGCGCCGATGACAACCACGAAGCCTCCGCCGCGACCAAGGTCACGGTTGCCACGGGCCGCAAGCTTGCTGTGACGCTGCCCGCCGAACAGGTCGGCTACAAGCTCACGGCTGACGCGACCGAGCTCGACTGGCATGGCTCCGCTACCCTCGCTATCAGCATCGAGGACGGCTACTTTGCCGACCCCTCCGCCTACGTCGTTAAGGTCAACGGTTCCGTCGTGGCGCTCAACGACCGCGGCGAGTTCACCGTCCAGGACGTCGAGGGCGATGTGAGGGTGACGGTCGAAGGCGTGCGCAAGCACGAGGCCGTGAGCGATACGTGGCTCTCCGATGACAACACGCACTGGCATGAGAGCACCTGCGGCGACAAGATCGACGAGGCCGCGCACACCTTTACGTGGATTGTCGACACGCCTCCCACGGCGACTGAGAAGGGTCTCGGTCATCGTCAGTGCGTCGTCTGCGGGTACGCCCTTGCCTCCGAGGAGATTCCGGCTGTTGCTATTGCCGGCTACTCCGGCGAGTACGACGGTGCGTATCACACGGTCAATGCTTCGGCACTGCCCGAGGGCGCAACGGCCGAGTACAGCGCCGACGGCGGCAAGACCTGGTCTGCCACTGCTCCCGAGATCAAGAACGTTAGCAAGCTGGACGTTGCCTATAGGGTGATGATTGGCGGTGCGACGGTCGAGGGTCAGGTGACGCTCGAGGTCAAGCCGCGTGCGATCACGGTCACCGCTCAGAACGCCTCCAAGACCTACGGCGAGAAAGACCCCGTCTTTGAGTGGTCGGTCACCGCTGGCGAGCTCGTAAAGGACGAGACACTTGAGCTCGAGATCGCGCGCGAAGACTGCGACGACGTGCGCGAGGGCGGCTATGCGCTGCGGCTGACGCAGCCCGAGGGCGCCAACCCCAACTACATCATTACGTTCGTCGACGGCACGTTCACCATTAACCAGCGCCTGCTCACCGTGACGTGGGGCACCACCGAGTTCGTCTACGACGGCAAGGAGCACTGTCCCGTGGCCACGCTCGGCAATGTTATCGGCAAGGATGACCTTGGTGCATTCGTTGACGGTTCCCAGACCGAGGTCGGCACCTCTTATAAGGCGACCCTCGCCGAGCTGACGGGCAAGGCTGCGGGCAACTACGTACTGCCTGCCGATGGCTTGACCTGCGAGTTCTCCATCAAGAACGCCCCGCAGGACGCGCCGGTGGTTCAGACCGAGGCCGAGACCGTGAGCGGCAAGTCCGACGGCAAGATCACGAGCGTCGACGCCACCATGGAGTGGCGTGCCCAAGGTGCTGCCGAGTACCAGGCCGTGGGCAAGGACGTGACCGAGCTCAAGGACCTCGCCGCCGGCGTGTACGAGGTACGCTACCAGGCTAAGGCCAACTACGACGCCTCTGCCGTTACCGAGGTTACCGTGAAGGCTGGCCGCAAGCTCGTCGTGACGCTGCCGGGTAATCAGGCTGGATACACGCTCACCTCGACGGCGACCGAGCTCGACTGGCACGGCTCCGCAAAGCTCGCCATCAGCATCGACGGCGCGTACTTTACGGGCAAGGACTACGCCGTCAACGTCAACGGCAAGGCCGTTAAGCTCTCCGACGATGGCGCCTATGAGCTCAAGGACGTCGAGGACGACGTGAACGTGACGGTCGATGGCGTCCTCAAGCACGAGCCCGACGGCTCCGGCTGGGCGCACGACGCCAAGGCTCACTGGCACATCTGCCGCTGCGGCGAGATCCTCGACAAGGCTGAGCACACCTTTGAGTGGGTCGTTGACAAGCCGGCGACCACCGAGGCCAAGGGCGAGAGGCACCAGGAGTGCACTGTCTGCGGCGAGAAGGGCAAGACCGAGGACATCGCGATCCTGGCCCCCACGATCATTGAGGGTGCAGGCCAGGCGATTACGGTCGACACCGCCAAGGACCTGAGCTTCCGCTCGAACGCGCAGATCAAGTACTTCAAGACGGTGCTGGTCGACGACATGGAAGTCGGTGCTGATAACTTCGTTCTTACCTCGGGCTCTACAATCGTGACGCTCAAGGCGAGCTTCGTGAAGACGCTTGGCGTGGGCGAGCATAAGCTGAGCGTGGTTTCGACCACGGGTACGGCCGAGACGACCTTTACCATTGCCGAGGCCGCCAAGCCGACGCCCGATTCGAGCCAGACCACCACGACCACGACGACCACGTCTTCTAAGTCCAAGAAGAAGGCTGGCAAGGCGACCATGCCTTCGGTCGGCGATGGGATGTACGCCATGGCTGGTGGCGTACTTGCAGCCGGCGTGGCAGTTCTGCTGCTGGCATACGCCATGAGGCGCCGCGCCTAGTCGCCTCCTCATCCCCTTGGGGCCCCGGATTTCGCCATCCGGGCCCCTTTTTTGTGGCGCCGCGAGGTCTTGTGGGCAAAAAATGGCAAATATGAGTACTGTCACTATTTTAGTAACAGCAAAATAAGGCTCAAAACGGGTCTAGGGAGCGTCGCGAGCGTGATTTTGGGATGCCTGTCGCTGGATTCGGAGCCCAAAAAGGCGATTCATGGGCCTGACGGACCGAAAAACGCTGCTACTAATCTGGTAACAGTACTCATATTTGCCCTTTTTTGCCCACGGCCCCTCAAACTGGGGCATCAAACAGAGGGTTCAAATATTAGAAAGAAGCCATTTCGGCTCTTTTCAGCTCGCCAATTCTAAAATGGGTCGCTCCGTAATTGAATCTTTATTTCAACTTTACACCTAGGTTTACAGCTGTCTTGTCAGCTGTAAACCTAGGTGTCATACTAAAGCCCCAAGATTCGCCAAAAGAGAGGGGCCTTGATGGCACAGAGCGCGAACATGGATGCATCGGAGCTTGCACGCGATATTGCGGCCGGCCTGGCATCGGCAACGACGGCAACGGAGCGCGCGGCATTGGTGCCCGCAGAGCTCGTCGAGGCCATTCAGCAACTAAAAACCCAACGCGACGCGGTAATCCTGGCACACTATTACGTGGCGCCCGAGGTACAGGCCGTGGCCGATTACGTCGGCGACAGCTTCTACCTGGCAAAGCTCGCCAAGAGCCTGCCGCAGCAGACCATCGTGCTGTGCGGCGTGGAGTTTATGGGCGAGAGCGCCAAGCTGCTCAATCCCAACAAGACCGTGCTGCTGCCCGAGCCGGGCGCGGATTGCCCCATGGCGCACATGGTCAAGCGCGAGACGGTCGACGCGGCCCGCGCCGAGTACGGCGACGACCTTGCCGTGGTCTGCTACGTCAACTCCACGGTCGAGATCAAGAGCTGGAGCGACGTGTGCGTTACCAGCTCTAACGCCGTCAAGATTGTCTTCGAGCTGCCGCAGCAGCACATCTTGTTCATTCCCGACCAAAACCTGGGCCGCTTTGTGGCCGAGCAGGTGCCCCAAAAGCATGTCATCCTCAACAACGGCTACTGCCCGCGTCATCACATCATCACCGTCGAGCAGATCGTCGACGCGCAGGAGGCGCACCCCGACGCGCTCGTGCTGGCGCACCCCGAGTGCAAGGCCGACGTCCTGGCCGAGGCCGACTACATCGGCTCCACCGCCGGCATCATCAAGTATGCCGAGGAGTCGGACGCGAGCGAGTTCATCATCGTGACGGTCCGCGGCGTGCTCTACGAGCTCGAGCGCCGCTGCCAGGGCACCGGCAAGAAGTTCTACTTCCCTGCGGTGCAGCCCACCTGCGTCAACATGGATTTCATTACGCTCGAAAAGCTCGTGCACTGCCTGGAGACGGGCGAGGGCGAGGTGCAGATTGGCGTGTCGGACGAGGCCGCCGATCAGGCCAAGCTCACGCTCGACCGCATGCTCGAGTACGCGGCGCGCTAAGCCAATGTGACATGAGGGATCATCCCTTATGCCACATTACAAGGGAGAGGATTCCTGTGGAAACCAAACAATACCCCGATATGGAGTGTGACGTTGTCATTGCCGGTTGCGGCGTGGCGGGCTTGTATGCGGCTCTCAATCTGCCGACGAGCACGCGCGTGATCATGCTCTCCAAGGGCGCTGTCGACGAGTGCGATTCGATGCTCGCGCAGGGCGGCATCTGCGTGCTGCCCGAAGGCTCGGACTACGATGCCTTCTTTGAGGACACCATGCATGCCGGCCATTACGAGAACCGCCGCGAGAGTGTTGACATCATGATTCGCTCGAGCCGCTCGGTCATCAACGACCTGCTGGCCATGGGCGTGGATTTTGAGCGCAAGGCCGACGGCAGCCTCGACTTTACCCGCGAGGGCGCACACAGCCGCCCGCGCATCGCCTTCCATGCCGATATTACGGGCAAGGAAATTACGACCAAGCTGCTCCAGGCTGTCCGCAAGCTGGATAACGTGCAGATTCTCGAACACGTTGCCATGACCGACATCCTGACCGCCGAGCGCGATGGCGCCACAGTGTGCACCGGCGTCGTCGCCGTCGCCGTGGACGAGGACGATTCAGCTCGCCCCGCCGACGAGCTGGCAAATGCCGCCGAGGGCGTGCATGCCGGTAAGCCGTTTAAGATCCATGCCCGCCATACGCTGTGGGCAACGGGCGGTATCGGTGGCGTATACGACCACTCGACCAACTACCCGCAGCTCACGGGCGACGCCTGTTACATCGCACAGGAGCACGGCATCACGATGGAGCACCTGGACTACGTGCAGATTCACCCCACGGGTCTGTTCTCGCCGCAGCCGGGCCGCACGTTCCTAATCAGCGAAAGTTGCCGCGGCGAGGGCGCGATTCTGCTCAATGCCGCCGGCGAGCGTTTTACCGACGAGTTGCAGCCGCGCGACGTTGTCGCCGCCGCCATCCGCAAGCAGATGAAGCAGGACGGCACCGAGCACGAATGGCTGAGCTTTGCCCCCGTCGATCGCGACGTGGTGACCGGGCACTTTGCCAATATCCGCGCGCGCTGCCTAGAGGACGGCCGCGACATCCTGGACGAGCCCATTCCCGTCACGCCTACGCAGCACTACTTTATGGGCGGCGTATGGGTCGACAAGGACGGCCGCACCTCGATGCCCGAGCTCTACGCCGCGGGCGAGACGGCCTGCAACGGCGTTCACGGCAAGAACCGCCTGGCTTCTAACAGCCTGCTCGAGTCTCTGGTTTGGGGCCGTCGCGCCGCGTGGTACATGCGCACCGGCGAGTCGCTGGCCGTGGAGCAGGCGGGCGATCCTGCGCTCGATGGCCGTCATCGCGCTCTGAGCGCCGATGCCCTGGCAATCGATGATTTGGCCCGTGCCGCCGGCACGCAGGCCGTGGAGGAGTAGACCATGAATCCCATTACCATGAAGCTCGTCGTCGATGATCTGATTTTGCAGGCTCTGCGCGAGGACATCACGTTTGAGGACGTGAGTACGGCGAGCGTGTGCCCCACGGCGCGCCCCGCTACTGTTGAGCTCATCGCCAAGGCCGACGGCATTATCGCCGGCCTGGACGTATTCGCCCGCACCTTTGAGCTGCTGGATCCGCAGAGCTCCGTGTTGTTCGATGTCGCGGACGGCGACGAGGTACACGCCGGCGATCACGTGGGCCAGGTGCGCGGCGACGCGCGCGTGCTGCTTTCGGGCGAGCGCGTGGCGCTCAACTACCTGCAGCGCATGAGCGGCATCGCTACTTACACACATCGGATGGCGGCTGCGCTCGTGGGCACCAAGACCGTGCTTGTCGACACGCGCAAGACCACGCCGGGCATGCGTGTCTTCGAGAAGGCCGCAGTCGAGATCGGCGGTGGCAGCAACCACCGCTACAACCTGTCGACGGCCGTCATGCTCAAGGACAACCATATCGACGCCGCCGGTGGTGTGACGCGAGCGATCGAAATGGCGCGTGCCCATGCGTCCTTTACCACGACGGTCGAGATTGAGTGCGAGAGCCTGGATATGGTGCGCGAAGCCGCTGAGGCCGGTGCCGACATCATCATGCTCGACAACATGACGCACGACGATATGGCCGCCGCCATCGAGCTTATCGACGGTCGCGCCAAGACCGAGTGCTCGGGCAACGTGGATGCCGGCAACATCCGTGCCCTGGCCGACCTGGGCGTCGACTTTATTAGCTCGGGCGCCCTGACGCACTCCGCGCCGATCCTCGACCTCTCGCTTAAGCACCTGCGTCTGCTGGACGGTAAATAATGAATGCCCGCGAGCGTCGCCGTTCCATCATGGCCGTGCTCGAGGGAGCCAAAGATCCCGTTTCGGGCAGTGCGCTTGCCAGCGAGGTGGGCGTGAGCCGTCAGGTCGTGGTGCAGGACATTGCCCTGCTGCGCGCCGACGGGCACGATATCGTCGCCACCAATCGCGGCTACGTGCTGCAGGAGGCGGCGAGCAGCCCGGCTGTGCCCACGCGCCTGGTCAAGGTGCGCCACAGCGTGGAGCAGGCGGGCGACGAGCTCACGAGCATCGTCGACGCGGGCGGCGCCGTGCTCAACGTGATCGTCAACCACCGCGTGTACGGCAAGATCACGGCCGACCTGGATATCCGTAACCGCCGCGATATCGAACGCTACCTGCATGACATCGCCAGCGGCAAGAGCTTTCCGCTGCTGACGGTGACCAGCGGCTATCACTTCCATCGCATCGCGGCAGAAGACGAGCAGACTCTCGACGAGATCGAGACCATGCTCAAGGAGAAAGGCTACTTGGCGGACCTAATGCCCTACGAAGACGACCTGTCCTAGTAACGACGAATGCAAAAGGAGGCCTCCGCGGCGATGCGGAGGCCTCCTTTTTGTGCACGGTGTACTTGTGAGTGTGCAAGTGGGGGAGTTGTTACTCCTCGACGATCTCGGTGATCGCGCCGGCGGGGCAAGCGTCCTGGCAAGCGCCACAGGCGACGCAGGAATCCTCGTCAGCGACGGTAGCGACGTCCTGGAGCTCCAGAACGCCAGCGGGGCAGGAGTCGACGCAAACGCCACAAGCGATGCACTCGTCGGCATCAATTACGGGATGAGCCATGGTAGTTTCCTCTCTGTTGACCGACGCTACAGGCGATGCGCGTCGGTTTGATTCGGGCAAAAACATACCACGGGAGCGACCGTTTGCAATACCCTCTGACCGGCATCTTCATACCGTTCGCCGAGTATGCCACGGCTTACTAAAAAATATGCAGGTAAGGCCGTTGAGCTGCGCAAATGTTAGCTATAGGTGACTTGAAATATTGAGCTATTGAGCGCGCCTGCGGAAAGGACATCCCGTTATTTTGCCGAAAAACGGGCCGCAGTTTCCGGTTGGGCCCGCTAGCGGAAACTGCGACCCGGTATCAGCTCTCAAAACGGGACACGGTTTCCGGTTGAGCTTTCAGACGGAAACTGCGGCCCGGAATCCACGCTCAAACCGGGACAAGCTTTCCGCAAGGCAGCCCCAGGCACCCCCGGACGCAAACCTCAGCCATCTCTACATAGATCTCGATAGATTTGCCGAGAACTCAATCAGCGCATCTACCTGCGCATTTGAGAACCTAAACTCTCAGCAATAAGAAATCTTATATGAATTGACTTAGATTTTGTATATTCCGGCCCATAAGGGGATACACTACATCCTGAAAGACAAGCCGAAGCGCCGCGCGGCAGACCGCCGAGTCGGTGCAAACGCGCAAGAGAGAGGGAATTTCTAATGGGCAAGATTCTTGGTATCGACCTTGGTACTACTAACTCCGCAATGGCCGTTCTCGAGGGCGGTTCTCCGACCATTATCGTGAACGCCGAGGGCGACCGCACCACCCCGTCCGTGGTGGGCTTCCGTGCCGACGGCGACCGCGTCGTGGGTAAGGCCGCTAAGAACCAGGCTGTCACCAACCCCAAGAACACCGTGTTCTCCATCAAGCGCTTCATGGGCCGCAAGTACTCCGAGTGCACCTCCGAGATCAAGACCGTGCCGTATGAGGTCAAGGAGGGCCAGGGCGGCCGTGCCGTCGTCGACATCGAGGGCAAGGATTACACCGCTGAGCAGGTGAGCGCCATGACGCTCGCAAAGATGAAGGCCGACGCCGAGAAGTATCTGGGCGAGACCGTCACCGACGCCGTCATCACCGTCCCGGCCTACTTCAACGACGCCCAGCGTCAGGCCACCAAGGACGCCGGTAAGATCGCCGGCCTCAACGTCAAGCGTATCGTCAACGAGCCGACCGCTGCTGCTCTTGCCTATGGCCTGGACAAGCAGGGCACCGACCAGCGCATCCTGGTCTTCGACCTGGGCGGCGGCACCTTCGACGTCTCCATCCTCGACCTCGCCGACGGCGTGTTTGAGGTTCTGTCCACCTCGGGCGACAACCACCTGGGCGGCGACGACTGGGATCAGCGCGTCATCGACTGGATGGCCGATAAGTTCCAGCAGGAGAACGGTGTCGACCTGCGTCAGGACCCCATGGCCCTGCAGCGTCTGAAGGAGGCTGCCGAGAACGCCAAGAAGGAGCTCTCCGCCGCCCAGCAGACCACCATCAACCTGCCGTTCATTACCATGAACCAGTCCGGCCCGCTGCACCTCAACTACACGCTGACCCGCGCCGAGTTCGAGAAGATCACCCGCGACCTGCTCGAGCGCTGCAAGCAGCCTGTCACCAACGCCCTGCGCGACGCCAAGCTTAAGCTCTCCGATCTGACCGAGGTCATCCTCGTCGGCGGCTCCACCCGTATGCCCGCCGTCCAGGAGCTCGTCAAGACCATGACCGGCAAGCAGCCCAACATGTCCGTGAACCCCGACGAGGTCGTTGCCGACGGCGCTGCCGTCCAGGGCGGCGTGCTTACCGGCGACGTCGAGGGCATCCTGCTGCTCGACGTTACCCCGCTGTCGCTGGGTGTCGAGACCATGGGCGGCATCATGACCAAGATGATCGACCGCAACACCACGATCCCGACCTCCAAGACCGAGGTTTACTCCACCGCTGCCGACAACCAGACCAGCGTCGAGATCAACGTGCTCCAGGGCGAGCGCGAGCTTGCCCGCGACAACAAGTCGCTCGGTAAGTTCCAGCTGACCGGTATCCCGGCTGCCCGCCGCGGCGTGCCGCAGATTGAGGTCACCTTCGACATCGACGCCAACGGCATCGTCAAGGTCTCCGCTAAGGACAAGGGCACCGGCAAGGAGCAGCAGATCACCATTTCCGGCTCCACCGCTCTGTCCGACGACGAAGTCGATCGTATGGTCAAGGACGCCGAGGCTCATGCCGAGGAGGACAAGAAGCAGAAGGAAGAGGTCGAGGTCCGCAACCAGACCGACAGCCTGTGCTACTCCACCGAGCAGACCCTTAACGAGCTGGGCGACAAGGTTTCCGCCGATGTGAAGTCCAAGGCCGAGGCCGCTATCGCCGACGCCAAGAAGGCGCTCGAGGGCTCTGACGTCGAGGCCATCAAGGCCGCCGGCGAGTCCCTGCAGTCCGTGGCCTACGAGCTGGCCCAGGTTGTCTACGCCGACGCTCAGCAGCAGACCGACGGTGCCGTCGGCGCCCAGCCTGCCGACGATGACGTTGTCGACGCCGACTACGAGGTTGTGGACGACGAGGACAAGTAATCATGTCCGCCCGTAAAGCTCGCACGGAGGCGGCCGCCGCTGGCGCCGCCCCCGTTGACTCTGAGGAGAAGGACGTGAAGATTCCCGTAGAGGCCGTCGACGATACCGAGGCCAACGAGGCCCCGGCCGCCGAGGCTGCCGAGAACCAGGTAGAGGATTCCAACAAGGAGGCGACGATGACCGAGGACGAGATGGTGGAAGCCGCTATCCGCGCCGGTGAGGAAGCCGCCGACAACGACTTTAAGCTCAAGTTCGAGCAGGCCCAAAAGGAGCTTGCCGACGTGCGCAGTGAGCTCGATGCTGCGGCAGAGGCTCAGAAGGCCGCCGAGGACAAGGCGAAGGACGCTACCGAGCGCACCGCCCGTCTGCAGGCCGACTGGGAGAACTTCCGTCGTCGCACCGCCAACGAGCGCATCGCCGAGCGCGAGCGCGCGACCGAGAAGCTTGTCACCGCGCTGTTGCCGGTAATCGACGATATCGAGCGCGCGATCGACCATGCCCGCAGTCAAGAGCTTTCCGACGACTTTAAGCAGTTCGTCGATGGCGTTGACGCGGTACATGCCAAGCTGCTCGACGTGTTTGCGCACGAGGGCGTTGAGCCCATCGACCCCAAGGGCGAGGCGTTCGATCCGCTCGAGCACCAGGCTGTGGGTCGCGTCGAGGACGCATCGCAGTACGACGAGACCGTCAACGATGTGTACCAGAAGGGCTACCGCATGGCGGATCGCATCCTGCGTTCCGCGATGGTGACGGTGACCTACGGTGGCGAGAAGCGCCCCGCACCGGAGCCCGAAGCGGCGCCCGAGGATGCTGCGGCCGATACGGCCGAGAGCACCGAGGAGTAATTGAGAAGGGCCCCGGGGCAACACCCGGGGCCCTTTCTGGCCTAGTGCCATATGAAAGCATGGGCCGTCGTCTGCATGGACGGCGGACGTAACAGGAGAGGAGCTACGATGGCTGCAGGCAAAACCTTCTATGACATCCTGGGCGTATCCAAGAGCGCCTCCGACAAAGAGATCAAGAGCGCGTTTCGCAAGCTCGCGCAAAAATATCACCCCGATGCCGGCGGCGACGAGGCCAAGTTCAAGGAGATCAGCGAGGCCTACGAAACGCTTTCGGACGAGAAGAAGCGCAAAGAGTACGACCAGATGCTCATGTTTGGCGGCATGCCGGGCGCGGGCGGCGCGTATGGCGGCGGCTACGGTGCCGGCGCGGGCGCCAGCGGCTGGGGCGATATCTTCGACAGCATCTTTAGCGGCAACGGCGCCTGGGGCAGCGATTGGGGCTCGGGCTTTGCCGGGGCTGCGGGTAATGCCGGCGCGGGCCGCAGCCGTGCTCGCAAGGGCGGTGACCTGTCGCTGACCGTCGATGTGACGGCTGAGGACGCGTTCCGCGGCGTGACGCACAAGGTTACCTATCGCATTCCCTCGACGGGCGAGCAGCAGACCATTACGGTCTCGGTGCCCGCGGGCGCGGTCGACGGCGGCAAACTGCGCTACAAGCGTCGCGGCGAGTATGGCGTTGCCGGCGGCGAGCGCGGCGACCTGGTCGTGACCACGCACGTGGAGGAGCATCCGCTGTTTAAGCGTAAAGGTGCCGACGTGACCATGGAGGTACCGGTCTCGGTCTACGAGGCGGCGCTCGGCTGCACGGTGGACGTGCCCACGCCCGGCGGTGCGACGGTTCGTCTGAAGGTGCCCGCGGGTACCCAGACGGGCAAGAAGTTCCGCTTTAAGGAGATGGGCGCGCCCGACGTCAAGCACCGTGGCCGCACCGGTGCGCTGCTCGTCGAGATCAAGGTGCAGGTTCCCACGAACCTGTCCGATGACGAGCGCGATGCCATGACCAAGCTGCGCGAGGCCGACACGCGCGACTATCGCGAGAAGGTCAACCGTTACAAGGCGACGTACTAGGGCGGTCGCGGCGCACGCCCACGCCCGCGGGCTTATGATGGACGATAACGAGACGGAAAGGGGTCAGGTAGCATGGCCGAGGACAATAGGAACAAACCGCTGTACATGATCAGCGTGGCGGCCGAGCTGACCGGCATGCATCCGCAGACTCTGCGCGTCTACGAGTCCAAGGGCCTGGTGAACCCCCAGCGTTCGGGCGGCAACACGCGTCTGTATTCGCGTGCCGATATCGAGCGCCTGGAGCTCATCAACCAGCTGACCGACGAGGGCATCAACCTCGCCGGCGTGGTGCGCATCCTCGATATGAAGGAGCGTGCCGAGGAGCGCGAGCGCGAGAACGAGAAGCTCCGCGCCCGCGTGCGTCAGCTCGAGGAAGAGCTGCACGAGTACAAGATGCAGAAGAAGATCACCGCCCTGGCCCCGCGCGACGGCTCGGTTAACCCCGAGCAAGTCATGCGCAAGCTGCTAGGCGCGGGAGGGGATCTGTAGGTTCCGCCGTTCTAACGAACGGCGGACCGGTCGACGCTGCGCGCCGCCCAGAGCGACAATTTGTCATTCAAAAGGCAAGGCATGACCAGAAGGTTCCGCCGTTCTGCCGAACGGCGGACCAGCCGACGCTGCGCGGGCCGCATTTGGACAATCTGACGTTCAACTTCAAGGGCGCGACCAGAAGGTCAGCGCCCTTTCGTTTCGCGTCACCTTGTCTCAAATGCGACCCGCTCGCTGCCCGTCCTCAACCTGCGACGTTGCTTTGGCTGGCACTTTGGGATGCTCCTTGTCGAGAGCGCGATGCAAGGGGTTCGTCCTTTACTTTACCGAGATAAAGTGAACGCGCAGATTCGTAACCCACTCGCAACCGTTCTATGGCACGATATTGAACGAATGTATGCTATGCGCTCATATTTTTGGGCAGAGTGGGAGACAGTATGGTCAAGCTGTACGAGGACGGCATCTACCTGCGCGGCGGCAGCGAGGTTGTGCCTGCGGCCGAGGCTGCCGAGCGCGGTATTACGCAGGCGCCCGAGGATGCCAAGCGCGGCACCATCGCGTATTCGATCCTCCAGGCACACAATACGTCCGGAGATCCCGAGGCGCTCAAGATTCGCTTCGACGCCATGGCGAGCCACGACATCACCTTTGTCGGCATCATCCAGACGGCGCGCGCCTCGGGCATGGAGCAGTTCCCGCTGCCCTACGTGCTCACCAACTGCCATAACTCGCTGTGCGCCGTGGGCGGCACCATCAACGAGGACGACCACGTCTTTGGCCTTTCCGCGGCCAAGAAGTACGGCGGCATCTTCGTCCCGCCGCACATCGCCGTCATCCACTCCTTTATGCGTGAGAACTTCGCCGGTTGCGGCAAGATGATCCTGGGTTCCGACTCGCACACCCGCTACGGCGCCCTGGGCACCATGGCCGTGGGCGAGGGCGGCGGCGAGCTGGCAAAGCAGCTGCTGCGTGACACCTACGATGTTGCCTATCCCGGCGTCGTTGCCATCTACCTCACGGGCGCCCCGCGTCCCGGTGTCGGCCCGCACGACGTGGCGCTCGCCATCATCCGCGCCGTCTTTGCCAAGGGCTACGTCAAGAACAAGGTAATGGAGTTTGTGGGCCCGGGCATCGCGAGCATGACGACCGACTACCGCAACGGCGTTGACGTCATGACCACCGAGACCACCTGCCTGTCGAGCATCTGGGCCACCGACGAGGACACACACGCGTTTTTGACCGTGCACGGCCGCGGCGACGACTACCGCGAGCTCAAGCCCGCCGATGTTGCCTACTACGACGGCTGCGTCGAGGTCGACCTGTCGAGCATCAAGCCCATGATCGCGCTGCCGTTCCATCCTTCCAATGGCTTTGAGATCGACGAGCTCAACGAGAACCTCGAGGACATCCTGCATGAGGTGGAGCTCGAGGCCGCCAAGATCGGCGAGGGCAAGACGCACTTTAGCCTGCTCGACAAGATCGTCGACGGCAAGCTGCACGTGCAACAGGGCGTTATCGCCGGCTGCTCGGGCGGCAACTACGACTCCGTGGTGCAGGCTGCCCGCGTGCTCAAGGGCGCTAACACCGGCTGTGGCGAGTTCTCGCTGTCGGTCTATCCCACGAGCCAGCCCGTGGCGCTCGAGCTTACGCGCCGTGGCTATATCTACGACCTTATGGAGGCCGGCGCGATCGTGCGCACGGCATTCTGCGGCCCGTGCTTTGGCGCCGGCGATACGCCTGCCAACAACGGCCTTTCGATCCGCCACACTACGCGCAACTTCCCCAACCGCGAGGGCTCCAAGCCGGGCAATGGCCAGCTGAGCGCCGTGGCCCTGATGGACGCCCGCTCCATTGCGGCGACGGCTGCCAACGGCGGCGTCCTGACGCCGGCGACCGACCTGCCCGAGGAGACCTGGGACGAGGCCTGTGAGTACACCTTCGACGACGCTCCCTACAAGAAGCGCGTGTACTGGGGCTTTGGCAAGGCGGAGCCTGCCGACGAGCTGGTCGAAGGCCCCAACATCAAGCCGTGGCCCGCGATGGAGCCCCTCGGCGACGACATCCTGCTCAAGGTGTGCTCCAAGATCATGGACCCGGTCACCACGACTGACGAGCTCATTCCCTCGGGCGAGACGAGCTCCTTCCGCTCCAACCCGCTGGGTCTGGCCGAGTTTACGCTGAGCCGTCGTGATCCGGCCTACGTGGGCCGCTCCAAGGAGGTTGACGCGGTGGAAAAGCGCCGCGTTGCCGGCGAAGCAGCAGGCGACCTGGCGGCACTCGATGCCGAGCTTGCCGGCGTGTTTGAGGCGCTGGCTGGCGCGGGTGTCGCGGCAGACGCCAAAGCAACCGAGTACGGCTCCATGCTCTATGCCAAGAAGCCCGGTGACGGTTCTGCCCGCGAGCAGGCCGCGAGCTGCCAGCGCGTGATCGGCGGCCTGGCCAACATCGTCCACGAGTACGCCACCAAGCGCTATCGCTCCAACGTGATGAACTGGGGCATGGTGCCCTTCCAGATGGAGGCCGAGCCCAACTTTGAGGTGGGCGACTACGTCTTTGTGCCGGGAATTCGCGCCGCGCTCGATGGCGACCTGAAGGACATCGCCGCCTACATGGTGCGTGCCAACGGCACGGTCGAGCAGATTGAGCTCTACATTGCCGATATGACGGCCGAAGAGCGTGCCATCGTCAAGGCCGGCTGCCTGATCAACTACAACAAGTTCAAGGCCGCTGCCGAGTAACGTTGCCGTACGCCCCGGACACACCTTTCCCTCGTGCTCACGCGCTTCGCGAGGGTCGCCCGAGGGAATGGTGTGTCCGGGGCTACCGCGACGTTCTCGTTGGGTCTTGAGGGACGCTAAAAATAGACTTGCTTGATGCCGCCTCTGTTATCGGGGCGGCTTCTTTGTTGAACCGCCACGAAGGGGACAGGCACCTTTGTGGTGGTTTCTGTTTGTCTCGATCTGTAGCAGGTAGGCCCTTATTTACCGAGTAGTTGTTACAGATTTAGATAAACGGGCGCCGCTGAGCATTTCATCTCGATCTGTAACATCTGAGGTCAAAAACGGCCGCTAGATGTTACAGATTGAGATGTTGAGTGCTGGCGCCGAAAAGCCACCACAAAGGTGCCTGCCCCCTTTGTGGTGGTGGGGAGCGGGCGGCTTCTTTTGGTGATAGTGTTAGCTGGCGGTATCATTAGAGCACATGGCGCGGGTTTGCATTGTGGGGTGTTTTGCCGTGAGCCGTTCTGCCCGTATTGGATTGATTGTCTTGGCACTTGCGATCACCGTGGTTGGCATGGGCGCTGTCGGCATGACATTTCTGCCTGCTGCGGTGACGGAACCGGTGGTTAAGCCTGTGACTCAATGTGTCGAACTTCTGACCGGCGACGAAAAACCCGAGACTATTACTGTTGATTTTGATGGGCAACCGGCTGCGCTGGGAATTAGCAATTATCCGCGCATTCAGCTTGGGGCCATGCGCTACACCACGGACGCGAGCCTAATCAGCAAAGCGTCCGAGCTGCTCAAAGGCAAAACATTTAAGCGTTGGTACGGATATGCGTCCTATCGGGCAAGAGCGAACGACATGGTTGGCGGATGCCGCTCGTCTATCGAGCTGGACACTGCGAACGGCGCAAAGTTATGTGATGTCTCGTACGATCCGGGCTACGAGGGCAATGAGGGCCCGGGCATCTACATCATGGACGGCGATGCGGCCTATGTCATGGAAGGCGACCAGACCGAGCTCAACGATTTTATGGGCCAGTGTATCCAGGATGCCTATGAACAGACCTGCTTGCCCGATCCGCAGACCGCACGCGATAGTGGGTCTGCCCGTACATGGCTCTTCGAGGATGAGATGCCCTGGACCGCCGAATCGGGAAGCACGGGCTCGGCGAAAGAGTAGAGACCGCGACCACCACCTGTCTCTTATACACATCTCCGAGCCCACGAGACGCTACGCTATCT